>SYFT01000074.1 GCA_005799825.1 Acidobacteriota bacterium | reverse complement strand
TGGACACCGCTGCCCGAGTCTGTACGACATGCGCAACCTGTTCCAAGTGAACGTCGAAGAGGGCCGCCATTTGTGGGCGATTGTCTACCTGTTGCACTCGTACTTCGGTCGGGACGGTCGCGACGAAGCCGAGGACCTGCTCGCCCGTCAGAGCGGCAACCAGGACAAGCCACGCATCCTTGAAGCGTTCAACGAGCCCATCGACACATGGCTCGACTTCTTCATGTTCACCATGTTCACCGACCGTGACGGCAAGTCGCAGTTGCTGTCGCTTTCGGAGAGTTCGCTTGATCCGCTGGCGCGCACCACCCGCTTCATGCTCACCGAGGAAGCACATCACATGTTTGTGGGCGACACCGGCATCCACCGCATCGTCGAACGCACCTGCCAGTTGATGAAAGAGTCGGGCTTCTCAGAGGACGTGCGGAGGCTCGGCGGCATCGACCTGCCGACGATCCAGAAACACATCAACCTCTGGTTCTCGCTAAGCCTGGATCTGCACGGCAACGAAATCTCGACTAACGCCGCGTCCTACTTTGCCAACGGCCTTAAGGGGCGCGCCGAAGAAGGCAAGTGGACCGAACATCGCGTGGTTGAAACGACCTACAACCTCGATATCGTTGAGAAGGGCGTGGTGAAGCGCGAAGCCGTGCCGATGCGCAACGCCATGAACGAAGTGCTGCGCGATTGGTATGTGGACGACTGCCAGTCGGGCGTGACCCGCTGGAACAAGACGCTGGAAAAGTACGGTTTCTCCGACCGCTTGCGGCTGCCGGACCGCAAGTTCAACCGGGGGATTGGGCAGTTTGCATCGATTCACACGGATCCAGAGGGCCACATCTTGTCGGACGATGAGTGGGCGCGCAGAAAGTATGAGTGGCTGCCTAGTCCCGCCGACAAGAAGTATCTGTTGTCGATCATGAACCAGCCCATCTACGAGACGGGCAAGTTCGCCAACTACATCGCCCCTCCGGCGCGCGGCGTGAACAGGACGCCGATCAACTTCGAATACGTGCGCACGGAAATATAGGAAGCTTCATAGGCTTTAGATCACGATGAATAAAATTCTTGTGACAGATCATGCTGGAGTTCGTGTCCTCACATTGTGTGAGCCGCCGGCGAATACGTATTCCTATGAGTTGATGCAGGAGCTTGACCGGGCCGTGCTTGAGGCGCGAATGGACCCGGCGGTGCATGTGATCGTGCTGACCGGTGCCGGAGAGAAGTTCTTCTGTGCCGGCGCGACGATTGCGATGCTCAAAGACGCCTCGCCAGAGTACAAGTATTACTTTTGCCTGCACGCCAATGAGACATTAAACCGTTTTGAGCAGACCCCGAAGCTGGTGATTGCCGCGCTCAACGGCCATACGGTGGGCGGCGGCCTCGAAGTGGCGCTTGCGGCCGACTTTCGCATCGCGAGGCAGGATGCCGGAAAGATCGGGTTGCCCGAGGTGGCGCTGGGTGTGCTGCCCGGTACAGGCGGGACCCAGCGTCTGGCGCGCCTGCTCGGCAAGGCGAAAGCGATGGAGCTCATCATCAGCGGTCGCCTGATGACCATGACCGAGGCGCAGGCCGCGGGCCTGGTCACCGAGGTGTGGGACGCCGATCGCCTGAAGGGGCAGTCGTTCCTAGACGCTGTCATCGAGTACGCGAAGACCTTCACGCCGCCCCACAAGGCGAGCCTGGCTGTTGGCCGAATCAAGCGTGCGGTGCAGTCTGGGGCGGAGGCCGGGTTCGGCGAAGGACTGGCGATGGAGCGCGAGCTTCAGCAGTTGCTCTTTCAGAGCCGCGATGCGAAAGAGGGCATCGCGTCGAGTCTCGAGAAGCGCAAACCGGTGTTTGAAGGCACGTAGAGTGTTACACGAGGCGAGAAGGAGCATGATGGATCGCTGGTCTGGATTCTTTAGGTAGGCTGAGATCCTTCAGCGCCTTCACGCCTCGTGTGATTTATCCGGTTGGG
The DNA here is from genome assembly GCA_005799825.1 of Acidobacteriota bacterium. Lineage (GTDB taxonomy): Bacteria > Acidobacteriota > Vicinamibacteria > Vicinamibacterales > SCN-69-37 > SYFT01. The sequence goes on along the minus strand of SYFT01000074.1, from coordinate 44,514 downwards.
AGATGGCACATGATGCTCGGACGGAAACAACTGCTGATTAACGGTGAGTGGCGTGATGCGTCGGATGGCAAGACGCAGCCAGTCATCAACCCCGCCACCGAAGAGGTGATCGCCGAAGTGGCCTCGGCCACAAGCGAAGACGTGGATGCAGCCGTGCGTGCGGCGCGTGCCGCCTTCGAAGGGCCCTGGGGCAAGATGTCGGCCCGTGAGCGAGGGCGGCTGGTCTACAAGCTGGGCGAGCAGCTGATGGCGCAGGCAGACGAGGTGGCTCGTCTCGAGACGTTGCACAACGGCAAGCCCATCACTGAATCCCGCCAGGTCGAAATTCCAGCCGCCGCCGAGTGCTTGCAGTATTTCGCGGGCTGGGCTGACAAGATTCACGGCGAAACCGTTCCGGTGAAGGGCGGGCAGCTCGTCTACACGTTGCGCGAACCCGTGGGCGTTGTCGCCGCCATCGTCCCCTGGAATTTTCCGTTGCTTATCGCCGTCTGGAAAGTGGCGCCGGCGTTGGCGATGGGGAACACCGTCATCCTGAAGCCTGCGAGCCAGACGCCACTGACTGCGCTGGCGCTGGGTGAGATGGCCACGGCTCTGGGTTTCCCTCCTGGTGTGCTCAATGTGATCACGGGGTCGGGCAGCACCGCTGGTCAGGCGATTGTGGACCATCCCGGCATCGACAAAATTGCGTTTACCGGCGACACGTCCACCGGCAAGGGCATCATGAAAAGCGCGGCCGACACGCTTAAGCACATCACGCTCGAGCTCGGCGGCAAGTCTCCCAACATCGTCTTCGCCGATGCGGATCTCGACGCGGCGGTCCGCGGTGCGACGATAGGGATTTTTTATGGCAAGGGTGAGGTGTGCGCGGCCGGGTCGCGGTTGCTGGTGGAGTCGTCGATCAAGGACGAGTTCCTGGCAAAGATCGCCGACCGCACGAAAAAGATGGTGGCCGGCGACCCGCTGAATCCCAAGACGCGTCTCGGTGCCATCTCCTCGGAGGCGCAGCTCGAGCGCGTGTTGCGCTATATCGAAACCGCGAAACAGGAAGGCGCTACGTTGCTGGCCGGGGGCGAGCGCACGGACATCGGCACGGGCAAGGGCTTTTTCATGCAGCCGACCGTGTTTGGCAATGTCACCGTGGACATGACGATCGCCAGAGAAGAGATCTTCGGGCCCGTGCTTGCGGCCATTGAGTTTGTCGATGTCGAAGACGCCATCAGCAAGGCCAACGCGTCGATCTACGGCCTGGCCTCAGGCGTGTGGACGCGCGACGTGCGCAAGGCGCACTACGTGGCGTCAAAGCTCAAAGCCGGCACCGTCTGGATCAACACCTACAACACGTACGACACCGCTGCGGCCTTTGGCGGCTACAAGCAGAGCGGCTTCGGGCGCGAGATGTCCATGCACGCGCTCGACTACTACACGCAGCTCAAAACCGTTTGGGTCGAGATGGGGCAGTAGGAGCCTTCAGTCCTCTGCGTCTCGTGTGAAAACCTGGGCCGTGCCGTATCTATTTGTGCAGATGGATGTTGAAGAACTCCACGGTGCGCGTCCAGGCCAGCGTGGCGGCTTTTTCGTCGTAGCGCGGCGTGGTGTCGTTGTTGAAGCCGTGTGAGGCGCCGTCGTACATGTGCATCGTGTAGCGCACGGTGGCTGCCTTGAGCGCCGTCTCAAACGCCGGCCAGGCGGCGTTGATGCGCGTGTCGGTACCGGCGTAGTGAATCAGGAGCGGCGCCTTGATCTTCGGCACATCGGCCTCGGCGGCGGCACTGCCGTAGAACGGCACCGCGGCGCCCAGGTCTGGAAGGCGGGTGGCCAGCAGGTTCGAGATGCCTCCACCCCAGCAGAAGCCCACCGCGCCGACGCGCCCGGTACACTCAGCGTGTTTCTGCAGGAAGCCGGCGGCCGCCACCATGTCTTCGCGGGTCTTGGCCTGGTCGAGTTTGCCAAACAGCGTACGCGCCTCGTCCTCGCCACCAGCCGGATAGCCGCCGAGCGGGGTCAGCGCGTCGGGCGCGAAGGCAATGAAGTTGTCCAGCGCGAGGCGCCGGGTGATGTCTTCAATGTGCGGATTGAGCCCGCGATTTTCATGCACCACCACCACGCCCGGTAACCTGCCCGCGGACTTCGCCGGCCGCACGAGATACCCCTTCATCGTGCCGCTGCCGGCGGGCGACGGGTATTCAACGCGCTCCGCCTTGATACGGGGGTCGTCCGTGGGCACCTTTTGCGCTTCGGCGAACTTTGGACTGAGCGAGTCCAGCAGCATGCCGGCGGTGACGCCGCCCACGGCAAACTTGGTGGCCCGGGCCAGGAACCCGCGCCGATCCACGTGCCCATGCACGTAGGCGTCAAACAAAATGAGCAGATCGGGGTCGTAATCAGCGATGGTCTTGCGGTCCATACGGCCCTGCAAAAAGCGTTGCGTGCCCATGATACTGATCCCCGACTCCTCCGGCAAGGTAAACTGCCCGGGCATGGATCCGCTCCTCGGCTGGCGAGCCGAATTCCCCATCCTCGACACCTGCACCTATCTCGTCAGTCATTCGCTTGGCGCCATGCCGAGGCGAACGGAGACCCACCTCTCACAGTTCGCTCGGGAGTGGGCCACGCGCGGTGTGCGTGCCTGGCACGAGGGGTGGTGGGAGATTGGCCGTGTCACCGGCGACATCCTGGCCCCGACCATTGGCGCGCCTCCCGGGACGATTTCGATGCACCAGAATGCGACAGTGGCCCAAGCTATCGTCGCGTCGTGTTTTTCCTTCGATGGTCCGCGTCGTCGGATCGTGGTGCAGGACCTGGACTTTCCCTCGAACCACTACCTCTTTCATGGCTTCGAACGCTACGACGCCGAAGTGGTGACCGTGCCGTCAGACGATGCGGTGCGGGGAAGGATGGACCGGGTGGTGGACGCGATTGACGAACGAACCGCGTTGGTCAATCTCTCGCTGGTGTTGTTCCGGAGCGCGCATCTGCAGGACGTGGCCCCGGCCATCGAGAAGGCGCATCGCGTGGGCGCACGAGTGGTGCTCGACCTGTATCAGGCCGCAGGGGCCGTGCCGGTTGACGTGACCGCGCTCGGAGCGGACTTTGCTGTGGGCGGCAGCGTGAAGTGGTTGTGCGGCGGTCCGGGCGCCGGGTACTTGTACGTGCGGCCGGACCTGATGACCACGCTGCAGCCGGCGGCGGTCGGCTGGGCAGGGCATGCCGAGCCGTTCCAGTTCACCCCTGGTCCGGTGACGTATGCGGAAGGGCTCGAACGTTTTCAGAGCGGCACGCCCAACGTGCCGGCGTTGTACTCGGCGCGCGCCGGCTACGAGATCGTCGCCGAGGTTGGTGTGCCGGCCATCCGCGAAAAATCGTTGCGGCTGACGCGCCGGCTGATGGACGCGGCGGAACAGCGCGGGTGGCGCCTGGCCATGCCGACAGACGACCAGGAACGCGGTGCGTCGGTGATTATCGACGTGCCGGATGGCGCCGCCGTGACCCAGGCCCTGATCGCGCGAGAAGTCATCGTGGACTATCGGCCGGGTGCTGGTATTCGCATCGCTCCGCACTTCTATAATACGGAAGCCGAGATCGATCACGCGGTGGATGTGATGCACGACATTGTGGGGAAAGGCTGAGATGACCGTTCGGACGATTGCAGTGCTGGGCGCCGGCACGATGGGACACGGCGTGGCACATGCGGCAGCGGCCTCCGGGTTTGAGACACGGCTCTATGACGTCTCGGACGCACAGGCGGCCAAAGCGCGCGGCACGATCGACGGCATCCTGCGCAAGGCCGTGGAACTCGGGAAGACGACCGTTGCCGACGCGGACGCCGCCATGGCGCGCCTGGTCACCACCTTCGATGTGGCCGCAGCGCTCGGGGGCGCGGACCTCGTCATCGAAACTGCGCCCGAACGGATGGACATCAAGATGCAGTTGTTCGCCGCGATCGACGCGCACGCGCCGGCAGGCGCCGTGGTGGCGAGCAATACGTCGGCCCTGTCCATCACCGAGATGGCCGGTACGCTGAAGGATCCTTCACGTGTGGCGGGGATGCATTTTTTCAATCCCGTCCACAAGATGAAGCTCATCGAGATTGTCCGCGCACTCGAGTCGAGCGAGCGTGCGCTCGAGACGATTGAAGCGGTCGCGCGGCAGATGGGCAAAGAGACGGTGCTCGTGCGTGAGGCGCCCGGCTTCATCACCACCCGTGTCAATGCGAGCATCGGCAATGAAGCCTTTTACATGCTGATGGAAGGCGTGGCATCGGCGCGCGATATCGACAAGGCGCTCAAGCTGGGACTCAATCACCCGATGGGCCCGTTTGAACTGGTCGATCTGGTGGGGCTCGATACGCGGCTCAGCATCCTCGAATATCTGCACAAAAGCATGGGCGAGAAGTACCGCCCGTGCCCGCTCCTGTCCCAGCACGTCAAGGCCGGCCGGCTGGGGAAGAAGGTGGGCAAAGGTGTCTACGACTACTGACATCACCCGCCACGGACGCGTGGCCGTCCTTCGCGTCAACCGGCCCGAAGTCCGCAATGCGCTCGATCTGGCCACGGTGCGCGAGATGTCCGCCGCGATCGACGCGCTGTCCACAGACGACTCCGTCGGCGCCATCGTCTTCACGGGGGCCGGAGACACCGTGTTCGTCTCGGGCGCCGACATCAATGCCATCAAGGCGCGCACGCGAGACGACGGGCTGGCGGCGATCAATTCGTCGCTGTTCGCCGCCATCGACAAGTGCCCCAAGGTGACGATTGCCGCGGTGAATGGCCTGGCGCTCGGCGGAGGTTGTGAACTCGCACTGTCGTGTGACTTGCGCATCGCTGCGGCGCACGCGAAGTTCGGCCAACCCGAAGTGGGCCTCGGCATCATTCCCGGCGCGGGGGCTACGCAGCGGTTGCCGCGCATCGTGGGCCTCGGTCGCGCCAAACACCTCATCCTCACCGGCGATGCGATCGATGCCCAGCGTGCGCTCGACTGGGGCCTGGTGTCGGCCGTGGTACCGGCCGTCGAGTTGATGACCCACGCGCTGGCACTGGCCGAGAAGGTCCTGACGCGGGGCCCCCTGGCCATTCGGCTGGCCAAGCTGGCGCTCAACGCGTCCGCGCGCGTGGATCTCGATTCCGGCCTGCTCTTCGAGACGCTGGCCCAGGCGATTTGTTTTGATTCGCGCGATAAACAGGAAGGCACGAGCGCGTTCCTCGAGAAACGTACACCAAAGTTCACGGGCGATTGAGACACCTGGAGAGTGCTATGAGTGATTCACACACGCGATTGGATCGCCGGGATTTCCTGAAGATCAGCAGCGCCGCCGTCGTCGCCGGCGCCGTCGCCGCGCGCGGCACCGACACGGTGGCACAGGGCGCGTCGGGACTCCTGGCGGCTCCGCCCATCGACATGGTCCGGATCGGATTTGTCGGCATCGGTCTCCAGGGTGGGGGGCACGTCGGGAACCTACTCAAGATTCCCGGCTGCCGGATCACGGCCGTGTGCGACATCCGCCAGGTGCGCACCGACTGGGCCACCAAGGCGATTGTCGCGGCGGGACACCCCGCGCCAAAGGCGTACACGAACGGGCCGCGGGACTTCGAGCGGATGTGCGTTGAAGAGGATCTCGATCTGGTTTACACGGCCACGCCTTGGGAATGGCATGTGCCGGTGATGCTGGCGGCCATGAAACATGGCAAACACGTCGCGACCGAAGTGCCCGCGGCGATGACCATCGAAGATTGCTGGGCCATGGTGGAGTCGGCGGAGAAGTTCAAGAAGCACGCCGTCATGATGGAGAACTGCAACTACGGCCGTTCCGAGATGATGGCGTTCAACATCATCCGCCAGGGCCTGTTGGGTGACATCGTACACGCCGAGGGCGGGTACCTGCACGACCTGCGCGGCATCAAGTTCGAGAATCGCGACGAAGGCCTGTGGCGGCGCGCCTGGTCCATGAAAGTGGATGGCAACTTGTATCCCACGCATGGCCTGGGGCCCGTGGCCAATTGCATGGACATCAATCGCGGCGATCGGTTGTCGTACCTGGTCTCGATGAGCGGTCCGTCGCGCGGGCTGCAGGACTGGGCGCGCGAACATTTTCCACCCGACGCGCCACAGCGCAAGGAAAAGTACGTGCTGGGCGACGTCAACACGTGCCTGGTCAAGACCATCAACGGCAAGACCCTCATGGTGCAGCACAACACGAACCTGCCGAGGCCCTACAGCCGCATCCACCAGCTCCAGGGAACCAAAGGCATCATCCAGGGCTATCCCGATCGCGTCTACATCGAAGGCCGGGGCCGCAATGACCAGTGGGTGGAGCAGGCGACGCTCCGCGACGAGTTCGACCATCCGCTCTGGAAGGAAATGAACGAGCGTGCCGCCGGCGCCGGCCACGGAGGCATGGACTATATGGAGGATTATCGCCTCATCAAGTGCCTGCGTGAAGGCCTGCCCACCGACATGAACGTCTACGACGCGGCGATGCTCAGTTCGCTGGTCGATCTCACCGCGCAGTCAAACGCCCGCAAGAGCCGCGCGGTCGATGTGCCGGACTTCACGAAGGGCGCATGGCGCACCAACCCGAAACTCGACATCGTGCACGCCTGAGCACCCATGCAGCTCACCAACCTCGACTGGACCATCGTTCTCGTCTCGCTGCTGGTGTCGTTTGCGCCGGCCGTCTACCTCGCACGCCGTGCGGGGCAGAGCACGACGGAGTTTTTCACCTCGGGTCGTGCCGCGCCCTGGTGGCTCATCGGCGTGTCCATGGTGGCGACGACATTCAGCACTGACACGCCGAACCTGGTCACAAACCTCGTGCGCGAAGGCGGCGTGGCGGCGAACTGGGTCTGGTGGGCCTTCCTGCTCACCGGCATGACGACCGTCTTTTTCTACGCCAAGTTGTGGCGGCGCCTCGGAGTCGTCACGGATCTCGAGTTCTACGAACTGAGATATTCGGGACCGGCGGCCCGATGGGTCCGCGGCTTCCGCGCGATCTATCTCGGCGCGCTGTTCAACATCCTCATCATGGCGGCCGTAAATCTGGCTGCAGCCAAGATCGCCAACGTGCTGCTGGGATGGCCCATCTGGGAAACGCTGCTCGTGTGCAGCGGGATCAACATCGCGTTCGCGGCCACGTCGGGGTTGTGGGGTGTGCTCGTCACCGACATGATCCAGTTCGGTATTGCCATGACAGGGTCGGTGGCTGCAGCCGTGTACGCGCTTCGACGGCCGGAAGTTGGCGGACTGGATGGGCTCATCGCGAAGATTCCGGTTGAGACGGTGGCGATGTTGCCCGACTTCGGCAACTGGAGCGTCGCGCTGCCGATCTTCATTGTGCCGCTGGCCGTGCAGTGGTGGTCCACCTGGTATCCGGGGTCTGAACCCGGAGGTGGCAGCTACATCGCGCAGCGAATGCTCGCCGCAAAGTCCGAACGCGACGCCCTGTCGGGTACATTGTTCTTCAATGTGGCGCACTACGCCTTGCGTCCATGGCCCTGGATCATCGTCGCGCTCTGTTCGATGCTGGTGTTCCCGGAAGTCGCCGATATCGGGCGAGCGCTTCCCCATGTCGACCAGTCGCTGCTCGGCCACGACATGGCGTACCCGGCGATGCTCACGTTTCTGCCGGCCGGCATGCTGGGCCTGATGGTGGCGGGTCTGCTGGCCGCGTACGTCTCCACGATTTCCACGCACCTGAACTGGGGCACGTCCTACCTCGTGCACGACTTCTACCGCCGCTTCCTCAAGCCGGGCGAGTCAGAATCCCACTACGTCATGACGGGCCGCATCGTCACGGTGCTGCTCATGATCGTGGCCGCGGCGGTGACCCTGGTGCTTGAGTCGGCGCGGGGCAGTTTCAACCTGCTCCTCTCGATTGGTGCCGGCACCGGCCTGCTGTACCTCCTGCGCTGGTTCTGGTGGCGAGTGAACGCGTGGAGTGAGATTGCCGCGATGGCCAGCTCGTTTGTGCTGGCGTTGATTGTGTTCATTGCGGAGCGGCAGGGGATGAATTGGCCCAGTCACATCACTCTTATCGCGACCGTGGCGATCACGACGGCGATTTGGACGGTCGTGGCGTTCTTAACGAAGCCCACCGACGCTGAGACGTTGCGCGGCTTCTACCGATTGGTGCGGCCCGCCGGCCCGGGGTGGGCGCATGTGCGCGTCCAGTGTGGCGATCTCGCGCCAATGGACGGATTAAACAACGCCTTCCTCGGCTGGGCGGCCGGCTGCGTGTTTGTCTACAGCGCGCTCTTCGGCACCGGTCACTTCCTACTAGGTCACACGACCGCAACCACAATCTCAATGGTGCTGTTTGTGTCCAGCGGAGCCGCACTGTGGCGTCTCCTGCCGCGATTGTGGAAGACGTCGTAGCCCTCGTCCTTGCGCGCGGGCTGGGCCGCCGTATGCGTGCCGAGGGCGGCGATAATACGCCCCTGGACGCGGCGCAGCAGGCCGCAGCCGCTGCCGGCCTCAAGGGCATGATGCCGATGCCGGGCCCGGGCGGGCGGGCGCGCCCGTTTCTCGACTACGTGCTGAGCGATCTGGCAGATGCGGGTTTCACGCGCGTCGCGCTCATTGTGGCGCCCGAAGAAGACGCCGGCGACCCACTGCGCGAGTACTACCAGGGCGCGGGCCGTCCAGAGCGACTCTCTCTGACGTTTGTCGTGCAGGCAGAGCCCCTGGGCACCGCAGACGCCGTGTGGGCGGCGTCGGAGTGGGTGGGCGCACATCCGTTCGTCATCTTGAACGCAGACAACCTGTATGGCGCCACTACGCTTCGCGCGTTGCGGCATGCGGGTAGTCCCGCGTTGCCCGCGTACGAAAAAGACGAACTTGTGGCATCGAGTGCGATTCCGCTCGAGCGCGTGGCCGCGTTCGCCGTGTTGACGGTGGGGGCAGACGGGACGTTGCAGGACATCGTGGAGAAGCCGGGCCAGGCCGCGATCGACGCGGCGGGGCCGCGCGCACTCATCAGCATGAACTGCTGGCGTGGTGATCGCCGGCTGATGGAGGCGTGCCGTGATGTGGAGGCGTCGCCGCGCGGCGAATTTGAATTACCCATGGCCGTGCGTCTCGCCATTCGCCGTGGCGTGGTGTTTCTCGGGCTGCCGGCGAAGGGCCCCGTCCTCGATCTCTCCAGCCGTGCCGACGTCGCCACCGTCGTCGCTCGCCTTGCGACTGTGGAGCCCCGGCCGTGAGGCTGGATTTCGCCGAGCGCCTGTATGCCGCCGGCTACGAGCCAGGTGCGGCCCGGAGCCGGGCGCAGTGGCTTGAACGTGCGTCGGCTGAATTTGTCCGCGTGACCGGCGCGTCGCCGATGTGGCACTGGTCGGTCCCTGGTCGCATTGAGATTTTTGGCAAACACACCGACTACGCAGGAGGTCGGTCGCTCCTCTCGGCCGTCCCTCGCGGTTTTGCCGTGGTCGGCCGGCCCCGGGTTGAGCCTCTCGTGCGCGTGATTGACGCACGCCACGGCGACATGGCGGTCATCGATATTCACGATACCGAGCGCGCGTGGCGGGGCTGGGCGAACTACGTGGCCGTGACCGTGCGGCGGCTGGCCGCCAACTTTCCGGGCGCGTCGCTTGGGATGGACATTGCGATCGCCAGTGATTTGCCGCGCGCGGCAGGGCTCAGCAGCTCGAGTGCGCTCGTGGTGGGCATTGCCCTGGCGCTGATTCGACGCGGTGGCCTCGATGCCCGTGATGACTGGCGAGAGGTGATCGGATCAGTCGAGGACCTGGCCTGGTACTTGGGCTGCGTGGAGAACGGTCTGTCCTACAAGTCACTGGAAGGCACGCGTGGTGTGGGCACACACGGAGGTAGTCAGGACCACACGGCCATCCTCGCGTGCCGGCCAGGCGTGGTGAGCCATTACGGCTTCATGCCGGTGGTGACCTATGGTGTGGCGCCCATGCCCGAATCCTGGCGATTTGTCGTGGCCTCAAGCGGTGTGCACGCGGACAAGGCGGGCAGTGTCCGCGACAGGTATAACCGCGCCTCACTGGCGGTGCGGGCGCTGGTCGCGGTCTGGAACGCCGAGAAACCCGCCGCCGCAGCGCGGTCGCTGGCGGCCGCCCTGGACAGCCACGAGGACGCGGAAGGGCAGTTGCGGGACGCGGTCCTGCGGTCGGAGACTCCGGGGTTTACCCCTGAAGACCTCGACCGGCGCCTGACGCAGTTTGTGCATGAAACTGCACGCGTGCCCCAGGCCGCCGCGGCGTTTGCCAACGCCGACTTCGCGCAATTGCACAGATTAGCAACGGCCTCGCAGGACGATGCCGAGCACCTGCTCGGCAACCAGATTCCAGAAACGGTGGCGCTGGTGGCGATGGCCTGCGAGGAAGGTGCATTTGCCGCCTCGGCATTTGGGGCGGGCTTTGGCGGCAGCGTCTGGGCCGTGGTGCCTGCCGCAGGCGCCGACGATTTCGGTACCGCCTGGCTAGCGAAGTACCGCAGCGTGTACGGGCACCGGGATACCGCGGATTGGTTTTCCGCGGTCCCCGGACCAGGGGCGGTTGAAGTGCCCGCTACTTAATGATGATGCTGCCCAGGAGCCGGCTGTCTGAGGGCAGGTCATGATCGTGAAACCGGCACGTCCGCAGGGAGGTCAGATTACCGGTTTCACGGCGCTGGCCTGGCGTGAGCCGGCCCACCTGATTGAGTTCGGGGCAGTCGGTGTGTTCTGGGTGCGGATCGCTTGTCATGTTGTGGGCCCGCGAGTCGTCGTTGATGAACAACACGCGGGTCCCGACCGCAATCTGGATGTCCCTTGGCGAGGCTCCCGCCGACGTGATCGTGATGGTGTTGGTGGCGGCAGGGAGGGCGGTGGGTGGCGTGGGTCCGGACGGCGTGGAGGAACCCCCGCCGCATGAACCGCTGGCCAGGGTGATGAGTGTCAAGAGAGTGGTCAGGATGCCCGCAGGTAGATGTAATATACCGGTCATATGGCCTACATCATAACCGAGCCCTGCATCGGCACCAAAGACACGGCTTGTGTCGACGTGTGCCCGGTTGACTGCATTCATCCGCGCAAAGACGAACCGGACTACGAAACAACCAAAATTCTGTATATCCACCCGGATGAGTGTATCGATTGCGGTGCCTGTGTGCCAGCGTGCCCAGTGGAAGCGATCTTTGCGCTCGACGAAACCCCGGACAAGTGGAAGAGCTTTATCGAAGAAAACGCGGCGTACTACCGCAAATAGGTGGCGTCGCCGTACCTCGATTTTGATCGCGGATCGTGGGCGGCTCTCCGGGTCTCCACACCGCTGACGCTGGGCGGGTCTGACCTCGCCGACCTGCAGGGCCTCAACGAGCGTGTGTCGCTCGACGAAGTCGAGACCATTCATCTGCCCCTGTCCCGGCTGCTGAACCTGCACGTTAGAGCCACGCAGACGTTGCACACGGCCACCGACACGTTTCTGGGCACTACCGGGCACGCGCCGCCGCCGTACGTAATTGGCGTGGCCGGCAGTGTCGCGGTGGGCAAGAGTACGTTCGCCCGCATCCTCCGCGCGCTGCTCGCGCGGTGGACCGACCATCCGCGGGTCGACCTGGTCACGACTGACGGCTTCCTCCGGTCCAACCGAGACCTGGAATCGCGCGGGCTCTTGCACCGCAAGGGATTTCCCGAAAGTTACGATGTTCGTAAACTTCTGCAGTTCATGACCGACGTCAAGGCGGCGGCCGGCGCGGTCCATGCGCCGGTCTACTCGCACCAGGCGTACGACATCGTGCCCGGAGAGTTCCAGGTCGTCGATCGTCCCGACATCGTGATTGTGGAGGGGCTCAACGTGCTGCAGACGGGCGACGGGTTGCCCGGCCGACCGGCGCGGGTGTTCGTCTCTGATTTTTTCGATTTTTCAATCTACATCGACGCCGCCGAGGCGGATATCGAAGCCTGGTATGTGGCACGATTCCTGGCCCTGCGCGAAACGGTCTTCCAAGATCCGCGTTCGTACTTCCATCGGTATGCCAGCCTCAACAACGACCAGGCGATCGAGACCGCGCAGGATATCTGGCGGGCGATCAACGGCGTCAATCTGCGCGAGAACATCCGGCCCACCCGCGACCGCGCCCGCCTGGTGTTCGAAAAAGGCCCCGCGCACGCGGTCACGCGCATTCGCCTTCGAAACGTCTAAGGCGTCAGGCGCTGTTTGGCCTTGAGCCGGGCCGCGCGGCGTTCGTCGGCTTCCGCCGCCTTCTGGCGTTCCACCGTACTCGACAACTCCAGCGGCGGAATGGGCACACGAGCGCCATCGCGATCGATGGCGACAAACGTGAGATACGCGCGGCTGGTCATGCGGCGCGTACCGGTCAGTGTCTCTTCGGAAAACACCTCGACCTCCACTTCGAGCGAGGTGCTCCACGCGGCCGTGACCCGCGCCTGCAGGATGATCATGTCTCCCACCTTGATGGAATGCAGGAACTGCAGTCCGTCAACGGCCGCCGTCACGAGGAGGCTGCGCGTATGGCGGTGGCACGCAATCGCGCCGGCGATGTCGATCAGGTGCATGACCGTGCCGCCCAAGATGAACCCCAGTGGGTTTGCATCGTTGGGCAACACGACCTGCACCATCTCGGTGTAGGACGCGGATGGGGTTCTCAGAAGTCGTATCCAATCCAGAACGAGAACTTCCGCTTGCGGAACGTCTGGCTACCGCTTTCGGCCGCGAAGATCAGATCCTCGTACTCCTTGTTGAACATCGTCTTCCACGACCAATCGAAGTGCATTGGAAATCCGAGCAGGAAGCTCTGCAGGCCGATGCCGTACGACGCACGCGCGTCCTTGAGACGGAAACCCGAGACGACGTATGTGTTGTTGTCGAAGACCGGGTTGTAGATACCGGTGGCCGGGTTAAATCTGAAGCCCAGCAGCGGCGTGACTAGTTCCTGGTCGCGTGTCCAGGGGGTGAACGACTGGCCGTTGAGGCCGGCGCCGCCCACATTGAAGAATAAAGTTCCGCGGACGCCACCCAGTACGCCCAGCGGCGTGAGCATCGCTTCGATCAGGGGAATGCGGAGTTCGACGTTACCGAAGAACGCCTTGTGGCCCAGGAACTCTAAATACTCGTACCCGCGCATCTCCGAGTTGCCGCCAAAGGGTAGGAACTCGGGATTGTCGCCCCAGCTCTGCAGGCCCCGCGCGCGGAATGCCAGCACACCGTTGACGCCAAGCCGCTTGTAGTACCGCGCGTCCAGGTCCACCGTGCGCCGCGACAGCGACTTGCTGAACTTGGGTGACCACGACACGCCGATGCTGGCGGTTTTGCCCGCCACGGGACCGTACTCGCGGAACACCGTGGTTTCGTGCACAAACGTGAGGCCCAGCGGAATCATGTGCCCCGACTGGAACAGCTGCGTCCCGAACTGCTGCTGCTGGTAGTCCTCAGAGAGCTGCTGCAGGGCGGGGTCCTCGTACCGTTCTTGCAGATACACGTAGCCGCCCGACAACTCCACGCGTGAGTATCGGCTGAACGGGTAGATGCCGAAGGCCGTCATCCCCCGTTGTGTGCGTACGGCCTGCGCCAGGTCGCGGTCGATGAACGGCGTCAGGCCCAGCTGATAGAGATACCCGTCGAGCTGGCCGTAGAAGAACGTGTCCTGTGAAAACGCCTGCAACGCGTACTGCAGACGGCTTTCGATGTTGAGGTAGGACAACGACAGCGTGCGGTACTGCGATACGGAGGCCGCAAAGAAGTTGACCTGCTTGCCGCCCAACACGTCGCTGAAGCTGATCTGCGTACCGCCGAACAGGTCGCCGCCGCTGGTCACGCCCAGGTTGACCGGGGGACGGCCATCGAGCGTCATCTTTTCGAACGTGCCCTTGCGGTGCATGTTCTGCCTGAGCAGCGTATGACTCATCGGCGGCTGGAAATCCACGATAGGTGCCGGCGCACCGAAGTCAGATGAAGGGACGGTGAGGAGGGGCTTTTCGCGATTGATGATGTGGATGCCGTTCTGGCCCTTGTTGTAGGACACAAACGCCACCTTCATCGTGCTGCCTTCGGGCAGCGCCACGGGCGAGACGTTCCCGGTGGCCGCGTCCGTCCACTGCTTCAGTTCGCCGTTCGTGACGTCAAGCGACCACACGTTCGGGATGTTGCCGTTGCGCGCCACCTCGGGTGTCAGCATCACCGCCGGGTCGGTGGCGGTGGAGGTGAAAACCACGGTCCTGGGGTCCAGGAACTTCGCGCCCGTGTCGTCGTGAGTGCCGAACGTCAGCTGCGTCTTGGCGCCGCCGTCGAGTGCCACGCGGAACAGTTTGTCGTTACCGCTGATGCGCGCCGAATACACGAGCGAGCGGCCGTCGGGCGCAAACGACGGCGCGTAGTCGGCAAATGCGTCCGTGGTGACGTTGGTGACCTGGCCGGTGGCGAGGTCCACGACAAAGATGTCGCCGGTGGCGCCCTGGAGGCCTGAGAACGCCACGCGCATGCCGTCGGGGCTGAAGGCGGGTGATTCCGGGCCGTCAATAGTGTTGAGCGCCACCCTCTGCACCGTGCGTCCGCTCACGACATCCTGGATGACGAGCGTCTTGGACTTCTCGGTGCGGGCGAAATACGCCAGCCGATCGCCCTTGGGCGACCACGTGATCCACGGCACCAGGTTGCCGCGCAGGCCGCCGGCCGTGGCGATGTACTCAAAGCCGCGGTCCTTGTCGAAGCCCTTCGTCAGGTTCTTCACGAACTGGCCGTCCTTGGCCGAGATGAGGATGATGTCCAGTTCCTGGTCGCGTGTGTTGCCCACGACCGCGGCGATGACGTCGCCGATAGGGGAGGGCTCAATCGATAGCACCGACACGTACGGCGTGCGGTCGCGGCGCGGCGCGAGATCACGGCCGTAGTCGGCCGGGCGCTCCTTGTCTCGGAACGGCTTGAAGCGGTCTTTGATGTATCGATCGAACTGCTCGTCGAATTCCTCGGGCTTGAGCCGGAGCGCTTCTTCAAACGCACTTTCGCCGCCGCCGATGACGTTCTTGCGCAGTGAAAAGAGGAACTGCCGCAGCCCGTCTTGGCCCCAGCGGCTCGAGATGAACTCAAACGCCGCGTGACCCATGGAGTAGGGCAACCGGCCAGACAGCGGCTGGCTCTCAAACTCGCTCATACGCGGCACGTTGTCCGAGAGCGCTGCGTCGCGCACCTGCATCAGGTCCAGCACGTTCCAGTACCCGGCCATGTAGTTGGCCAGGCCTTCGTCCACCCAAAGGGGGATGGCCGAGCCCAGGAGGCCGCGCGGGATGACGTCGAATTCGAAAATGTGCGTCAACTCGTGCGTGATGAGGCGGTAGAGCTGATCGGGCGGTTCGTCGATCGGTAGCACTAGTCGATCGCGATACGGTTCGGCAAACGCCAGCACGCCTTCCGGTAGTTCACTGCCCGAGATGTCCTGCTGCTGGAATTCGCTCTGCGTCTTGAACAGCACGACCTTGGCCCTTGCCGCCAGATCGTGCTTCAGTTCAGAACTGATGCGGATGTACGCGCTCTCGAGATACCCGGTGATCCGTTCGAGGTGCGGTTCGATTTCCGGATAGTAATAGATCTCAAAGTGGTCGGTCTCGTAGATGTGCCAATCGAACTTGTCGTACTTGACGCGATTTTTGCCAAAATAGGGAACGTACGGCGTCTGCGCCGATGCGATTGCGGGCGCCAGTCCAATGGTCAGGACGGCCAGGACCAGGGCCAGGAACAGGACAGTCGTCATGCGCGAGCGGCGCATCACCATAGGGTTACCTCGGAAATCAGTTCGTCGAACACATTTCGATTCTTACACAATCTCGCTTGCGCCTACGGTCCCGGCTCAGCCGCCGGTGACGGCTGACAAGTCTTGACAGCAAAGGTCATGCCTTGGGTGGTCCCCTGCAAAAGTCAGCCCGCACCCGATATTCCGTCGTCATTCGGGGACAGTCGGAGGGTGACTTGTGGTCACCGCTACGGACGCGATAAGGTGGAGGCCATGAAACTCAGTACGCCGTGGGTGGTCCGATGGACAGTCGCGCTGGGCCTAGCCGTCACGCTGACCGTGTGGCCGCTCGGCTGTGCGATGGATGAGCATGACGAGGCGTCCGCCCCGCCTGAAGGCGTGGAGACAGCCAACCTCGATTATACCGTGAAGGACATGAACGGCTTCGACGTACGCCTATCCGACTTCAAGGGCCGCCCGATGATCATCAACTTTTGGGCCACCTGGTGCGGGCCCTGCAAACACGAGATTCCGGCGTTTAATCAGCTGGTGGACAAGTACAAGGCGCAGAATTTCATCGTGCTGGGAATTTCGGTGGACGACAAGCCCGAGGACCTGCGTCCGTTTGCCGCCGAATTCAAGATGAACTATCCCGTGCTCGTGGGCCTGGGGCACGACGAGATGCAGGAGCACTACGGCGCGAACCCGCTGCCGGTCTCGTGGTTCATCCGGGC
The DNA here is from genome assembly GCA_005799825.1 of Acidobacteriota bacterium. Taxonomy (GTDB): domain Bacteria; phylum Acidobacteriota; class Vicinamibacteria; order Vicinamibacterales; family SCN-69-37; genus SYFT01. The sequence continues at coordinate 28,099 of SYFT01000074.1, read as the reverse complement.
CGACGGCTCGGTGGACTACAAATTGACCGGCACCCAGTCACTCGACTGGTTCGAGGGACGCGTGAAGCGATTGTTCGAGCCTCGAACGGCGGAAGGCCAGTAGTGGCCGTGGCCCCCGAGTCCGTCCCCCTGGCCGCTGCGCGGTTGGGGTGTGGCTGCGTCGTCGGTTTTCGCCACGGCACCGATGACAGCCCCATCACGGTCGTGATTACGCACAAGGCCGAAATCTGCCAGGTACCTATTCACGTCGCCGGCCTGCCGGTGTTCGATCACCGCGAAGCCCTGCGCCCCTCCACGCGACACACGCCCGTCGTTCAGCCCGACTTCGAAGAAGAGGGCTAGCAGGGCGGACTTCGGTTCAGCGGTTCTTGTCTGATTCACGATGCTCCGGAAGACATTTGGCATTGGCCAGCGCCTTCCGGAGCACAAACTCCACCTGTCCGTTTAGGCTCGCAGGTTGTCACTGGCCCAGTGCTGGAGCTCAAAACAGGACCCCCAACTCAGCGCTTCTGACGACGAGATCCAGCCACATGAAACTGCATGGATCTTCATGCCCTTCATGGTGAAAAAAAGTGCTGTTACAGCTTGACGCGAAGGTCGGCGACGAGCGGCAGGTGGTCGGACGCCATCTTGGCCAGGCGGGTGCGTGGCAGCGAGATCTGGCGCACCTCGATCTCGCCCTGGTAGTAGATGTGATCCAGATGGAGCAGGGGGAAGAACCCCGGGTAGGTCCGACGGCGCTTCAAATACGGAAATAGGTCGATGCTCTGCAGCCGGCTAGCCAGGATGTCGGTGGCCAGAGGACGCGACCATTCGTTGAAGTCCCCGAACAGCAACTTGGGCCCCTGCACCTTCCGGTCGTCCACCCAGGACGCCAGGCGCATCGCCTGGTACCGCCGCTCCAGCAGCGCCGTACCCAGATGGGTGTTGTAGACCTGCAGCGTGCCCTGGCCCACGTCAACCGCCACCCGCTGGGCCCCACGCGCTTCGCACGTCTTCCACGACAGATCGTGCTGGGAGTGGTCCCACATCGGGAACCGGCTGAGAATCACGTTGCCAAATTGATGGTTCCTGAGTTCGCGTACGGGCGCCATGATCCAGCCCATCCCCAGAGCCGCGCCGATGATTTCAGCGTGGCCTGGACCCGTCCCGCTCGGTCCAATGACCTCTTGTAACGCGATGACGTCGGCCTCGAGCGAGGCCAGCACGTCGGCGATCCGCTCCGGACGTGTCCGGCGGTCCATGCCGCGCGATCGATGGATGTTGTACGTGACGACTCTGAGGTCCACGGCCGTATGATAGATCCATGAGTCTGCTCGGCACCGAATTCCACGTGACCTGCCCCTGCTGTCAAAGCACGCTGGTTGTCGATCAGGGGCTGCAAAGGGTGGTGCGCCACGTGGAGGCCGAGCGCGCCGACAAACTGAAGATTGACGACGCGCACGATATCTTGGCGCAGGAAAAGGCCCGTCGCGAAGCCCTCTTCGAGAAGTCGGTGGTGTCCGAACGGGGCCGCGGCGACGCGCTCGCCAAACGCTTCGAAGACGCGCTCAAGCAGGCGCGCGAAGAGCCCATCACCAAGCCTACGCGCGATTTCGATCTCGACTGAGTTCCGCACTGTCCTTATGACTTCAGCAGTACGCCGAATAGGTATCCTCACGGGCGGCGGCGACGCGCCCGGGCTCAACGCCGTGATTCGTGCCGTCGTCAAGTCTGCCACCAACGCCGACATCGAGTGCGTCGGCCTCGAGGACAGCTTCGACGGACTGATCTTTCCTGAGCGCTCCCGCCCCCTGACCCCGCGTGACGTCACGGGCATTCTTCGTCTCGGTGGCACGATCCTCGGCACCACCAACCGTGGGAATCCGTTTGTCTATCCGGTGACAACCGGCGCCGGGTCGGCCGACTATTCCGCGCGCTGCGTCGAGAACTTCCATAAACTGGGCCTCGATGCGCTGGTGGTCATCGGCGGTGACGGTACGCTCGCTATTGCCTACGAACTCCAAAAACTCGGCGTGCCGATGGTGGGTGTCCCGAAGACGATCGACAACGACATCGTCGAAACCACGATGACGTTCGGGTTTGATACGGCAGTGGCCTTCGCCACCGAGGCCATCGACCGGTTGCACTCGACGGCGGAAGCGCATCACCGGGTGATGGTGGTGGAGGTCATGGGCCGCTACGCTGGCTGGATTGCCCTGCACTCCGGCATTGGCGGTGGCGCCGACGTGGTGCTCATCCCCGAACTGCCGTACAACCTCGAACGGGTCGCCGAACATATCCGGGCGCGTGAACGTTGGGGTGCGCGGTTCAGCATCGTCGTTGCTGCCGAGGGCGCGTTTCCCTCTGGAGGGGCCGCAGTCATCAAGACGGCAGCCGCGGCGGATCGAGTGGAGCGCCTTGGCGGCGTGGGCGAGCAGGTGGCGCGCGAACTCGAGCCGCTCACGGGCAAGGAATGCCGCCATGTGGTGTTGGGGCATCTGCAGCGCGGCGGGTGGCCTACGAGCTACGATCGGGTGCTGGCCACACGCTTCGGAAGTTTCGCTGTGGAGTTGTTGCAGCAGGGCCGATTTGGTGTGATGACTGCGCTGGACCCGCCCAATGTCGTGGCCGTGCCAATCGCGGATGTCGTCGGCCGCACACGCAAGGTGCCATTCGACTCTGACATTGTACGGACAGCCAAACACGTCGGCATCTGCTTCGGCGACTGAGCGGCACTCTACGGCCGCTGGTAGTAGGTGAGAGCGGCTGCCTAGGATCACACACACACACACGCATGCACGGCAATGTCCTGAATCGAAAGCTGCACTATTGGGGAGCGGCCATCATCGCGGTCCCCTTGCTGACGCTGATCGTCACCGGTCTCTTCCTGCAGATGAAAAAACACTGGGCGTGGGTCCAACCTGTAGAGCAGCGCGGCTCCACACAGGCGCCGGTCATCGAATTGAGCGACATCCTGAAAGCGATTCGCGACCACGCCCATCCGCAGGTGGTTGTGCAGACATGGGAGGACATCAAGCGCCTCGATGTACGGCCAGACCGGGGTGTGGCCAAGGCCATCCTCCACAATGGCTATGAGGTGCAGGTGGACCTGGGTACCGGCCGCGTCATGCAGGTGGCGTATCGGCGCAGCGACTGGATCGAGACGATCCACGACGGATCAATCTTCGGCGACTGGGTGAAGTTGGGGGTCGTCCTGCCGTCTGCGTGTGTGCTGTTGTTTTTGTGGGGCAGCGGGATGTGGATGTGGATCTATCCGCTCCTCAATCGCCGCAAGGTGCGGCGCCGCCGCGCGGCGGCCGCCGGAACGTAGCTCGGGCTGGTCCACACGCCCGAGTCTATCGCGTGAGTTGCTGCACCAACTTCGCGGCGGCCGCGCGGTCCGTGGTGCCGCCGAGCGCCACCATTTGGAGCAGGCGCGCTTTGGCTCCTGACAGCTCACCCACGAGCAACGCGCCGGCTCTGGCGAGCCCCAGCCCGCCGCCGTCGTAGCCGTACCGGGCCGAGACACGGCCTGAGAGGCAGCGCGATGACACCGTGACCATCACGCCACGCGTGATGGCGTCCGCAAGTGGCGGTACGATGGCGGGCGGGATGTTGCCGCGGCCAAACGCAATGATGGCCAGGCCCTGGGTGTCGCCCGCCACATGGGCATCAACCACCTGAGCCGCCATGCCCGTGTACACCTGCAACAGGCCCACTCGAGTTTCCAGTCGTTCCACACGCAGACCCTGGTCGGCTCTGGTGTCGCGCCACGTGTGTCGTGCGGGCGGGCTTCGGCGGAAGAGGACGGTCCCCGCATCAATCACGCCGAGGGGACCGAACTCGGGCGAGGCGAAGGCGTTCGAGCTCTCCGTATGCACCTTCCGCACTTCGCGCGCTGGCAGGATCAGGTCGTCCATGACGACGAGGATGCCGAGTCCGCGGGCGGCGGGAGAGGCGGCCACACGTGCTGCGCCGAGCAGGTTGGCTGGGCCGTCCCAACTCGGGTCTGATACGGTGCGCATCGCCCCCACGAGTACTACGGGTTTGTCGGAGGTGAGTACGAGGTCGAGCAGGAACGCGGTTTCCTCGATAGTGTCGGTACCGTGTGTGATGACTAACCCGTCGATGTCGGGCCGTTCCAGCCATGCCGCAGCGCGCCGGGCCAGCCGCCACATCTGTTCGGGCGTCACATGCGGACCTGGCATGCGCGAAAAGTCTTCGGTTTCGAATTCAGCCACGCCGCGCAGTTGCGGCACCTGCGCGAGGATCTCGGTCGCGCCTAGCGCGGGCACGGCGGCGCCCGTGGTCGGGTCGATCCGCATTGAAATGGTGCCGCCCGTGAACAGCACGCCGATCATCAATGGCTTTCGAGCACGTCGAGGTACTTCAGGGCGCCGCCGGTATTAAAGAGCACGACGCGGTCGTCGGGCAACACGCGGCCGGATGCGATGAGCGTGCGAAGCGCGTGCAGCGCCGCGCCGCCTTCTGGGGCCGCGCTCACGCCTTCGAGCCGCCCGATGTCGCGCATGCCGGTGACCATGTCTTCGTCCGAGACCGCGACCGCAGCGCCGCCGCTCTCGCGCACGGCACGCAGCACCAGAAAGTCGCCGATGGCCCGGGGCACACGCAGGCCGTCGGCCACGGTATGGGCGTTTTCCCACGGCGCGGCTTTCTCCGTACCTTCATCAAACGCGCGGATGATCGGGGCGCACCCGGCGGCTTGCACCGTCACCATCTTCGGCCGCTTCACGGGATCGATCCAGCCGAGCGCCGACATTTCAGCAAAGGCCTTCCACATGCCGACCATGCCCGTGCCGCCACCGGTGGGGTAGATGATCCAGTCGGGCAGTTCCCAACCCAGCTGTTCCGCCACTTCGTACCCCATCGTTTTTTTGCCTTCGATGCGATAGGGCTCTTTTAAGGTGGAGACGTCGTACCATCCCAGCGGCTTGCCGGTTTCGGCGGCGATGCGTCCCGCGTCGGTGATCAAGCCATCAACCAGCGTCACGTGCGCTCCGTACAGCTCGCATTCCCGGATGAACGGCCGCTTCACATCGCGCGGCATGAAGACGCGCGCTTCCATTCCGGCCCGTGCGGCGTACGCGGCCATCGCATTGCCCGCGTTGCCGGCCGTCGGAATCGACAGCACCTTGGCGCCCAGGTGGTGCGCGCGGGTCACCGCGGCCGAGAGTCCCCGGGCCTTGAATGAGTTGGTGGGGTTGAGCGACTCGTCTTTGATGAGGAGCCGCGACAGGCCCAGCGACTCGCCCAGCCGTGTGGCCTCGATCATCGGCGTCCAGCCTTCGCCCAGCGTCACCGGCGTTTCGTCGTCGAGCAGAGGCATCAGCTCGTGGTAGCGCCACATGGACGCCTCGCGACCCGTGAGCGACGACCGGGACCACGCCCGTGCGCGCGCGAGATCGTACCGAGCGAGCAGCGGCATCCCGCAGGCGCAGAGGTGCTGCACCGTGCGGGGATCAGATGGCGGCGCCCCGCAGGGCACCGAACACTCGAGATGGCTGAAGTACGAGGCCACGGCTACTTGCCGAGTAGGTCGAGATCTTTCTTCTTCTGCAACTCGTCGATGTGGCCAATCTTCTGATCGGTAATGCGTTGCACATCCTCGAGGCCGCGGCGCTCATCGTCTTCCGAAATGGCGTGGTCCTTGAGGAACTTCTTCAGCTTGTCGTTCGCATCGCGACGAATCTGGCGCACGGCGTTGCGGCCTTCTTCGGTGTATTTGTGCATCAGCCTCGACATTTCCTTGCGGCGTTCTTCGGTGAGCGACGGAATCGGAATCCGGATGACTTTGCCGTCCGAGGCCGGATTGAGGCCGAGGTTGCTCTTCTGCACGGCGCGTTCAATGGCCGCCGTCAGCGACGGGTCAAAGGGCTGCGCCACGATCAACGAGGGTTCGGGTACCGAGAGTTGTGCCACCTGGTTGAGCGGCATCAGCGAGCCATAGGCTTCTACGTGCACGGGATCGAGGATGGAAATCGACGCGCGCCCGGTGCGCAGGCCGGCCAGTTCCTTGCGCACGTGTTCGATTGCGCCATCCATCCGCGCGGTGACTTCGGCATTCAGTCCTTTGAGGTCGGTGACGTCCATACGAGGCTCCAGGAAAAAAACGATCAGATCGTCAGGCGCGCACCGTGGTGCCCACGGGTTCTCCCATGATGACCCGGCGCAGGTTGCCCGCGTCGCGCAGGCGAAAGACGATGATCGGTAGTTTGTTGTCCATGCAGAGGGAGATGGCGGTGGCGTCCATGACCTTGAGGCCGCGTTCGAGCACGTCAAGGTAGGAGAGTGAGTCGTAGCGGGTCGCCGTGGGTGTGGTCATCGGGTCGGCCGTATAGATGCCATCCACTTTGGTGCCCTTGAGAATGACCTCGGAGCGCATTTCCATGGCGCGCAGTGCCGCGGCCGTGTCGGTCGTGAAATAGGGATTGCCCGTGCCGGCGGCAAACACCACGACCCGGCCTTTTTCGAGGTGGCGGAGCGCCCGGCGCCGAATGAAGGGTTCGGCGACGGCGCGCATTTCGATCGCGGCTGCCACGCGGGTGGTGACGCCGATCTTCTCGAGCGCGTCCTGCAGCGCCAGTGCGTTGATCACCGTAGCGAGCATGCCCATGTAGTCGGCGGTGGCGCGGTCCATCCCCTTTGCGCTGGCCGCCAGGCCGCGGAAGAGGTTGCCGCCGCCAATGACGACGCCAATCTGCACACCCATCGCCTGGACTTCGCCAATCTCCTGCGCGACCTGGGTGGCGACCGCAGGGTCGATGCCAAACGGCTGTTCGCCCATGAGGGCCTCGCCGGAAAGCTTTAATAGAACTCGGGTGTAGGCAGGGGAGGGCACGAGTCCGGATTATACCTGCGCCGCCGACAATCCAATCAGCCGATCCAATCGGCGACCCAACTATCGATGAAGCTATTGAGGAATGAGGAATGAGGAATGAGCGATTGAGGATCGGGATGGGACGGACTGCTGATTGCTGGTCGCTGATGGGAATTGAGGGATGGCGGGATCTTGGGATTGGGGGACTGCCGGATTGGGCGATTGTCCGGATGGGGATGGCCGGATTGTCCATCGCACCATCAGCGATCAGCTATCCCAGCATCAGGCCATCAGGCCATCAGGCCATCGGACAATTCCCACCCTCAATCCCAGATCAGCAATCGAGTCATCCCGATCCTCAATCGCCCAATCCTCAACCCTCAATTGGGGCGCGCACGAATGGGGAGGCGCGCGCGAATGGAGGCCGCGCGGGAACTGCGCGTGCTATTGGCCGAGCTTGAAGCGGGCGAACCGGGGAATCGCCACATTCTCGCCGAGCTTCGCAATGGCGGCCGTCACCACCTGGCCGATCGTGACCTTGGGGTCGCGAATCGACGGCTGATCAAGCAGTACGAACTGCTCGTAGTAGGCGCCGACCTTGCCTTCGATGATCTTCTCGATCACGTTCGCCGGCTTGCCGGAGCTTTCCATCTGCGCGCGGTAGATCGCGCGCTCGCGCTCGAGCACGTCGGCCGGCACGTCCTCGCGCCGCGCGTACAGGGGGCTGGCGGCGGCGATGTGCATCGCCACTTCCTTCACGAGAGCCTGGAAGTCGTCGGTGCGGGCCACAAAGTCCGACTCGCAATTGACCTCCACGAGCACGCCAATCTTGCCGCCCATGTGGATGTACGAGTTAATGACGCCTTCGGAGGTCGATCGGCCCATCTTCTTGGCCGCCTGCGCGAGGCCGCGCTTGCGCAGCACCGTGAGCGCGGCTTCGAGGTCGCCGCCCGACTCCACCAAGGCCGCCTTGCACTCCATCATGCCCGCGCCGGTCTGGTCGCGGAGGGTCTTTACCAACTTTGCGCTGATTTCAACGGACATCATTCATCCTCACCTGGTACTACACCAACAGAAACGCCGGCCTTGGCAGACCGGCGCTTCCTGTCTTGAGAAGTTCGAGTCGCGCCAGCAGGCGCGTCCTTACGCCGACGGAGTAGGGGCGACGGCGGCTGTGTCGACCGCTGCCGGCTTGACCGGCGCGGCGGGCATTTCTTCCGCTGCGGCCGACTCCGCAATGCCGCGACCCGCGAGGATCGCATCGGCGATGCCGGCCGCGAACAGCCGAATCGACCGCAGCGCGTCGTCATTGCCCGGAATCACGTAGTCCACCTGATCGGGGTCGCAGTTGGTATCCACCACGCCAATCACCGGAATCTTGAGCTTGCGGGCTTCGTCCACCGCAATTTGTTCGTTGCGCGTGTCCACGATGAACAGCGCGTCGGGCAACCGGCTCATACCGCGAATGCCGTCGAGATTCTTTGAGAGCTTGCGGCGCTCCTTGTCGAGCCGGGCGATTTCCTTCTTCGAGAGGGTGTCGTACCGCCCGTCGGTGGTCATCGCTTCCAACTCCCGCAGCCGTCCAAGCGATCGCTGGATGGTGGAGAAGTTGGTCAGCAGGCCGCCGAGCCATCGCTGGTTGACGAAAAACATCCCGCAGCGCTGCGCCTCTTCGGCAATGGCGTCCTGCGCCTGGCGCTTGGTGCCTACGAACAGGAAAGTGCCCCCCTGCGCGGCGGTGTTGGTGGTGAACTGCGCGGCTTCCTTGTAGAGCCGCGAGGTGCGCCCCAAATCAATGATGTAGATGCCGTTGCGCTCGCCGAAGATGAAGGGCTTCATCTTCGGATTCCAGCGTTTGGTTTGGTGGCCGAAGTGGACGCCCGCTTCGAGCAAATCCTTCATTGCAATCGAACTCAAAGACTGCCTCGTCTCGTGTAAAAGTTAACGCTTACTGAACTGGAAGCGCTTGCGAGCGCCCTTCTGGCCGTACTTCTTACGTTCCTTGGCGCGCGGGTCGCGCGTCAAGAGACCTTCTTTGCGGAGCGACGAACGCAACTCCTCGTTGAACTCGAGCAAGGCCCGCGCAATGCCCAGGCGCAGCGCCCCGGCCTGGCCCGCCACGCCGCCGCCGACGGTCGTCGCCATGACGTCAAACTTCTCTGTGGTTTCGGTCGCCACCAGCGGGTGCCGAATCACGAGGCGCAGCGTTTCGGTGGGGAAGGCTACTTCCACGGGTTTGGCGTTGACAGTGATGGCACCGCCACCGGGACGAAGGAACACACGGGCGGTTGAAGTCTTGCGGCGCCCCGTGCCGTAGAACTGAGTTGCTGCTGCCACGGTTACGCTACCTCAAGCTTGCGCGGCTGCTGTGCCGCATGCGGGTGCTCGCCCTTGGCGTACACCTTCAATTTGCCGTACATCGCCGTGCCCAGCTTCGTCTTCGGAAGCATGCCGCGCACGGCTTCTTCAACGATGCGCCGCGAATCCTTCTGGCGCACAATCCTGGCGCGCTCCTCGCGGAGCCCACCCTCGTAGCCGCTGTGGTAGCGGTACAACTTCTGCTCTTCTTTCTTGCCCGTCAGTTTGACCTTCGACGCGTTCACCACGATCACGTGATCGCCACGGTCAAGAAACGGCGTCCACTCCGCCTTGTGTTTGCCTTGCAGCAAACGGGCCGCCTGGGTCGCGATGCGCCCCAGAACCAGTCCGTCTGCGTCAATAACATGCCACAGCCGAGTCACGACCTTGGCGGATGGCGTAAACGTACCCATGCTTCCCTTTCAGCCGGATCCAGAGGACGGCAAACCAAAAGAATAGCGACGCCGTGCAGAAATGTCAATCAATCCGGCCCTGAACCCGAACCAAACCGGGAACCGTCTGCTATTCCCGTCCCGCTAACGAAAATGCAAGTCGCGCACAAGAATGGGCGGGTTAACCGGGTCGCTGATTACGGGACAGGGCCTTGCTCTCGGGCAGAGAGGCACGTCTGAGCACTTGGCATCAGCCTTGCCAGTCCCTAGTGCGTAATGGGACTTCTCTCCGCCTTCCGGCCACCCGTCGTCGGACTCGATCTTGGATCGCATGCCGTCAAAGCCGTGGCTTTACGTCAGAACCGCCGTGGCTGGACGCTGCTGGCCGCCGGCGAGGCCCCCTTGCCGCCTGGGGACCGCGTGACCCAGGAACAGGTGAGTGAGACCGCCGCCGCGCTCCTGGATACCCTTGGGCTCCGCCGGGCTCACATCGCAGCCGCCGTCTCCGGACAAGCCGTCATCGTCAAGCGCCTGGCGCTGCCGCCCATGGACCAGAAGGAATTGGCCGAGGCGATACCCTGGGAGGCCGAGCAGTACATCCCGTTCGCGCTGACCGACGTACAACTCGACTACCAGGTGCTCAACGGGCAGGCCACGGCGCTGTCGGCCGACGCCCTCGACATCCTCCTGGTGGCGGCCAGACGAGACCGAGCCGAAGAACGGGTAGCGATAGCCACAGCCACCGGACGCCGGCCGGCCATTCTCGACGTCGAGGCCTTCGCGTTGGCCAACGCCTACGAGGTGAACTATCCCCATCGGGCCGACGCCGTATCAGTGCTGGTCCACATCGGCAGAAACGCCACCATCGTCTGTGTCCTCGAGCAGGGGCAACTGGTGTGCACCCGCGACCTGGGCGTCGGCGGTGCAGCCTACGTCACCGCGCTCGAACGGGAGGTGGGCCTGGATCCGGCGGCCGCACGCCGCATTCTCCACGGACACAAGAGCAATGGCGACACCGGTGTGGCTGGGGTGCTCCGTGACGTGCACCTGCAACTCATCACCGAAATTCGCAAGACTCTGGACTTCTACTGGAGCACGGCCAGCCCGGGGGCGCTCAGCCGCATTGTCTTGTCTGGTGGCGCCTGCCGCATCGAGGGCCTCAGCACGCTGCTCGACGAGGAGTTCCAGACGACGGTGGAGTGGTGCGACCCGTTCCGCCAGATCGCCCGACCGCAGCGCGCCATCGGCGCCGAACTCGACGGTCCGGCGTTTACTGTGGCTGTCGGGCTCGCTCTTCGCCGGGAGAACGACCGATGATCCGCGTCAACCTGCTCGCTCCAGGCACCGCGCCCGCCGCGGCAGCGTGGCGCCGCCTGTTCGTGATACCCCAGGAGCATCGCGCGGCGCTGGTCGGGCTCACGATGCTCGTTGCCACCGCCGCCGGTGTAGGCGCCTGGTGGTGGTCCATCGATCGCGAACGCCGCCGTGTGGACGCCGAGATTTCCGTCGCCGAAGCCGCTCTCACTCAGTTGAAGGAAGCGTCACGACTTGTTGAGTTGGCTACAGCGCGCGAGGCCGACCTCCGACAGCGCCTCTCGTTGATCGACCGCTTGCGCGCGACGCAGCGCGCCCCCGTGCAGCTTCTCGACACCATCAGCCAGTCACTGGCCGAAGGCTTGTGGCTCCTGGACCTGAAACAGACCGGCGCCGTGGTGCAGGTCGAGGGACGCGCCATGTCGCTGTCGGCGCTGACGGACTTCATTGATCGCCTGCAGGTGTCCGGGCAATTCGCGCGCACGCTCGACATCGTCACCACGAGCATGGAAACGGTGGCCGCACAATCGGTGGTGCGTTTCGCGATTCGCGGCGAAGTGATCGCGTTCTCCAGCTTTGAGGGGGGGCTGTAGCCATGGCGAAGAGTTTTCATCAATATTCGCCGAAGGCCCAGGTCGTGATGTGCGGCGTGTTGTCGATCCTTAGTCTGGCCGCCGCATGGCAGGTGCTCATTTCACCCGAACGTACGGAACTCGCCGTGCGCCGCGCTCGGCTGGCCACGGTGCTGGTCGATGTCGACAAGGCGACACTGACTGCCCAGCGGTTGCCGGCGGTCAGGAAGCAGGTGGCCGCGCTTGAAGCCAGGCTCCGCGAGACCACCGCCGTCCTGCCGGACGAAAAAGACGCGCAGGTCGTGTTGCGCGACCTGCACGTGCTCGCGAGCGAGACCAACCTCAACCTGAGCAACTTCACACCCAAGCCGGTCGCCGACCGTGAGCAGTATTTGGAATGGCCGATCGAGGTGGGCCTCCAGGGCGGATTTCACGATCTGAGCCGCTTCTTCGATCGCGTGGCCTCGGAAGCACGCTTGATTTCCGTGTCGAATCTGCACTTGCGTATCAACACGGTAGCCGACGGTAAAGGCGCCCTGGTTCTCGCCTCGTGCATCGCCACCACATTTGTGTTCAGTACCGTGTCATCTGAGTCAGGAGGTCGACCGTGACCGCTGCAAGACTCCTCATGATTGGCGTGGGGCTACTGCTGGGCCCCTGTGTGATCTCCCACGCACAGGAAATCAAGGTCGGCACCCGCGTCGGCGTTCCAGCGTCTGGCTACAACTCGGGCGGACGGCGCGACCCGTTCGCCAGCCTGATCAAGGAACAGCCCACGAACGTCCCAGAGGCCGACGTTACGCGCGCCAAAGGCCTGGCCGGTATGGCGGTCATGGATGCGGTCGTGACCGGTATTCTCACCAGCGGCCAGAAGTGGATTGCGATTGTGGCGGGGCCCGACGGCAACACCTACCTGGCCCGTAGCAACGACAAGCTGCATGACGCCGTGGTGCGCCGGATCGATCGCGACGCGGTGACCTTCCTCGCCCACGTAGCCGATGGCACTGGCACCATCATATCGCGCGAGGTGAAAACACGCCTCCGGCCAACATCAGGACCGGGACGATGAGCGGGATATGGTTGGTGCGGTGCGCCGTCATCGGCGCGTGGTGCGTGTGGGGCGCACTGGGCATGATGGTGGAGGCGCAGGTGCCGTCCACGTTTACGACGCCACAGGAGGCGGTCAAGCGCTACACGGGCACGGTGGGCGACTTTGATTTCCATGGTGCGGACCTGCGCGCGGTGCTGCGATCCTTTGCGGAAGTGAGCGGCCTCAACATCGTCATCGATTCCGCAGTGGACGGCACGGTGGACATCAAGCTGATGCGCGTACCATGGGATCAGGCGTTCGACGTCGTCCTCAAGAGCAACAAACTCTCGTACGTTGTCGAGGGCAACGTCGTTCGTATTGTGCCCCTGTCGGTGCTCGATGCCGAGAACCAGGCCAGGCAGAAACTGGCGGATTCGCAGGCGCCCGGCTCGATCGAAACCCGTGCCTTTACCTTGAACTACGCGCAGGCCGAGGCGCTGGAACCTCTGCTGAAAGTGGCGGTGTTGTCCAAGTTTGGGTACGTGCAGCACGACAAGCGCACCAATACACTCATTGTGCGTGACGTGCCCGAGCGGCTCACGGCGGCGACAGACCTCATTGCGACGCTTGATCGCGCTGAACCGCAGGTGGAAATTGAAGCGCGCATCGTGCAGACCAATCGCACCTCCGCGCGCGCGCTGGGCGTCACCTGGGGCGGCTCGGGGCGCGTCTCGCCGGAATTGGGCAACACCACCAATTTCAATTTTCCCAATACCGGCGTGGTAGACACCACGGTGGTCAACAGGCCCGGTGAGAACGTGCCCACGTCGACACTGGGCCTAGCCCTGGGCTCCATTACCGGCGCCCTGAATCTCGACGTCGCCTTGTCTGCGCTCGAACGCACCGGCAACACCCGCATCCTGTCGTCACCTCGGGTGACCACGCAAAACAACAGACAAGCGGAGATGACGCAGGGCGTCCAGATTCCCATTCAGAAAGAACAGAACAACACCGTCACCATCGAGTTCAAGGACGCCGCACTGAAGTTGCTCGTCACACCGCGCATCACTGCCGCCAACACCGTCATCATGGACGTGGAACTCGAAAACGCCTCGCCGGGCCAGGAAGTGAGAGGTATTCCATCGATTGACACGCAGCGCGCGAGAACGTCCGTGCAGGTGTCGGATGGCGCCACGACGATTATTGGAGGCATCCTTCTCAGCCGCGAGCAGTCCACCCTGGATCGCACACCCGTTCTTCACCGCATCCCGCTGCTCGGCTGGCTGTTCAAAGGTGAGGACAAAGAGGACGAGAGTCGCGAACTCATCATCTTCATCACCCCTCGAATCGTGCGGAGTCCGTCATGACCTTCACTGCCACCGTCCATGCCGGTCTTCGGGTGGCCGCCTTGTGTGCCGTCCTCGCCTTGATGAGCGCCTGCGCCGCCAATGGGCGCACCGGACAAGCCAGCTCGTACCTCATCGTGAGTTCGATGGAGGCGGCGTCGGGCGTGCGTCCGTCCGAGTTCAGTGGTGTCCTGGCGTCCGACGTGGTGACCGTCATCAATACCGTGCCTACGCAGCTTGAGGACTTCGCTAAGGTCACGTTCCAACTGGCGATGAAAGACCCCCTGGTCGGACCGTCACCAGTCAACTACGTGACATTGCGCGGCTACCGCGTCACCTACTTTCGGTCGGACGGCCGCAACACTCATGGGGTGGATGTGCCATATCCGTTTGCCGGCGCGCTGACGGCGACGGTCAGCACAACCACCACCGCATCACTCGTCCTGGTGCGCGTGCAGGCCAAGCTGGAGGCGCCGCTGAGCACGCTTGCTGGCCTTGGAGGTGCGATTGCGATCTCCACATTTGCCGACGTGGTGTTTTATGGCACCGATCAGGCGGGGCGGAATGTGACCGTGAACGCGCGGATCAGTGTGAACTTTGCCGATTGGGGTGATGAGGAATGAGCGCGATCTTTCGTCGTGCTGTGGTCGTGACCATAGCCGTGCTGGCCAGTGTCTCCTGCAGCGTCGAACCGGCGTCAATTCCGGTGCCGACGGGGCCGTCCGAACTGGCGCTGTCGCTGGCCGTGACGGCCTCGCCAGACATGATCAGCCAGGATGGCGTGTCCACTTCCCGAATCACGATCACCGCGCGTGATGCGCACGGCCTGCAGAAGGCCGGCGTGGCGATGCGCCTGGACATTCTTGTGCGGGACATCACGGGTGCATTGGTCCCGGCCGATTACGGCACCCTGAGCAGCCGCTGGCCATCAACCAGCAGCGATGGCATCGTCGGCGTCACCTACGTGGCTCCGCCCACCCCGAACGGTGGCGTGGTCACGAACCGCGTGGTCACATTCCGCGTGATTCCGCTCGGCACCGATTTTTCGGGCGCGCTTGCACGTACGGTGGATCTGCTTCTCGTGTCGCCAGGGACCATTCGGCCCCCGACGCGCATGGTGCCCATATTCACTTTTTCGCCTTCCGCCCCCCGCGCGTACGACACCATCTACTTTGATGCCTCCGCCACCTTGGACCCAGACGCGCAGGTCGCCTCGTATACGTGGCAGTTCGGCGATGGCCGCACCGATACGGGACGCCAGATATCGCATAGCTACAAACTAGCCACCAGCTACGGTGTGGTATTGACGGTCAGCGACGCATTCGGCACCAGCGTGTCGACACCCGTCACTCAGGTGTCGGTGACGTCGTCGCCCGGGCCTATCGCGCAGTTCACCATCTCGCCGACCGCGCCGGGGCTTAGCACCAGCGTGGTCTTCAACGCGGCGGCCTCAACGGCACCTCCCGGCCGTCGAATCACGGCCTACAACTGGGATCTTGGCGACGGCACCTTCGTCGAAGGCATCGCGGTGCAGCACAAGTACACTGTCACGGGCACGTTCACCGTGGTGCTGCAGGTCACCGATGACACGGGCCGAACCAACGTAGCCACGCAGACGCTGACGGTGGGTGATCTCCCCGCACCGACTGCGTTGTTCACCTCGTCGCCGACTAGTCCAGGCATCGGCACGCCGGTGGTGTTCAACGCCTCGGCGTCCACAGTGCCCGCAGGCCGGCAGATTGTGTCCTACGCGTGGGACTTCGGGGTGCCCGGGGCCGTCGGGTCAGGAGTGACGGCAACCTACCAATACGCCAGTGCGGGCACGTTCACGGTGGTCTTGACGGTCACCGACAACACCGGCCGCAAGGGCGTGCGATCCGCAACCATGACCGTGGCGCCGCCTCCGGAGGAGGAGAAGTGACTGCCGAACAAACTCGTCGATTAGGAAACCCGGCTGGCGCCGTTGATCTCTGCCGTGATGCGCTGGCACGGTTCCCAGGGCATCTCTCTGCCCGTGTGACGCTCGGCTGGGCACTGCTGGACCTTGGGCGCCTCCAGGAAGCCCGTGAAGAATTCCAAATCGTCAGGCAGCACGCGCCAGACAATTACGCCGCGATTCGGGGGCTGGCGCAATTGCACGTGCTTGACGAGAGCGACCCCGCCTACACGCCCGATCTGGAGGAGACGCAGGAACCGTCCGCAGCGATAGTGGCGGTGGCGCCGCCCGCGCCACACGTGCCGCCTGTCGTGATGCGCCTTGAGTCGTGGCTGTCGCGGGTAGAGGCATTTCGGGCCGCCGTCTGACACAATCTCTGGTGGAGTGACTGATTCCCGTCCTGAGTGGCCGGCCCGGCTGGCCAGACTTCGAAGCCAGTGGCAGGCTGACGGCACCGTGTGTGTGGTCTCGTCGTCCACGAATATCGCGTACTTGACCGGATTCCACGGGTCTGCGGGGTTGTTCGTCCAAAGTGCGGAGGGAGACTGTCTGGTGCTCGATGGCCGGTATGCCACCGTCGCCACTGAGGCAGGCGCTCGGGGCGACATGGCGTCCGTCTCGGTGGTCACCACCGAAACCACGTACGAGGCCGCGCTCGCCGAAGTGATTGGCGGCACCGGCGCGACGCGAATCGTGTTCGAGGCCGACCACGTCACCGTGTCGCTGCTGAAACGCTGGCAGGCGGCGGTACCGGGCGACTTCCAGGGCCACACCAGCTTGGTGGAACCCCTCCGGCTCATCAAGGACTCCCACGAGATTGCGGTCTTCCGGCGGGCCGGTGCGGCACTGGCCGGAGTCGCGGCACGACTGGCGGAGTGGGTCAGGGAAGGCCGGTCTGAGCGGCAGGTGGCGGCCGACATTAACTTGGGGCTGTCCCGCGCCGGTTTCACCCGGCCGGCCTTCGACACTATCGTGGCTTCCGGCCCGAATTCAGCGCATCCGCATGCCCATCCGGGCGATCGACGGCTTTCAGGCGGCGATTTGGTGGTGCTGGACTTCGGCGGGGTCTTGGACGGATACTGCGTGGACTTAACCCGGATGGCGGCGGTGGGCCGGCCTGGGGACGAGGCGGCGGGCATCTTTCGCGCGGTGCGGAAGGCGCAGCAGGCCGCGTTGGACGTAATGTGCGCTGGTGTGGCCACTAGCGCCGTTGATGGCGCCGCTCGCCAGGTTCTTGACGCTGAAGGATTTGGAGCGGCATTTGTTCATGGGACCGGCCATGGGCTCGGACTCGAGGTACATGAGGCGCCGCGCCTGTCGCGCCTCTCGCCTCCCGACGAGCGCCTCCGGGCCGGCATGGTCTGCACCGTCGAACCCGGCGCCTATGTGCCCGGTGTTGGTGGGGCGCGGCTGGAGGACGATGTGCTCGTGACCGATACGGGCATTGAAGTCCTCACAGCAGGACCACGCGACTTGCTGACTGTTTGATGTTATGAACCTCGACGCCCTCAAAGACATCCTGAACCTGGTTCGTGAGCATGAGCTCGCGGAATTCGAAATGGAACACGACGGCCTCAAGGTCCGCATCCGGAAGGCCGGCCGCGAGTATGTGGTGACCCCGGCGACGGCGGCCGCGCCGCTCGCCCCCGTCGCGACGATCGCCGCGGTGGCGCCGCCGCCGGCCGCGGTGGACGCCGGCGTGCCGCTCGCGGTCATCAAGGCGCCCATTGTGGGCACCCTGTATCGATCGGCCGAGCCCGGCTCCAAGCCGTTTGTGGAAGTCGGGTCGATCGTCAAGAAGGGCCAGGTGCTCTGCATCATCGAAGCGATGAAGCTGATGAACGAAATCGAATGCGAATGTAACGGCGAAATCGCCGCCGCCTACGTCGACAACGGCCAACCGGTGCAGTTCGGCGACCGCCTGTTCGCGGTGAAGGTGAGCTGAGGCGCGTGTTCAATAAGATCCTGATCGCGAACCGTGGGGAGATTGCCCTGCGCATCATCTGCGCGTGCCGCGAAATGGGCATCAAGACCGTCGCCGTCTATTCTCAGGCCGACGAGCACTCGCTGCACGTACGGTTTGCCGACGAAGATGTGTGTATCGGGCCCGCGCGCAGCGCGGACTCCTACCTGAGTGTGCCGGCAATCATCAGCGCGGCCGAAATCACCGGCGCCGATGCGATTCATCCCGGCTATGGATTCCTCTCCGAGAGCGCGTACCTCGCCGAAGTGTGCGAAGCGTGCCACATCAAGTTTATCGGGCCTGACCCGAACGTCATCCGGCTGCTCGGCGACAAGGCCCGCGCCCGTCGCGCGATGAAAAAAGCCGGCGTGCCGATTCTGCCCGGTAGCGACGGACCTGTGCACGGCGAGGAAGAGGCCATCAAGGTGGCCAAGGACCTTGGGTATCCCCTCATCATTAAGGCCGTGGCCGGCGGCGGCGGACGAGGCATGCGCATCGTGCGCAACGCCGAGGAACTGCCAAAAAACGTCAAGACCGCCATGCGCGAAGCCGAAGCCGCGTTTGGTCTGGGTGATGTTTACCTCGAACGGTACGTGGAGGCGCCGCGCCATATCGAAATCCAGGTGATGGGCGATCATCACGGCAACGTGGTGCACCTGGGCGAGCGGGAGTGTTCGGTGCCGCGCCGGCATCAGAAGCGGATCGAAGAAGCGCCGTCGGCCGCGCTGACCGACAAGCAGCGGAAGAAACTGGGCGCCACGGTCGTTGAGGCGGCCCGCGCGGTGCAGTACAGCAATGCGGGGACGTTTGAGTTCCTGCTGGACGCCACCGGTAGTTTCTATTTTCTCGAGGTCAACACGCGCCTGCAGGTGGAACATCCGGTGACTGAGTTCGTCACCGGGATCGACATCGTGAAGGAGCAGATTCGTGTGGCGGCGGGGCAGCGGCTCTCGGTGCGGCAAAGCGACATCGAGTTTCGCGGACACGCGCTTGAGTGCCGCGTGAACGCGGAAGACCCGGTGACGTTTACGCCCAGCCCGGGGCTCATCACGGCCTACAGCGTGCCCGGCGGCCCGGGTGTGCGCGTGGACTCGTTCGTGCACTCCGACTGCACCGTGTCGCCCTACTACGACTCGCTTATCGCCAAGGTCATCACCTACGGCCGCGACCGCAATGAGGCCATCGCGCGCATGAAGCGCACGCTCGAGATGACCGTCATCGAGGGCATCAAGACGTCCATTCCCCTCCATCTCAAGATCCTCAACGACCCGGACTTCGTGGCCGCGCGGATCAACACGAGCTTCATGGAGCGCTTCATGCCGGACAAGACGGCTGGCAAAGGCAAGCTCGCCGAAAGCGCGTGACGAAGCGGCGGGGCACTGCCTCATTGCCTCATTGGACGGTGTCGCCCCTCTACGCCATCCTCGACTGCGACACCGTGGCCGCTCGAGGCTGGGCGTCAGCCGACGTCTGCCGCGCCTGGCTCAACGCCGGTGTGCGCCTGATACAACTGCGAGCCAAGTCTGCGCGGTTCGGTGCGTTCCTTGACGTGGCCGGCGAGGTCGCAACCCTGTGCCGTGAGGCCGGGGCCACGCTCTACATCAATGACCGCGCCGATATCGCCGTTCTCTGCGGCGCCGACGGCGTCCACGTGGGGCAGGACGACCTGGCGGTTACCGACGTCCACCGCGATCACACCGGCCTCCTTGTGGGCCTCTCCACCCACAGCGATGCGCAGGTGGCAGCGGCTGTACGGCAGCCGATCTCGTATTTGGCGATCGGGCCCGTGTTTGGGACCGAGTCGAAGGACACCGGATATAGCCCCGTGGGATTGGTGCAGGTCGAGCATGCCGCCGTGGTCGCGCACGCGGCCGGCCTCCCACTCGTGGCCATCGGCGGGATCACCTTTGAGCGGGCACCGGCCGTGTGGGCCGCCGGTGCGGATGCGGTGGCCGTGATCTCCGATCTGCTCCCGAGTGATGCTGCCGGACTCGAAACACGGGCGCGCTCGTGGTTGCGCATTGGGCCCGGTCGCCTATAATGGCCGGGCCACGAGCCTGTTTGCGGATCTCACACTATGGATTCAAACCTCCTCAGCACCAAGTCGATTGAACAACTTGTCGGAGACGTCGAGCACGGGTCAAAGGCGCTCAAGCGCAGCTTGGGCGCGTGGGACCTCACTTTGCTGGGTATCGGCGCCATTATCGGCACCGGCATCTTCGTCCTCACCGGCACGGCCGCGGCGAATCAGGCGGGGCCCTCCATCATGGTCTCGTACCTGGCCGCCGGCCTGGCCTGCGGCTTCGCGGCACTGTGTTACGCCGAGTTCGCCTCGATGATTCCCATCGCCGGCAGCGCGTATACCTACGCCTATGCCACGTTGGGCGAGCTGGTGGCCTGGATGATTGGCTGGGACCTCATCCTCGAATACGCGGTGGGTTCGATGACCGTCGCCATCGGCTGGAGTGGCTACATGCAGAAGCTCCTGTCGGGCGCCGGTATTCATCTGCCCGTCTGGATGAGCGCGGCTCCGGGCACGCTTGACGCCAACGGCGTTTCGATTGGCGCACTCATCAACCTGCCGGCCGTCCTGATCGTGCTGGCCATCACCGCGCTTTTGGTGGTGGGCGTGCAGGCCACGGCTCGCGCCAACGCGATCATGGTGAGCATCAAGCTGGTGGCGATTGTCTTCTTCATCGCCGTCGGCGCTACCTACGTCAAGCCCGAGAACTGGGAGCCGTTTTTTGCCTACGGCTGGCAGGGCACCATGGCCGCCGCCGCCGTCGTGTTTTTCGCGTACATCGGCTTTGACGCCGTCTCGACTACGGCAGAGGAAGCCAAGAACCCGCAGCGCGACCTTCCGATCGGCATCCTATCGTCGCTCGTGGTCTGCACGGTGTTGTATTTGGCAGTGGCGGCCGTGTTGACCGGCATTGTGCCGGTGGTGGACAGCAAGACCGACGCCGCGTTCCTGAACGCGCCCGTGGCGTTTGCGCTGAGCCTCATCGGCCAGGACTGGGCGGCGTATCTGGTGTCAGCTGGCGCCGTCGCCGGTATCACGTCCGTACTCCTCGTCATGCTCCTGAGCCAGCCGCGCATCTTCTTCGCCATGAGCCGCGACCGCCTGCTGCCTCCGGGCGTCAGCGTGGTGCATCCAAAGTACGGCACGCCGTACATCACGACGATCATCACGGGTGTGGTGGTGGCGGTGGTCGCCGGGTTCACGCAGATTCAGACCGTCGGCGAGATGACCAGCATCGGCACGTTGTTCGCCTTTGTCGTCGTGTGCGCGGCCGTCCTGATCCTGCGCCGCACACGGCCCGAAGCCAAACGACCGTTTCGCGTGCCCGGTGGCAACGTGTTGCCGGTGCTGGGCATCGTGTCGTGTTTCTATCTGATGTTGAGCCTGCCCGTGATCACCTGGGTGCGGTTTCTCGTGTGGCTAGACCTCGGTCTGATCATCTATTGGGTGTACGGCCGCACCCATAGCACGCTCGCCAATGCGGCCGAGCGGGCAAAGCGCACGGGCATGCAGGCGTTGGCGAACTTCACCACTGCGTTTGGCGCACTCGCCATCTTCAACGGCTTCGCCATGACCATCCTCGGGTTCTTCACCGAGTGGGGCATCACCAACGACACCACGGCCAAGTGGCATGAGATTGGGGTGACCGCCGAACAGGCCGACATCTTCGGTCTCCAGGTCCTGGGTGTGTCGATCCTGGTGTTTGTCATCGGCCGCGTGTTATCGAAGACCTCCGGCGAGAAATAGCAGCGGTGATGCTCGACGGTACGCGCGTCGCCGGAGCGATCCGGGCGGAGCTCGCGCCACGTGTGACTGAGTTTTTGGCTGCGCGCGGTCGTCGTCCGGCGTTGCACATCGTGCTCGTCGGCGACGACCCCGCGTCGCAAATCTACGTGCGCAACAAGGAACGCGCCGGCACTGACGCCGGCCTGCTCGTGACCGTGCACAGGTTGCCCGCCTCCGCCCCATTGGAGGATGTGCTGGCCACCGTGCGGCGGCTGAACGCGGACAGCGCATGCGACGGCATCCTGGTGCAGGCGCCACTACCAAAAACCATCGGCAAACAGGGCACCGAGCAGGTGTTCGATGCTATAGACCCGGCCAAGGATGTGGACGGGTTTCATCCGCATAATGTGGGCCTGCTCGTGCAGGGCCGCGCCGCACTCAAGCCGTGTACGCCCTCGGGCGTGATCGAATTGCTCGATCGCGAAGGGCAGAGCCTCGCCGGGAAATACGCGGTGGTCATCGGCCGGTCGGAGATCGTGGGCAAGCCAATGGCGCTGCTCCTGCTGCAGCGCGACGCCACGGTCACCATCTGTCATTCAAAGACACCGGATCTTGAGGCTACCTGCGCGCGCGCCGACATTCTTGTGGCGGCCATCGGCCGCCCGGGTTTCGTCACGCCCGCGTTCGTCAAGCCCGGCGCAGTGGTGATTGATGTGGGGATCAATCGCGTGGACTCACGCGATCAGGCCGTGGCGCTCTTCGGCGCCAATCACCCCAGGCTGGTTGGCTTCGACACACGGGGCTCGATGGTCGTGGGCGACGTACACCCTGCGGTGGTCGACGTCGCCGGCGCGATGACGCCGGTGCCTGGCGGCGTGGGGCCGCTGACGATCGCGATGCTGCTCAAGAACACGCTGGTGGCCGCAGAAGGACGCCCTCGCACGTAG
Source organism: Acidobacteriota bacterium (assembly GCA_005799825.1). Taxonomy (GTDB): domain Bacteria; phylum Acidobacteriota; class Vicinamibacteria; order Vicinamibacterales; family SCN-69-37; genus SYFT01. The sequence continues at coordinate 5,673 of SYFT01000074.1, read as the reverse complement.
CTTGGCCTGCTCTTCAAGGCCGAGGTGATCCTCGGGCTTGAGGACCAGCCCGGGCTACGTTTCTGATCGGCGCTACGGACGCCGGTCTCAGATCGCAGACTGCAGCTTCGCCCAAACGGCCTCGGTGTTCTCGGCCGTCTGCTCGAGCGTCCCGCTCGTGTCGATGACGTGGTGCGCCTTCGCAACCTTGTCGGCGAGTGGCCCCTGGGCGGCGATGCGGGCGCGGGCGTTGGCTTCGCTCAGGCCTCCGCGCGCCATGAGGCGGGCGAGTTGTTGTTCGGGCCGGCAGGCGGCGACCACGACCACATCGAAGTCGCCCTGGTGGCCGATCTCGAAAAGGAGCGGAATGTCAGCGACTCCGACTGGCGCCTTCAGCGCCGTGAACCACCGCGCGACGGCGGCATACACATGCGGGTGGATGATCTTCTCGATGTCCTTGCGCGCCGTCGGGTCAGCGAAGATCACCGCGCCGAGCGCAGCCCGGTTCAGCTGGCCGTTGCGGAGCAGCACGGCAGGTCCGAACCGGCGGACCACTGCAGCCAGCCCCGGTGAGCCGACCGCGACTGCGTCGCGCGCCAGTTGGTCGGCGTCAATGATGGGCGCCCCGAGGCGGGCAAACGTCGTCAGACACAACGACTTTCCCGTACTGATGCCGCCGGTGAGCGCTATGCGGCGGGCGTGCGGGAACTTCGAGCGCTTGGGTGTTTTCATGGCTTGGCTTACACGTTCGGACCTGGGGACATTTCTGACTCGACGTCGCTTGCCGGCGTGATGCGTTCTTCGACAAACGCGTCCCACTCGTGGCACTGGGGACATTGCCACAGCAGTTCCGTGCTGCGGTACCGGCAGCGCGTGCACACGTGGGGGTCGAGGTAAAACACAGACTGACGGGTGATTTCGATGTAGCGGGCCACGAGTGGGCGGGGCAGGTCTAACGAGGATAGCAGCGCCCAAATCGACTGGTGAATGGCCAGCGCGTGGGGGTTATGTTCGAGGGCGCCAAACAGCGACTCGAGTGCCCGCGTCGGCTCACCTTGCGAGGCCAGGTGGCGCGCAAGTGCCGCGCGCGCACGCCATTCCCGCGGGGCCGCGTCGGTCAACCGCTCACACAGCGCGACGAATCGATCGGCGCGCCCCTGGCTTACATAGAGCACCTCCAGGCGCTCAAGCGGCAGGTACGCGCGGTCGAGCGAGACGTTGACCGCCGCTTCCCAGATGGTCGCGGCCGCCGTCGCATCGCCCTGTTTCAAACGCGCGTCGCCCAGGCTGAGATAGGCCGGCAGCACGGCGGTATGCAGTTCAATGGCCGCGGTGAATCGCCGGATGGCTTCCGGAATGTCGCTCTTGGCCAGCGCCTGCAGACCCAATTCGTGTTCCAGAAACGCGAGGATGGTCTTTGAACGCGTCTGCACGGCGGGATTCGCGATCGCCGCCAGTCGGTGGCGCGTTTGATACGCCTCTTGCCACTGGCGCTGTTCTTCCTGCAGCTTCTCAAGGTTATTGAGCGCCGATTCGTTGTCGGGCGCCAGTTTCAGCACCTCGGTAAACGCCTCGGTGGCGCGATCGACAAATCCGCCTCGTCGATAATCGAGCCCAAGGCAGAGCAGCACGTTGGCGTGTTCCATCTGGCTCAGTCGCGGTCGCTGCAACAGGGTCTGGTGTTCCTGAATCGCGCGTCCCACCTGTCCGCGCTCCCGGTAGAGGTTGCCCAGCATCAGCCGCAACTCCAGCGCGCCCGGGTCCAGCTTCGACGCTTCTTCGAGTTCCTCAATTGCCAGATCTACGCGCCCGGCCACCAGGTAGTTGAGCCCGACGATGAAGTGGGGCGACTGGCGGACGCGCCGCCGATCCACCCACTGGCCCTCCTGAAGTTTGTAACGCTCCCACGCCTTGCCCACGGCAAGGCCGACCAGCAGCGCGGTAATGACGAGGAGGAGCACAAGTCCGCTGTCCATGGCGGCGCTCACGTCAGGTGGGAGCGCACGAGTGCGTCCCAGCGGTCCTGGCCGCGCAAGATCAACTCAATGAACTCGCGCACGGCGCCTCGTCCACCCGGGGCCCGCGTCACCACGTGTACGCGTTCGCGGACTTCCTCGCAGGCATCCTGAGGCGCCGCCGACAGACCCACCAGCTTCAGGACGGGCAGGTCCACGAGATCGTCGCCCATGTACGCGATTTGTTCAGCCTCCAGTCCCTCGGTGGCAGCCAGCTTCAGGAAGGCCGTGCGCTTGTCGGTTTCGCCCTGGATGACAATCGGAATCTTCAGTTCCTCCGCGCGTTGTGTCGTCGCGTCCGACCCGCGGCCGCTCAGTAACCCAATCCTGAGCCCGGCCCGCTGCGCCCACACGATGGCCGCGCCATCCCGGATCGAGAAGGATTTGCGTTCGTGGCCGGCGCCGGTCACGTCAATCGTGCCGTCGGTCAACACACCGTCTACATCGAACAATAGGAGACGCAGTTGTTGCGATCTCGCTTTGAGCTGGTCATCGGTCAGGGACATCACATCATTTGGGTGCGCCAGAGATCGTGCAGGTGCACAACGCCCTCGACGCGAAGCAGATCGTCCACAACCACAAGCGCCGTGATCTTGCGCTGCTCCATCAACCTGATGGCTTCCACAGCAAGCATACCCCGTGTGATGGTGACGGGGTGCCGGGTCATCACGTCGTGCGCCTGCTGGTCGAGTAGGGTCGATCCGGGCGTCATGTGGCGGCGGAGGTCTCCGTCTGTGACGATCCCGAGCAGGCGGCGCTCGGCATCGACGACGCAGGTCATCCCCAGGCGCTTGCTGCTCATTTCATGGATCACTAGCGGCATGGGCGCGTCGCCCGGCACCTTCGGCACCGCCTCGTCCGTATGCATCAACGCGTCGACCCGCATCAACTTCTTGCCGAGCTTCCCGCCCGGATGCCGGTCCGCGAATTCCTCAGCGCGAAAGCCCTTGCGCTGCGACAGCGCGAGCGCGAGCGCATCACCCAGGGCCAGCGCGGCGGTCGTACTGGCTGTGGGCACCAGATTCATGGGGCACGCTTCAGCCGCCACGTGGCAACTGAGCGCGATGTCTGCGGCTTGTCCCAGCGTGGACTCAAGGTTGCCCGTCAGCGCAATCAGCCTGGCGCCGATGCGCCGGATGGCTTCCACCAGCCGGATGAGTTCCTCGGTCTCGCCACTGTGCGACAGCGCCACCACCACGTCTTCGGCCTGCACCGCTCCCAGATCGCCATGGATGGCTTCTGCCGGATGCAGGAAAAACGCCGACGTGCCAGTGCTCGAGAGCGTGGCCGCCATCTTGTGCGAAATGATTCCCGATTTTCCCATGCCGGTGAGGATGATCCGGCCAGTGCAGGAGTGGAGGAGGGTCACCGCGCGCGAAAACGTGTCGCTGAGCTGGGGGATGAGTCCCATGATCGCGCGTGCCTCGGTGTCGAGCACCCGCACGGCAATCTCCAGCGCTTCTTTCGCGTCTTTCTTGTCGTTACGCATGGGGTTTCACAATCTCGTTAATTTGCACGAGTTTGCGGAGCAACGGCTCGAGCAGGTCAAGCCTCAACGCATTCTGCGCATCACTCTTCGCGCGCTTCGGATCTTCGTGTACCTCGAGAAACACGCCATCAACTCCGGCGCCAACGCCGGCGCACGCCATGGGCTCGATGTATTCGGCCAGACCCGCCGTGACGCCGTCTCCACCGCCCGGCAATTGCAGGCTGTGTGTGACGTCGAAGATCACCGGTGCGCCCAGAGCGCGCATCATCGGGAACGCGCGCATATCCACCACTAGGTTGTTGTAACCGAACGTGTAGCCGCGTTCGGTGAGGCAGACGCGGCTGTTGCCCGTGGCAGTGACCTTTGCAATGGCGTGGCGCATGTCGAGCGGCGCCATGAACTGGCCCTTCTTGATGTTGACTACGCGTCCGGTATGGGCCGCGGCCGTGATCAGATCGGTCTGCCGCGCGAGGAACGCGGGAATCTGCAGGACGTCGGCCACTTCCGCCACTGGCGCCGCCTGCGCTGCCTCATGGATGTCGGTGAGAATCGGCACGCCGGTGGCGGCCCTGACGCCCCGCAGGGCCTCGAGGCCCGCGGTCATGCCGGGTCCGCGGAATGACGACGCGGATGTGCGGTTGGCTTTGTCGAACGATGCCTTGAACACGTAGGGCATGCCCACGCGCGCGGCGATCGCGGCCACTTCACGCGCGATGTCGATGACGTGCGACGGACTCTCGATGACACACGGCCCAGCAATCAGCACCAGGGCTCGGTGCCCCAGCACTACGTCGGACGTGACGGGGACTAGTGTGCTGCGCATGACGCTCCAAGCTCCGGCTTCCGGACGCGGCGCCCGGCGGGCAAGGCGCGACGAGTGAGAATACCCCGTGTATTTGAGCGAGGAGCAACGCCACCCCTCGGGATGCCCCGCCCGAAAGACGTCCTGAAGCGTCGTGCGTAGCACACTAAAATCATCGGCGGCGGTCACCGATGGCCGTGACGTTGGTGGCCAGCCCGGCCTGCGCCTGCGCGTAGCGATGCGCGGCTTCGACAAACCCGGCAAACAGCGGATGCGGGCGCAGGGGCTTCGACTTGAATTCGGGGTGGAACTGCACGGCGACGTACCATGGGTGGTTGGGTAGTTCGACGATTTCCACAAACTTGCCGTCGAGCGACCGGCCCACGATGCGCAGGCCCTTGTCAGTCAGCGCCTTTTCGTACGCGCAGTTGAACTCGTAGCGATGGCGGTGTCGCTCGTGGATGATCTCGTCGCCGTAAAGTTTGAACGCGAGCGAGTCGGGCGTGAGCCGGCACGCGTAACTGCCGAGCCGCATCGTGCCGCCCATGTCGTCCACACCCAGCAGGTCGCGAAGTTTGTAGATGACCTTGTGGGCGGCGTCTTCCACCACTTCTGTGGAATCGGCTTCGGCCAGGCCCGCCACGTGCCGGGCAAATTCCACTACGGCCCACTGGAAGCCGTAACAGATGCCAAAGTAGGGAATCTTGCGCGTGCGCGCGAACTCGGCGGCGGCCATCATGCCTCGGCTGCCGCGGTCGCCAAAACCCGGCGCCACCAATATCCCCACCGCATCGTCGAGCAGGCGAGCACCGTCGGGCTGTTCGAGCGCTTCGGCCTCTACGAACTTGAGGGTGACCTTGAGGCGATGCCGGAAGCCACCGTGGTAGAGCGCTTCGTTGATGCTCTTGTACGAGTCTGCGTAGTCGGTGTACTTGCCGACGAAGTGGAGTGTGACTTCACCCTGCGGCTCGCGGATGCGGTCCACCAACTCCTGCCACGGGTCCATGCGCGCTTCGGTCTTCGGCAGGTGCAGCCGCTCGAGCACGATGCGGTCTAGCCCTTCGTCGGCTAGGCTCAGAGGCACTTCATAAATGCTGGACACGTCGCGCGCCGTGATGACGGCTTCCTCGTCCACGTCGCAGAAGAGCGCGATTTTACCCTTCATGTCGGCTTCGAGGGGACGGTCGGTGCGGCACAGCAATGCGTCGGGCTGGATACCGATCGAGCGCAGGTCGCGCACGCTGTGTTGCGTGGGTTTTGTCTTGAGTTCGTGCGCCGACGCGATGTAGGGGACCAGTGTCAAGTGCACGAACAGTGCGTTTTCGCGGCCCACATCCTGGCGGAACTGGCGGATGGCCTCCAAGAACGGCAGGCTTTCGATGTCGCCC
>SYFT01000012.1 GCA_005799825.1 Acidobacteriota bacterium | reverse complement strand
TGGCCGCCAGCGCCCCGGCCGTCACCGCTTCCAGGAACTGTTCCGCGAACGAGATCTTGATGGTCTTGAGCTGGTCGCCGAAGCGGACAAACACGCTCTCGCCGTTACTGCCCTCGACCTTGCCAATACCCCAGTCAAGCCGCGACCGATGCCGTACGTGCTGCCCTACGTCAATCGCCATGCTGATTCGAGCATAGCGCCTCGCAACGTGGTGGTCGCAATCGGGCATCGCCCTATCTGGGCCGCCGATCGGGTGCGATATCCTGTGCAGCATTCCGGCCCGCATTGTCAGGCAAGGGCCACAAGTCCCTTCTCATCCTGGGGCGCTACAACCGAGCCGCGGGGTGGTAATATCGGGCGGCTCCATCACGGACGGTCACAAACAAAATCAGGCGAATTCGGCTGGCCATCCGCAACAGCAACTACGTAAAGGATGTCGACATGAGTTCAGCTTTTTCCGCGGAGATCGAACTCTCACTGCGAATGTCGTTGGGGAAGAACTTCCGGGCCGGCGACGGAAACTTTTATCTCCTCGGACTTCAGGTAGAAGAGGTTGTCATGGTCGATGCAGATCAAATATTGGCTGCGGGCAAGAGTGGGAAGCCGAAAGCGCCAGGGCGCTTCTGGGAGGAGGGACTTTCTTACGCATGGGACGAGCCGGATGAGGATGGCGTGTTTGGGTTGCGCGTCACCGGTAATTTCGCATTCGAGTTCCGGCACGAGAAGGACCTTGAGAAGTACACCATCGACGACGGGCCGCTCGAGTCCGTGACCATCGGATGGGCAATCGACGGGGATAGCCCGAAGTCCATCGCCAAGATTCACGGGCTATCCGCCTCGCTCTCCGATGTCGAGGATCACGAAGAATTCGAGGGTCGGTAGGATGCTGACCGGCCCGGTCTTTTTCCGCCGCAGAGATCGATCGACGGATCTGACAAAGTAGTACTAGCTAGCAGTTGCAGTAATCTCGGTATAGAGTTTGGCGGCTTCAAAGCCAGTAATGGAGATTGTTTATGAGTTTTTACAGGATGATATGCGTCGTAGAAAAAGAATGCCAACACGGCGTGACCCTTACGCTCCGTTCAAAGTGCTAATGTAAAGCGTATCGCCATGGAGGACATACCAATGCACGCCACCAGAACGACTCAGCCGCTGGTCGTCAAATTTCTACAGCCCTATCCCTATACCTACGAGCAGGTCGCCGAGGCCGACGGCGTGCATTATGATCACGAGCTTCAGCTCAATGTCGATGCGGACGGCGTTCCGTTGTACTTCAATCGCATGAAACTGCCGCCCACGCTGGTGACCACGCCTGGCCGCGTGTTGCCTTCCGGGTATACCCGAAGTGGGAAATGGAAGCCCGCGAAGAGCATGCCCTCCAAGATGGACCGTCGATCTGGCAAGTAGGGCGCGGCAGGCATGAGCGTGATTGTCGTCGCCCTGTGGGGAGACCTGCACGCTGATGTTGTCGTCGGTGCGCTCGCCGCGCGTGGGGTCCGCGTTGTGCGCATGGATCTCACCGAGACCGACGATGTGCCAGGCCAGATTCGCATCGCGAGCACCCCGCTGGCTTCTCAGATTCGTGTCCGGCGTGAGCCACCGCTAGCGATGGGCGAGGTCAGCGGCGTGCTGTGTCGCATCGCGATTGACGCCTTGGTGCCGGCGGCCACCGTGGACCCACTCGAGCGGTTCGCACAGGCGGAGCACTTGGCGGCGCTGACGGCAGCCCTTCGCGGCATCCCACGCGAACGGTGGATCAATGATCCGTGGCGCGAAGCGCATGCCGATTGCAGGATCCATCAAGCACGGGTGGCTGACGCCATGGGTCTCAGGGTCCCGCCGTTTCTGGTGTCAACCGAGTATGAGGAGCTGTGCGCCTTCGCGTCACACCATGGCGAGTGCGTCATCAAGCCACTGTCGGATAGCCCGCTGGCACAAGTGAACGGATGCTTTGTCGCACCCGAAGACTTGCACACGGCCGATTTCGTGGCGCCCTATGCCGCAGCGTTTGTCCCACTCGCGGATGACGCGCGCTGCACCGTTGATGGCACGCCGTCGCTTATCCAGGTGCGGGTCGACAAGGTGGCCGATGTGCGCGCCACGGTTGTTGATGATGATGTGTACGCTGGCATCATGTATCGCGAAGCCGCTGACCCTGTTGACATCAGGCTCAAGCCTCACCCTGCCGTGCAACCCCTCCGGCTGCCGTCCGCGCTGGCCGATAAGCTCGTGAATCTGGTCCGTGGTCTCGAGGTGCGGTTCGCCAGCTGCGACCTGGTGGTGGATGCGGCGGGCGACTACCATTTTCTCGAAGCAAACGTAGCCGGCAACTGGCTGTGGGCGGAGCCTGATGAGCGGATGCCCATCGCGGAACGCCTCGCCGCGGCGCTGGTGACCCCTGTGTTTAGGTCTGTTCAAAGCGGGACCTGACCTCGCGGCAGCAGATCAAAGCGATGTCCGCACGCCATCCGCGATTTCCTGCGGCTGCACTGCTGAAAGGCGGGTTCCTCAGGACTCACTGCACAGAGTCCGTGAGCTGGATGTGCGCCGGGTGTGGCGGACCCCGCCTCACTAATTGGGCAGGCATGCATGACTTGCTTGAACGCGGCGGCCCCGCTCGGCACGTGCGGCACCTGCCGTCAACGGCTCGGCACGGTCGCACCGGGACCCCGGCTCTGCTTGTCGTCGCGGGCCTATGAAACGGATTCGAGCCGGGCACCCATCTTCAGCCGTCCGGATCAGGTGCTCTGGGGGCTGAAGGTTACCAAGGACGCCGCACTGGAGGTGATTGCCGAGGCCGATCTGCGACACCGCCTGGCGTCGGGCGCCCTCAGCGACGCCGTTCTTGTGAGTGGCGACTTCGGCAGCTCCTTCAGCACGGCTCGGAACGCGCTCGCCTTGACGGAGGCCACTCGACACGCATCCGCAACAAGCGGCTTTGTGCTGCAACAGGTGTGGGCGGCGATTGAGGCGGTGCCACACCCGCCGGCACTACTCGTGCCCGAGATCGGAGACCTGGGTGCGACGCCGCACCCGGTGCCGTCCGGTACAGACCGCCAAGCCGAGCAGGCACGGCGTGCCCAGGTCTGCCGCACGGCGCAGCACGCCTATGATGAGTTGCTCAGACTGGGACATCAGCTGCAGCAGGAGTCCCGCTTCACCGCGACGCGGAACAAGCTGACGGCGCTCCGTGACGAATATCGGCAGCTGCCCATTCGGGAGCAGGATGAGGTGGCCGAGGTTCTCCGTCGGGAACGCGCCCGTCAGCTGTCTGGGTTTCTGGCGGTCTGCCGCATTGAGACGGTCGACATCCAGGGAGTGGGGGATAAGAAGAAGGCCGCTCTGCGTGCTAGTGGCATCTACACAGCCGGTGATGCGACGCAAAACCGAGTCGATGAGGTCAGGGGCTTTGGCCCTGAACTGACGGCGGCCGTGTTGGCGTGGCGGCGCAGTTGTGAAAGCCGGTTTGCCTTCAACCCCAAGCTGGCCGACGCCGCGCAGGACGCGGTGCGACGTCAATGTCTCAGCCAGAAGCGCGGGCTGGAAGCGGTGCTGACCGCCGGCCCGGGAGAGTTGCAGGGCGTGGCGACTGCGCAGCAGCGGCTCGGTGTGTCGCTGAGGTCCGCGGCCCTGGCTCTGGCGCAGGCTCAGGCCGACTTGGCTGCCGTGAGCAATCTCCAGACCCGCGTGATGAACATCATCAAGTCTTTCCCTACGGCCCGTGTGGCAGTTGTAGTCGGTTTTCTCATGACCCTATCGTCATCGTCGACGATGGTGAATTACGGGATCTTACCGCTGTGGTTCGGCGCCCCGTTTGTGGTGACTGGTAGCGCGTTTACCACTGGTGTGTCGATTGTGTTGCGGGGTTTCTGCATTCCCACGTGCATACGAGGATGTCGTTACGATAGGCGTCCTTGCCTTTCACCTCACTCACCTTGCGCCACTGGTGGGAGTGGCTTTGGTCAGCCAAAGCAGTAGCAGGCATAACGAGCAGCACCGCCGCGAAGATTAACGTGAACATAGAGGTGTTTCTCGGTGTTGCGGGGTTTACGTTGGGCGGTAGGCTAGCACCAAAGCTCTAAAAGCAAGGAAATCTATAAAGAGTCCGCGAGCATGTATTAATTGATACATTGCCGGTCGCGGAACTAAACAGCGGCAACCCAAGGGGAATCTCAAGGAAGACGTCCCAAACAACGGGGTAGACTCCTGTGTATGTCGATAATGGCATCAGGAACAGGCACCTTGCATCGCGCTTGCAGCCTGTATACAGTCCGCAGTGTCTTGGCTGGAATGACTAAAGCCGCACCTCACTTGAGCGCTGTTGTTTTCCGACAGGTCCAACTGGGACGGAGGAGCAAGTGATGGGTTCCAGCCACAAGGTGAGAATTGAAGTGCAGGATCAGCAAGGCACGTGGCATCGCTACAGCGAGTGCTCCGACAGCCCGGCCATATGTCGTCAGTATCTCAGGCAGGCCGCGCGCAGTCCTCTCGCGAGGAAGTCGGGGAAAGCGAGGGCGGTCGATGTCGACACCGGGCAGATGGTCGACTTCGAGCAGGCCTGAATTCAGGATTGCGCGTGGGCCTAGCGAAAGGGTCGGGCTAAGAGGCAAATGACGCAACGACGTTTACACTCAAAGAGGAGAAATGAATCATGGAAGTATCAGGCAAGATGCTCGTAAAGAACTTCAAGGCGACGTTCAAGGAAGAATTCGGCGTCGATATCAAGGTCCATCAGGGCTTCAGTTTCGGCCAGTTTGCCAGCGATGAGGACACGCTGGCCTCGATTCGCAGCAAGGATGCCAGCGGCCAGAGCAAGGAAGTGGCCAAGGAGGTGGAACTGCACGGCAACATGACGGTCGCTACGGCCGAGAACGCCGTGAAGGATGCGCTGGGATTCCGGATTCAGGTGCTCGCGAAGGACGGCAGCAACGCGGACAACGGCAGCCGTCTGTCGTTATTTCGGGACTAGCGGGTCCGGCGTGCTGCACTTCTGGCGACGGTCTGCCGTCGGCGTGTGTGCCGTTCTTCTGGCTCTGACGGCCATCGCGGTGGAGGCACAGTCGATGCGCCTCGACGTTCTGTCCGTCGATGGCTCGCAGTTCCCGGCCATGAGTGCCGTCACGCGCGTGTTTCTGCCAAGCGGTGAGCGGGCAGAAGCGCTGCCGGGCGGGCGCGTCCGTGTGGTCGAAGATACCCGGGAGACCGCTGGCACCATCACTCCCACCGTGGTGGCGGGGGGCACGGCGTGGCTGTTCGTCGTCGACCAGTCAGGCAGCATGAAGCCGCTGATGCCCGCGGTGTCGGGCGCGGTCGCTGCCCTCTCGGCGGCCGTGGGGGCGGGCGACCGCGTGGGGCTGGTCGCGTTCGATGCGGCGCCGGAGGTCGTGCATCCGTTCTCGTCGGACCGCGCACAGCTCAGCCTGAATGCGGCACGGTTGGGCGCGACGGGACAGCGCACCGAGCTCTATTTCTCGCTCGTACAGTCCTTGCGGCAGTTCGACACCCCCGGTCTGCCTGCCGAGCGGGTGATCGTGGTGCTGTCCGACGGACGGGACGAGGGGCGCGCCTACACGCTGGATGACGTGGTCGACCGCATGCGCGAGGCGCGGGTGAGCGTCGCCGCGATCGGCATCGCGGCGCGCCGCCCGGACGGCCGCTCGGCACTGCTGAATCTGCGCCGTCTGGCCGAGAAGACCGGCGGCATCTACCTCGAGGCGGGCAGTAGCGGGGACCTGGCCAGTCAGGTCGATCTGGTGAGGCGCCAGACGTCGGCACTCCAGAGGGTGTCATGGATGAGTACGTTGCCACGCGACGGCATCGCCCGGCGCGTTCGCCTTGAACTGGAGGTCGGTGGTGTGAAGACGACTGTCATGCTCGATACCGCACCACCGCTGGCGCCCGAGGCGCCGGCACCACAGACCGACTGGTTCATGATCTTGGGTGCGACCGTGGTGATCGCCGCCGCCGCACTTGCGGCGCTCGCCTACCTGCAGCGCAACCGCCGGATTGACGCGGCATCGCCCGGGGGCACTCAGCTGGACGTGCCGTTCAGTAGCCCTGACTCCCGGCCTCCGATCGCAGAGGGCAGAATCGCCGCACGCTGGTGGCTGGTATGGCAGGAAGACCTCTGGCCCATGGCAGCGCTGCCCGAAGGCGACGCGCTCTTTTTTTCCTCACACGATGCAGCGTCCGGCGAGCCCAGGGCTCGACCGGAGAACTTCCGCAGTATTCGTCCAGGGGATACGGCAGTCGGGTATCTCAAGGGAGCCGGCTTGGTGGCGTGGCTGCACGTCGAGGCGATCGAGCCGGCAACGGTAGGTCCTGTTGCGGCGGGGGACGCATGTCGCGTCGGCTTCCGGAAACTCCGGCAGATGCCCTCGCCGTTCAGTCTCGAGGCCGTGCGCCGCGAGCCTGTGCTGGCCGCCTCGCAGCCCATGAAGATGAACTGCGCTGGTAGCCTGTTCAAGTTGACCGAGGCCGAGTGGATCGGGCTGGAGCGGCTGCTGGCTGCGGGTCCATCCGGCGCGTCGCCGCGATTAAACGAAGAGCGGCGAACCATTGAAGTAGTTGGCAAGATGCTCGTGAAGAACTTCAAGGCGGCGTTCAAGGATGAGTTCGGCGTCGCGATCAAGGTACACCAGGGGATCAGCTATGGTCACTATGCCGATGAGGATGCAACGGTCGCCTCGATTCGCAGTGACAAGGTCGTCAATCCCAACGGGGTTGTGTCGCTGCACGGCAACATGACCGTGCGAACGGCAGAAGATAGCGTGCGGGAGTCGCTGGGATTTCGAATCCAAATCCTCGACAAAGACGGCACGAACGCCGACAACAACGCCCGCTTGTCTTCATTACGCTCATAGACGCGGCGGTTCATGTGGTGGAGGACGGCCTCGCGACGCATATGGTCGCTTCGGTGGGTAGACTGACAAAGAGTCGCGAGAGATTCATCCTCTTCTAGCTGTGACTTGCCTTGGGTCGACATTCGGGTGTGGCGTTCGCGGGACTGGACGCTCGGCAGAGGTTTAGGATCGGGTGCGGGAGCAATAATTTGCAGGAGGACAACAGCCATGGCCAAGCAGTACTACGAATTCAAGGACAAGACGTCGAGCAAGTTTTGGGAAATTGACGCCAAAGGCAAGACGGTGACGGTGCGCTACGGGAAGATTGCGACCGACGGGCAGAC
>SYFT01000073.1 GCA_005799825.1 Acidobacteriota bacterium | reverse complement strand
GTGCTCTACCGCTGAGCTAACCGCCCGTGCCGACAACCTCCCAATCATCCCACCGACGCGGCCTGATCACAAGTCCTGAGTCCAGGGTCCAGGGTCCTCTCGGGCACACCTAGGCGCTCAGCCACAACAGCACGAATACGCAGACCAGGCCGGCCACGCTGCGATACTCGCGATTACGGCCGAAGGCGCGCTGGACACTGAATCGGCGGACCACTGCCCCGGCACGGCCCGCCCGATAGGCCGCATATTCGCCATCGAACCTCTCGTCGAGGATGGCTTCTTCCGAACGCATCGCTGCCACGTAGGTGACCAGAAAATACGCAAGAATCAGGCTCGCCGTCCCAATGCTTGCCGCAGCAATCCCGAACCCGATCGCCATGATGGCCGACCCTACGTACAACGGGTGGCGCATCAGGCGGTAGGGCCCCGACCGTGTCACCTCGGCGCCCTTCTCGATGTGACCGGCCGCCCACACACGCAACGCCTGGCCGGCGAGCGCCACCGCCGCCCCGGCCAGAACCGACGCGACCGTGGGAGTGGCCAGCCAGAACGCCACCACAAAGAAGAGGAACCCCAGCGGCACCCGCCATCGTGCCAATCGCGACAACATCAGGCGCCTCCCATCCGCCGCGCAATCGCCTGCGTCACTTCCTCAACAGTTACCTCGCCAAGGCACCACGTGGGCTGTCGATGGCATTGACGCTTGTAGTGGCAGTCACACGAGTCGTACCGGCTGATGGACACGTCACGATCATCCCACGGACCGTTGCGCGCCGGAGTGGTTGGGCCAAAGAGCGCGACGATCGGCGTGGCGGTAGCACCCGCGATATGCAGCGGGCCTGTATCGCCAGAGACGAACAGTTTCGCCGCGCGGGCGATGGCCACGAGGTCGGCCAGCGTGGTCGCCGGCGCGCAGACGGCGGCCCCTACGGACCCGTCAACCACGGCCTGCGCGATGGCCTGCTCGCCCGGCCCCCACAACACCACCGGCGTCCAGCCGTAGGTGGAGCGAATGACTCGCGACACTTCACCAAACAACTGCGGCGGCCACCGCTTGTTCGGCCACGCCGCGCCAGGATTGATCACAGCGAAGTCACCAACTCCCTGAGTTCGCAACGCGTCTAAAGCTGGCGACGCCGCCTCGGCGAGCGGAAAATGCAGCGTGGTCGTCGGGGTTTTGGGGTCCTGGGATCCCGGGGTCAACGCACGCACGAGGGCGAGATTCTTCTCGATGACGTGACGGCCCTCGCCGACGACGACGGATTCCGAATAGAACAAACGCGCCACGGGTTCGCGCAGCCCGGCCCGATCAAAGCCCACCACCCGACCGGCGCCAGATCCACGCGCCAGAGCGGCAGATTTCACCAACCCCTGCAGATCGATGGCGATGTCGTACCGGCGGGTTCGCAATTCCCGAATTGTCGACCACCATCCACCTGCCGTGCGGCGTCCCAACACGATGACTCGAGTCAGATCGGGCACGAGTGTCAGCAGCTCGGCATGCGCCTGCTCCACCACCCAGTCGATTTCCGCAGTGGGCCACGCGGCCCGTAGCGACGCGACCGCCGGCAAGGCATGAATGAGATCGCCGAGTGACCCGAGACGCACCACCAGAATCCGCTCCGGCGCCTGCATGGTCATTCTGTTGCCGAGCCCGCGAGCCTGGTCAGCAACGCCCCGGTGGAGTGGTCTTTCGGATCGCCGACAATGGTGACGCGCCCGCCGTATGCGCGAACCGTTTCACGTTCGGGCACCGTATCCTCGGTGTAGTCAGTCCCTTTGCAATGCACGTCCGGCTTGAGCAGCGTCAACAGCCGGTCCACCGTGGGGTCATCAAACACCACCACGTAGTTGACGCATGCCAGCGCCGCCACCAGTTCCGCGCGCGCCCGTTCACTGAGGATCGGGCGCCCTTCGCCCTTGAGCCGCCGTACGGAAGAGTCGGAATTGACCGCAACCACCAGCCGATCACCCTCTGCGCGCGCGCCCCGCAGGTACCGGACGTGCCCGACGTGCAGCAGGTCGAAACAGCCATTCGCGAAGGCGACGGTCATCCCGTCTCGCCGATCGGCCGCAATCTGCGCGAGAAGATTAGTTTCGGTCAGCACGTCGCAGCCAGGAGTTCGGCGGCCGAGACTGTGGCGGTACCGCGTTTCATGACCACCAGGCCACCCGCGTGGTTGGCCAGGCGCGCCGCCTCGCCAAACGTCGCTCCCGACGCCAGCGCCAGGCCAAACGTGGCAATCACCGTGTCGCCGGCACCGGTCACATCGGCGATCTGATCTGACCCGACAATGGGAATGTGATCGGTCGGACGGCCGGGCTCAAACAATGCCATGCCTCGGCTGCCCCTCGTGATGAGCACGGCCCTCGACTGCAACTTGCGCAGCAACGCGCGGCCGGCTTTCTCAAGAGCCGCCGGGTCATCGCCAATCGACACGCCCAGCAACGCCTCAACCTCCAGCTCATTGGGCGTGCAGGCCGTGACGCCGCGAAATCCCGCGAGGCCATATCTTGAGTCGACCAGGATCATCGGCACTCGCCCGACGTACGCGGGGTCCACTGCCGCCTTGGCACCGGCACGAAGCCGGCTGCCGTGTCCCGCAGCCTTAGCCTCGGCGCGCGCGATGAGTTCAGGCGTGTACAGGCCACTCCCATAGTCGGACACGATCACCACGTCGGCGTTGGCGAGGGCGGCCGCCAACGCGTCCTGGACGCGGCGCACCACGGCCGCACGCTGTCTAGCCGCTATGACATGACCGGCCCGATCGATGCGCACCACCTGCTGCTTGGCCGAATGTACGCCACCGGCCAGCACCCGCGTCTTGACAGGCGTCACATAACCGCGCACCCGCGCCACACCGCGCGTGTTCGCGCGCGCGGGCATAGCCTCAAGCAACCGGCGACCGGCATCGTCGCGACCCACCGCACCCACCACTGTCACACGCGCGCCCAGCGCCACCACGTTGTTCGCCGCGTTGCCGGCACCGCCGGGTAGCACTTCTGTCGTGTCGTACTTGAGGATCAGCACCGGCGCTTCGCGCGAGACCCGCTCAACCTGTCCGTACAGGAATTCGTCGGCAATGAGATCGCCGGCCACGACCACACGGGCACGCGAAAAACGTGAAATGAGGTCCGCGTATCGCTGTGTCTCTTCGCGGGTCATGTGCGCCGCTCTCCTTCAGCGAGGATCAGCACCGTCGCTTCCATCAAATCCATCACCACTGGCGTCCCCGCAGGCAGGCTGAGATCGACTTTTCGCAAATCGCGTTCACCGTGGCCGGTCCGCACCAGAATACCGCGGGCGCCCACAGCGACGGCCATCATCACATCAATATCGCGATCCCCGACCACCCACGACCGGGTCAGATCAATGTCCCAACGCGCGCACGCCGCATCGATCATGCCGCGGCCGGGCTTGCGGCACGCGCACGGTCCGCGCATTTCCGCCGCAACCGCCCGCGGATGATGGGGGCAGAGGAACCACCCGTCCACAACGGCCCCAGACTCATGCAAGGTGGCGTCAAGCCAGGCATGCAGCCCGTGCACAAACGGTTCGTCGAACAATCCCAATCCAATGCCGCCCTGGTTGGTCACCACACACACGAGGTACCCAGCGCGGTTCAGCAGACGGACCGCATCGATGGTCCACGGGAACCACCGCACGTCTTCACGCCGATCGAGATACCCGACCTCGTCGATCATTGTGCCATCACGATCGAGGAACACGGCTGGACGACTCACGATACCCCTTCCGGCGCCGGCAGCTCCAGGTGTCGAGAGACGGCGGCCACCACCGTCTCGACATCGATCCGTTTCATGCAGCGGTGATCAATCGGGCAGTCGCGGAGGTGGCACGGGCGGCAAAACACATCGGCGGTCAACACGGCGCCGCGTCCGAGCGAACGCGTCGCGCGTTCGTCGGTCGGGCCGAACATCGCAATCACCGGCCGCCCAAGCGCGGCCGCCACATGCATCGCTCCTGAGTCGTTGGACACAAACACACGGCACCTCGATGCCACTCCCACCAGGCTGCCGAGATCGGTCCGGCCCACAAAATCTAGCACGCGCGATTCTGTCTCGGGCGCGTGCGATCGGAGCCAGGATTCTATCGCACGCACACTGGGGCGGTCGTGCGCCGCACCCACCACGACACACGTGACGCCGTGCTCGCGCACTAGGTGCGCCATCACGGCCGCCATCCGTTCTGGCGGCCACTGCTTCGCCTGGCCGTAGGCGGCACCTGGCGCCACACCCACGAGCGGCGCGTCAGGCGGAACTCCGGCGCGCGACAGCAGCGTGGCTGCAGCAGCGAGACTCCCAGTTGACGCCGACAACGCAGGAAGTCCGTCTTCACACGGAACGCCCAATCCCCGAACAAGGTTGCGGTAATAGTCCGCGTGATGTGCGCCGGCCGCGCCCCGCACACTTCGACGCGTCAGCAGCCCTCCACGTGCGCTGCGCGCAATGCCCCATCGCTGAGGGATACCGGCCTGACGCAGGGACCAAGCCGACCGGAATGAATTCGGGAAGAGGATGCCCAGGTCGAAATCGCCCTCACGCAGCGCCATCACCACTTCGCGCGGCGAAGCCGGCAGCATCAGCACGGCATCAGGCCGCACTCCAGTATCCTCGCGAAACAGCGCCGCCACGGAAGGAGGAGCGGCCACCGTCAGCGACGCGGAGGCAAAGTGCGTGCGGAGCGCCGCCATGGCCGGCAGAGCCAGTACGGTGTCACCGAGCCAGTTCGGCGCGCGCAGCACGATACGACGGACGATGAGCTCCCCCGCCTGCCTCATGACGGACTCTCGCCTTCGGCGCGGGGGAACATGCCCGCCACCGGGGCCTGATCGTCGCGCCATCGCCGGTGCATCCAGAGCCACAGTTCGGGCTGGCGACGCACGTACATCTCGAGTACATCCGTACAGCGTTGTGTGAGTGCAACCACCGGGTCCAGCGCGTCTGCGCCCGGCAATTCGATGGGATGTTCGTAAACGATGCGACAGGTGCCGTCGGGGGTCGGAATGGCAAATATCGGAATCACCGCGGCGCCAGTGCGCATGGCCAACGCGCCGACAGCCGAGGTCGTGGCGGCGGGTCGCCCGAAGAATTGAACGGAGACGGCGTCGGCGGGCTGAATGTGCTGGTCGATCAGAATGGTGACGGCGTCGCCGGCACTGAGCGCGCGCAGCACGCGCCGCAGGGCGCCGCGCCGGTAAATCACCTGATTGCCGGTGCGGGTTCGTGTGTGTTCCAGCAGGGTCTGCAATTCGGGATTGTCGAGCTTGCGCGCCAGGACGAACATTGGCGACAGCACTAACGGATGGGCAAGCCCGAACACTTCCCAGAGACCAAAGTGCCCGGTGATCAGCAAGACTCCACGGCCAGCGGCCAGCGCCTCGCGCACATGTTCCTCGCCCTCAAAACTCACACGGGCGCGGATCTGCTCGGGACTCAATGTGCTGAATTTCAGCAGCAGCGTCAACGAGCGGCCAAAGTGCGCAAATGTCTTTCGGGCGATGGCACGGCACGCGGCCGGGGATTTTGATGGGAAGGCCGCCTGCAACTGCCGAATGGCGAGGTGCCGATGGCCGGCATCAATGGCCCAGAAGATGTGACCGATAGCGGAACCAAGCATGCTGACGGCCCGGTCGGGCCACGGCGCGACCATGGCCCGCACGACGACCACAATCGCGTACTCAAGGCGATGGCGCAGCGCCCGCGCACTCACGCCGGCACCGCCGACTGGCCTCTGGATCGCCCCCGAGCGAACTGGACTCGTGCCGCGAGCCACGCGGCAAATTCGGCGGCGGGTTCGATGGTGGCGTACAGGGGCCACTCGTGGACGGGCACCGCCAACGGCCGCAGCGCGCGCAGGCGGGCGGCATCTTTACTTGTGGTGAGCACGCCGGCGGCGCCACCCTCGCGGACATCGCGCGCCAGGCGCGCGATGTCCGCGAGGGTGTAGCGATGGTGGTCGCCGGGGCCCCAGGCGCCGGCGACCACGTAGCCGGCATCTTCGACGCGGCGCGTGAATCGCGCCGGGCTGGCGATGCCGGCCAGCGCGATCACGC
>SYFT01000003.1 GCA_005799825.1 Acidobacteriota bacterium | reverse complement strand
GTCGCCGCCCGTGCCGGCTCGCAGTTCCAGCACCACGTTGCGGTCGTCATTCGGATCGCGCGGCACCAGCAGCAGTTTCAGTTTTCCTTCGAGCGTCTCGATGCGCGTCTCGAGCCCGGGAATATCTTCCTTGGCCAGTGCCACCATCTCGGCATCGTCACTGTCGGCCAGTTCGCGGTTTTCCGCCAACTGGCGGTCGAGGGTGCGCCAGAGTTGGTAGCCTTCCACCACGGGCTGAAGTTCCACTAGCGCCTTGGTATGCGTGCGGTACGTGGTCTGGTCTGCCTGGATGGCCGGGTCGCTGACCATGCGCATCAGCTCTTCGTACCGCGCCTCCATCGATTTGAGTTTTTCACTGACTTGCGGAGTCATACGTTTCCATCACCCGCCGGACACCGGCGGAAGAAATGCGACATCGTCACCGTCGGCCACCGGCTGAGACATTCGCGAAAAATTGGTATTAATGGCGCACGACACTGCGCGCTCGAATGGGGTCAGCGCCGGAACGGTGACACACAGGGCGCGCCAGACCGTAGCGGCCGTCGCCGGAGTAGGCACCTCCACCGTCAAGCTCTCGGCTTCGGCCAGTTCACGCAGCCGTGCGAAGAGGCGCACGTTTACATGCATGCGATCTCCAGGGCGCGCGCTCGCGCCGCCTCATCATCGGGATTTACCACGGCGCCTTCGACCCAGGCCTCGCCGTCTTCAAAAAACTCATGTTTCCACACGGGCGCGATCTGCTTGATTCGCTCGATGGCGTACCGGCACACCTGAAACGATTCTGCACGGTGGGCAGTGGCCGCGACGATGACGACGCTGGCCTCGCCGATGGAGAGGCGGCCCACCCGATGCGCGATGCCGAGCGCGGCGCCAGGCCAACGGTCCGCGGCCTCCGCTTGAATCTGCGCGAAGACTTTGAGGGCAAGCGCGTCGAAGGCCTCGTACTCGAGATACCTGACCGCGCGGCCCTGATGAGTGGCGCGCACCACCCCCAGAAACGATGCCAGCGCACCGCAGCCCTCGCCTCGTGTGCGGACAGACGCCTCCACCTCCGCAGCGAGGGCGTCGACAGACAACGGGGCGCGGGTTACCGCCAGCATCGAGTCAGTATAGTTTGCTCCTTCAGTCCTTCGCGCCTCGTGTGTTCTAGCTCCGGCACGCGGCTTCGACGTCGGCCACGGTCTTCGGAATGGGCTGGCCGAGCACGCGATGGCCGCCCTCGGTCACCAGTACGTCATCTTCGATGCGATAACCCCGGGCGTCGCGGAATTTCTCGACCTCAGCGAAGTTGATGAACGCGGCGTGTGTGCCATCGGCTTTCCACTGATCAATCAACGCCGGAATGAAGTAGAGGCCGGGCTCCACAGTGAGGACAAATCCTGGCTCAACTTCGCGGGCCAGCCTGAGATACCCAAGCCCGAACTGTGTGCTGCGCTCCAGGCCCGGGCGGTAGCCCACCAGGCGCTCCTCGAGGTTCTCCATATCGTGGACGTCCATGCCGAGCATGTGTCCGAGACCGTGGGGGAAAAACAGGGCATGGGCGCCGGCAGCGACGGCCTCGTCCACATCACCCTTCATGAGGCCGGCGGCGGTGAGGTCTGTGGCAAACGATCGGGCGGCCAGCAGGTGGACGTCCAGATAGCGCACGCCTGGCTTCAGGGCATCAATGGCCGCCAGTTGCGCACGCAGCACCATTTCGTACACGAGTTTCTGTTGGGCGGTGAACGTGCCGCCTATGGGGATGGTGCGTGTAATGTCGCTGGCGTTGTAGTGCGCGGTCTCGGCGCCCGAATCCAGAATCATCAGGTCGCCGGCCTGCATCTGGTTGCGATAATACGGATTGTGCAGCGTCTCGCCGTGCACCGAACAAATCGGTGGGAATGAGAACCGGCCGCCGTGGGCGAGCGCGACGCGTGCAATCTCGGCGACGATCTCGTACTCATACTTGCCGGGGCGCGCGGCACGCATGGCCGCTGCGTACATTTTCTTCGAAACGTTGACCGCTGCATCAAGGTCCGCCACTTCCTCAGCGGTCTTGTAGCTACGCTGCGCGATGATCGCCTTGTGGAAGGCTTCCGATCGAGAGGCGCGCGCTGTGGTGCCGTGCAAGCCCAGCAGGGCGGACAATATTTCGTTGTGCTCGGCGCGATAGGGCGCAAGAAAGTGCACCTTGCGCCCTTGTCGAATGGCCTCGGCCAGGCGATCGGCGAGCGCGCTCGACGCCGCATGCGCAGCGATGCCGGCGGGGGCACAGCGAGCCGCCAACGCCGGCAACGGCCCGGACCACACGACATCGGTCACCGTCTGGTCGTCGCCAAACAGGGTCTCGGTGTCCTGATCGATGTCGATGAGTGCCGCCACGCCGGGCTGGTCGATCGCCCAGAAGTACAGGAACGTGCTGTCCTGGCGGAAGGGGTAGATGTTGGCGGTGTAGTTCATCCCGACTTCTTCGTTGCCTAGGAAGAGCAGGAGACCGGAGCCGACGTCTTTCTTCAGGCGGTTGCGGCGGGCGCGATAGGTGTCGGGCGTAAACATGCGGTTATTGTCCCAGATTCCAGAAGTGATGGAGCGGTCCGTGTCCGTGGCCCAGGCCGGGCGCGTTCCTGATGGCGTCGGTGACGTAGGCCTTCGCGCGGCGCGCCGCGTCTTCGGGGTCGTCTCCGAGCGCCAGGCACGCGGCGATCGCCGAGGAAAAAGTGCACCCGGTGCCGTGCGTGTGCGGTGTGTCGATGCGCTCGGCGTCCAGTTCGATCACCCGCGAACCGTCGTGCCAGACGTCCACCGCGCGGCCCGTCAGATGCCCGCCCTTGACTACGGCCGCGCGGGCGCCCATCCCGACGAGACGCGCCGCGGCTTCACGCTGGTCCGCGATGCTGGTGAGGGTCAGGCCCGTCAGCACTTCCGCTTCTGGAACGTTGGGCGTGATCACGGTGGCCAGGGGAATCAGCCGGGTGCGCAAGGCGTCGACGGCCGACGCCTCAAGCAGATGGTCACCGCCCTTGGCGACCATCACCGGGTCGAGCACCACGAGTGGCAGGCCGAACCGGGTCAATGCGTCCGCGACGGCTTCGATGATCGCGGTGTTCGCCAGCATGCCAATTTTGGTCGCAGCCGGCGCGAGGTCCGACCATACGGCCTCAATTTGCGCGACCACGAGCGCCGGGTCGAGCGCGTGGACCGCAGTCACGCCACGCGTGTTCTGGGCCGTGATCGCCGTGATGGCCGACAGGCCATACACGCCAAAGGCGGCAAAGGTCTTGAGGTCGGC
>SYFT01000072.1 GCA_005799825.1 Acidobacteriota bacterium | reverse complement strand
TCACCGGTGATCCGGACATGGCCACCGGCCAGAAGTGCATCCCGGAGATGGGTCGTATCGTCGTTGATCCGACGAACCCGGACCGCGTGTTGATGAACCGAGTGGATTCACCCGGCACGATCACGATGAACATCTCGGAGAGTGCCGGCGTCTGGGAAACGACCAA
The DNA here is from genome assembly GCA_005799825.1 of Acidobacteriota bacterium. Classification (GTDB taxonomy): domain Bacteria; phylum Acidobacteriota; class Vicinamibacteria; order Vicinamibacterales; family SCN-69-37; genus SYFT01. Next base: position 29,278 of record SYFT01000072.1, on the reverse strand, counting down.
CGGTGGTGTTTCGTAGTCGCAGCTGATTAAGCCCGGCATGAACGCCAGCGGCAGTCAGGCCCTCGCGCTGGCACCAGACGGCGTGATCTACCACGGCGTGAATAACAACCCAGCGTCCTGGGGCGGAGCGTCACCGGATCTCTACAACACGAACAGTATCCTGTATCACTCGGCCGACGGCGGCGCGAGCTGCCCACCGGTGCGCCGCGCGCCTGCGCGACGCCCCTCAGTCAGACAATTACCAGGTGTACTGCAGCCGAAGCTGAATGTTTCGCGGGTTCAGCGCCGTGCCGGTCGACTGACCGAACGTTGTCCCCGTGATGCTGTGGACCGCACCGCCGTCTCCGCCAACCGTCGTGTTGCGACGGTTAAACAGGTTGATGAACAGCACGTCAAAATTGATTCGCTGGGTCGAGGTGATCTCGAACTGCTTCGCAAGACCCAGGTCCACGTTCCAGAGCCCGGGGCCATCGAGATACACAAACTGACCAAACTCCCCTGGGTTCGTGGGCGCGGAGAGGAATGCCGGATTCGCCCGACCGTCCGAGCCAATCAACTTCTCGTCGAAAAAGAAGACGCTGCCGTTCGGGCCCTTCCGGACCTTGACCATCTTCTGTAGGTCATCCACGGTGATGCCGTTCAGCACGACGCCGGAGTCCCTCTGGTTGACCGTGAGCCGCCCGCTCGTCAGCAGAAAGGGCCGGCCGGACTGAATCCTGGCCACGCCGTTCAGCGCCCAACCGCCGATGATGTGGTTGAGCACCGAATTTTCGATCGATATCCGGCGTCCACGACCAACCGGCACCTCAAACATCCAGTAACCCTGGAGCGCGTGGCGCACAGCGTAGACATCCGGCGCCCAATCGAGGCTCTTGTCACGAAGCGTCGTATAGTCCACAACTCCAGACGCCGAGTCGGCATAACGATCCGTTCGGGCGTTGGCGTAGGTGTAGTTGGCCGTCAGGCTGAAGCCGCCAATGTTCCGCTGCCGGAACTGGACCTGCAACGCGTCGTATTTCGAGGACGCCTCATCGGTGAGAATCCGATTCTGGAAGCCGGCCGCGAACGGGTTGGCTTGGAAGAAGTTGATAGGTCTGGCGCCGACAGCGTTGTAGCCCAGGGCATCGCAGGCCGGCAACCCGCTGCCGACCAATCGGCACAGATACAGGCTGTTCCCTGCCATGGTGTTGGCCATGGCACCGGCCTGTCCCTGCTGGAGCTGCGTGATGAAGGTGCCGCTCGTGAATCCGCTCGCGGCTGCCAGCGAAGGTCTCGACCCCCTGGCACCAAACGCCGCTTCCAGGATCGGGAGGGCCACTTGACCCGGGAGGCCGGTGTTCGAAAACCCGGTTCGACCATTCGCAACATTAAGCTCCAGATTCCGCTGGGCGTTTTTGAACTCCTGCAGGAACCCGTTCTCGAAGATGTTCACCTCATTGATGTCGTAGGCCCGCCAGAGGTTGTGTCCCCGGTTCCCCACGTAGCTAACTTCAACTGCAGCATTCGTCCACAGTTCACGCTGATAACCAATGTTCCAGTTGTTCACGTAGGGCGAGCGGATGTCCGGATCAATCGTTGAGTGGCCGCGCGAAAACGTGAAGAGCGACTGTGCGACCGGAAACGCGAACTCAGTCGGGTTGACCAAAAACGGCGGCAGCGGGGACTGCAGGGTCAGTCCACCCGGCGCGAACCCTGGCTGCCCCGGGTTGAGCGTCAGGCTCTGGAGCAAACCTGGACCGTTGCCCGCCGCCGTCTGAAAGTTGATGAGCCCCTCGTCGTAGTAGTTCACACCGAACGACGCACGGTAGGTGCCCTTGCCGAGCAACGCCCCGAGCCAGCCCTCCGGCTTGTCGGGATTCCACACGACACCGACGTTCGGTGCAAGATTCACGAAGTCACCCTTGTAGGGGTTCGGCTGCAGGAGCACCTGCGGGTTGATGACACCGTCGAGGGTGCCCGGTCTGAACAGGCTGGCCGAGGGGCCATACAGGTCTTGGGGCGTCGGGCTGCTGTACACCTCGTTCGGGTTTGTTGCCGCGCCGCTGAACTCCCAACGGGCCCCGTAGTTCACGGTCAGTTGCGACGTCAGACGCCACTGGTCCTGTACGAACACGCCGCCAACGTTCTGCGCCTCACGACGAAACGCGGGATTGAGTCCGTATTTCTTCGTGTTTTCGTCAAGGGCGTTTAAGCCCGTCACGCTGCTGATGCGTCCCGTGAGCAGCGCGTAGAGCGACCCGACGGTCGCCAGGTCTTCCGGGCGGACACCCGGGATCGTGGTGGCATTGAAAATGCCAGACACCGGATCCCCGGCGGCCACACCGAGATTGACCGTATAGGGTGCGCCGCCGATTGACTCATACATCGTCGTCCGCCGAAACGTCCCGCCGAATGTGTAGGTGTGGGTGCCACGCAACCACGTCAGCGTGTTGGAGAAGTTGAGGACCGGATTGTTGCGCGGGATGGGCATCTGGTCCCCAACGATCTGCGGAGAGCTCATCAGCGGCAGGTTGATGCGGCGGTTGCCCTGGGGCTCGTAGATCGCCAGGGTATTGCCAGGCCGGAACTCCTCGAAGTTGCTCTGCACGCCAAAGCTGAACTGGTTGAACAGATCCCTCCGTACAGACCAGTCTGCACCAGTCGACAGGATGTAGTACGTGGACGTAAACCCGTTACTGACTCTCGGCAACCCGGGAAACTGGGGCCGGCGCGGCAGGTCACGCCAGTGCAGATTCAGCACGCCGCGTACGGCCAGCGACGATGTCACCTGGTAGTCCGCTCGGACCGTCGGAAAGATGTTCGTGTTGGGGGTGTTCGGATCCGTGAAGCTGAACGTGTCGAGAATCCTGGTGTTCGGCACCAGATTGCCGCTCCCAAGCGCTGCGTTGACCGTCTGGATCTGCGCAGCAACAAATGGATCGATGGTGCGCTGGAAGCCATTCGCCCCGGCGATGTCGAGCAGGTTGGCCGTCCGGACCGAGTTGTCCGTAGCGACATACGAAAAGATGCCCCGCTGTGCGTTCGCCGTGAGCACGTTGCGCGTTTGCGTAGACTCACCCGGCTGATAGACTTGCTCGAAGTTCGCGAAGAAGAACAGCTTGTTCCGGACGATCGGTCCGCCAATGTTGGCGCCGTACTCGTGCGACCGCAGCTTGTTCTTTGGAATACCTCGAATCGCGTCGACCCAGGAGTTCTGGTTTAACCGGTCGCTGCGGTACTGATCGAACACCTGACCTCTAAAGGTGTTGGTGCCTCGCTTGGTGACAAACTGGATCTGCATGGCGCCCTGGGCCCCTGCTTCGGCACCCAGCCCCGAGGTCGACACGGTGACTTCCTCGATGGCGCCGAGCCGCACCGGTGCAAACACAAACATGCTCGTGCCACCGCTCCGGAACCGGGCCGAGTTGTTGTTGATGCCGTCGAGGGTGATGTTGATGGCACCGCCGGGCAGACCGTTAAAATGGCTGGCGCGTCCGCTCGTGCTCTGCGCCGCGCCGGGCACCAGCAGCGCGAAGTCGAGAATGTTGCGGCCGGCCAGCGGCAGCTTCGCGATTTCCCGGTTGCTGACCGTGGTCGACACGGTCGACGACGTTGTTTCCACAACGCGGGATCGCCCTTCGACGGTCACCTGCTCCGTCACGCCCTCAATCTGAAGTATGAGGACGACATCCGTTGACCGGCCGGTCTGGACGACGAGGGACGGCAACGTAGAGGACGCGAAGCCGGGGGAGGCCGCCGTCAGCGTGTAGGGGCCCGGCTGCAGGCCTGGAAAGACGAAGCCGCCGGCAGCATCACTCGTGGCGTCGTACGTGCGACCGGTCGCCGTGTCGATCAGCACGAGGATCGCCTTCTGCACGACAGCGCCCGTGTTGTCCCTGACCGTCCCAACGAGCTGACCGGATGTTCGTGTCTGGGCCATCCCGGCGCCAGGCACAAGGCACAGCAACAACAACGCGATGATACTTCTTGACCAGGGGCTACCCATTTCGAATCCTCATGCGAAGCTGACTCACTTCGCCGCCTAGGTTAGTAAATGGCAATGAGGGTACTTGATCGTGAGTCTCGCCCGCAAGCACACTGGCACGAGTGCGCCATTTTTCGTCAGGATGTTGCCGGGCAGGCCACCGCTCTCACCTGCCTGCCATGAAACGCGTCCATCGGGATTCGGTGGGTATCAAACACGCGCCCGATTAATTCGTACAGCTTTGGGTCGTACGCCTGAAACTGGTCAGGTGTATCAACCCGGACGTTGCCGTTGAAGCACTCGCCGTAGTTCGAGAAGAACCACCATTGCACGCCTTCGGCCCAGTACTCGCCAGCGTTGGTCATCGCGTAATGTGGACGACCATTCGAGGCAATGATGTACTGGCCGGCCGCCTTCGCCTCGTCATACGCGGCCCGAATCGCCGATTCCGTGGCCGGCTCCAACGCCCGCAGATTCGACATGATGGCGTGCGCGAACTCGTGTACGAAGATGTTCTCGCCGTAATAGCGCGTCCCTGGATAACCGAGGAGGTTTTCCTCGGCGCCGGTCGTCGGGTTCCCACCGAGGCCCCTTGACCGCCACGCGTGGTAGTCACGGTCGGCCTGGGTGACCGGCTCGCCCGGAGGCGCGTCGGGCCGTTTGCGCGCCGCATACTCCGGAATATCCGCCGTCATCTCGGTCTCCGCAATCACGCCGGTGCGCCATCGCCTCTCGATCATCGCCTTCCGGATGTCCGACCTGGCGGAGAGCATGGCGATAATGATGTCACGCGCAACCAGCAGCGCATCGTCTGGCACACGCTCGGACGAGATGACCGGAATGCCCTGGGCGTCGACGAATTTTTTGTAGAAGGCGTCCACGCCGAGCGAGGCCGGCACGGGCTGGAACTGCGAGTGGACGTAGCTGGGCAGCAATTCAACCGGCGTGCCGGTGGTCCGCCGCTGCCGCTCACGCTCCGCCCGATTGCGCTCAGCCACGCGCCGGGCTTCGGCCTCAGTCCGCTGATCCTGCGACGGCTGCGGAGGCGGCAGCGGGTACGACCCCGTCATCTGACTGGCGGTGGTCGCCGGGACCAGGCTATTCACACTAAGCGCAAAAACAATTACCGCTGAAACCGTCACCAATCGCATGGGCATCACCTCATGAAAACGCGCCACAGTCACCTCGCCAACGAACGGTTCTAGTCAGGCGGCTCGACGCCCTGCAGGTGACGGACGGAGAAGTCGTACTGCCTGCGCGAGCCGTACTCAACCGGCCCGGTCGTGCGGCCGGCTCCATGCCCGTCTCCTGGAATCACTAGCAGGTCGAACATCTTGTCGGCCTTGATCAGCGCATTCACGACCTGCATCGTGGATGCGGGATCAATATTTTGATCCAGCTCACCGACTACGAGCAGCAGCTTGCCCTTGAGCCGCCACGCATTGTCCACGTTGGACGACTCAGAGTAGCTCTCATCGCCAGGCCGACGCCGTGAGGTCCAGCGCGCGCGCCACGGCGCCCACGCTCTTGCCCTCCTCTAGGATCACCCGCACCGCTTGGGTCCGAAACTCTTCACTAAACTGCCGCCGGGACCGCCAGCTCTTGCCTGTGTCTGCTGCCATCGTGGCCATCGTATCCGCCTTTCGGAAGATGTCCACGAAAACGGACCACGCTCAGTCCCGCGTTGAGAAGGAAGAGTCAGCGTCCGTGCTCTTGGTATCGGCCGCTGACAAACTGGCGAACGCGAGCGCGATCCTGTCGGACTCCCGGGCGGGGGGAGATGCCCTCGGGGCGCGCTTCAATAACGACGCCGGCAAGGACGGCACAATCGGCTACTCCCTCGGCCTGGTCAACGCAGACCAGGCCAGAGGATTCCACCCGCGACTAAACGGGGACCTTAGCCTCGTCGTCGACCAACTCGAGGAGGCCGCGGGCCACCGGGGGCGATGGCCGCCGGTGCAACCGGTGCCGAAGTCAATCGAATCGAGCCACGCTCCGGATCGATATCCGTCGGGAGGGCCCTCCCGCCGCGTATACCAACGCCGAGTAAGGTCGCGATGGCGTCATCTGATCACGAACGGCTGCATTCACGGCTTTTAAAGCGCGTCCTCCAAATATCCGACCAGCCGCTGGAGCGCCTCGGTGATCGTCGCCTCGCTTGCCGCAAAACACAGCCTGATGGACCCTTCGCCGGAGGGCCCGAACGCGGTGCCGGGCGCGATCGCGACCCCGGTGGCGCGCAACAGATCGGCAGCGACCATCGTCGAGTTCGTGACACCGGCGAGGTGTGGGAACGCGTAGAAGGCGCCCAGTGGCTCGGGCAGGGTGACACCAGGCACCACACGCAGGGCGGCCGTCACTTGCGCGCGGCGCGCGGCGTAGTGCGCGCGTAGGTCGCGCACGTACGCCTCGCCGTCGCGCAGTGCGACGATGCCCGCGTGCTGGACGATCGAGGCCGGGTTGGACGTGATGAACTCGGCAGCTTTGTAGAGCGTCCGGATGATCGACTCGCTGGCTTGCGCCCAGCCGAGGCGCCAGCCGGTCATGTTGTAGGTCTTCGAGAAGCTGTTGACAACGATAAGGCGGTCCTTGTCGTCGATCCATCGTGCCATCGATGGCGCAATGGCCGCATCGAAGGTCAGGCGTTCGTACACTTCGTCCGAGAGCACGACGACGCCGTGTCGCGCGGCAATGCCCGCAAGCGCACGCTGCTCGTCGTCAGTCATCATCCAGCCCGTGGGGTTCGACGGGCTGTTGACGACGATCACCCGCGTGTTCGCGTCGATGGCGCGTTCGACGCGATCGAGGTCAAGTGAGAACCGCGCGCCGTTCGCCGAGAGCGGTACCTGACGTGGTTCGCCGCCGGACATCGCGACGCTGTTCACGTAGATCGCGTAGGCCGGCGAGACAATCACCGCGCTGTCGCCCCGGCCGACGAGCGCGCGAAGGGCGACGTGAATCGCCATCGTCCCACCGACGGTGGCCATGACTTCCGACGGGTGATACGACACGCCCTGCAACTCGCGAATCTTGTCGGCGATGGTCTCGCGCAACTCCGGTGCGCCGGCCGTGTGCGTGTAGAACGTGTGTCCGGCGCGCGCCGCCGCGTCGGCCGCGCGACAGATAAAACCTGCCGTCGGCATGTCGGACTCGCCGTAGCACAGCTTGATCGAGCCGGGCATCGCCTCGGCCGCCGTGGCGATCTGGACCAGTGGCGATTCGACGATGGCGGAGAGTTCAGGACGCATGGCCGCAGGCCGGAGTGTACGTCGCGCGCCGCCGCGCTCAGCGAATAATCGAGCCAGCGAGCGGGCTCGAACCGCTGACCTGTCGATGCGGAGCATGGTCCGCGCCACACTATCGTGGGCGGCGCCTTCTTCGATGATCTCGATGCGCGATACCGTCGTGCAGGTAGGTCGCGTGCGCCATCAGGAACGAGAACCGCATGCGCGACACCAGGTCGAGCTTAGACTGACGACCGGCCGGCCCGCGCGGCCCCGAAATCGGGGCCGCACCGGTTACTGGCTCGAGGAGCTAGCCCCCCTCAGGGGGTTCGCCGGGATACGCAGGGTGCTGGGATTCAGCACCCTGCTAGTTGAAGGTATAGCGGACCGAGAGGCGGAACGTCCGAACCCCCGTCTGACTGAGCGCTCTGGTCGACGCCGGGCTGAAAGTACCGGTGGTGGCTCCAACGTCGGTCGGCAACCACGTTCCGCCAGGATTGGACTGGAACGTGAGATACGAGAAGCCAGTGACGTTGAACGCGTCGACGAACACGCCGAGTTCGTGGCGCCCATTGACCTTGAACATCTTCTCAAGACGGAGATCGATGTTGTTGATCGGCTGGTCACGTCGCTCGCCGCGCGGTTCGACCCAGATAGTCTGGCTCGCGGTCGAGACACCGTTTGCGGCCGCCCACGCCGCGGGAGGAGCCACCGTGACGGTGCGGTTCCAGGGAGCGCCGCTCGTGTAGAAGAAGTTGTAGGACAAACGCACGGCCTGCGGCATGAGCACGCTGCCCCACAGCTTGACCACCACGGGACGGTCAAACGGCTCAAGTGAATCGCCGCGGTTCACCGCGTAGTTCGGGGTCTGAAACTGACCGAGACCGTTATTGTTCCCCCAGACTTCGTAGTTACCGTAGTTCTTCGAGAATACGACCGATCCACCCAGCATGTAGCGTCCGTTCCACCGCTTGTTGGTGGTGAGTTCAAGCGCCTGATAATGGGCCTTCGCGTCGATGTTAGTGACTCTGGTGAACGAGGCGGGAGCGTTCGCCTTCTGGAAGTACACCACAGTCGGGACGGCCGGGAAGCTGGCACCCGTGGACGGAACGGTGGTGTTGAAGGGAACCCAGAAGTCCGAGTTCAGGCCACTCCAGTAACGGTTGCTGCCGAGGTCGTAAAGCAGCGAGGTCATTAGGTTCTTCCGGTCGCGGAACACCCCCGCCACACCCACGTTGAACCCCCCGAGATCGCGCTCGACTGCCACCCGGTACTCAAGAACGTAGGGGGTCTTGAGGTCGGGGTCCACGTTTTGATGCCAGGTGGTGCCCGAAAGCGCAAGCGGGCTCGCGGTATCGGCCTGGACGTAGCGATCGGTTCCTGGCAGGTCGGGCTGGCCGTTGCCATTGAGGTCGAACCAGTTGATCGGGAAGCTCGCCTGTCCGCTCGGCACGCCGAAGTTGATGTGCCACCCGAGCAGCCGTTCCTGATACCGCGAAGCGCTGGCCTTCAGGATCGTCGCCCGGTCGCCGGTGAGGTCATAGGCCACTCCCACCTGGCCGGAAAATCCGCTCCACGGGAAGCGGTCCTTCTTTCCAGCGGATTTGAGGGCGCTGAAGGGGTTGACGCCCCAGCGCGGAATGAAGACCGCCTGCCCGATCGCCTGAGCCAGCGAGTCGGCCGCGGGCTTGTTGACTTCATTGATTTGGGACGAGGTCGAGTCGTAGCGCAGACCGAGGTTCAGGGTCAGACGGCTATGCACTCGCCACACGTCGGAGGCGAAAGCGCCACCGCGCGAGAAGAGGCTGGGCACGCCGCTGCCCAATTCCTCGGTCGAGGCGGTCGTGAACGTGAGGAGGCCATCGCCCCGAACTGGGTCGGGGCCGGAGATGCCAAGCAGACCGCGATAGTAGTAGATGTTGTCGCGGTAGGTACGCCACTCGCTGATCGAGTTCTGGCTGGAGAAGTAGAAGCCTCCATTGAGTTTCTGATACTCGACCCCCGCCTTCAACTCATGAGAGCCCGCCAGGTTGTCCTGGAAGCGGGTGATCGCCAGCGAGCCGTTATAGTTGCGCTTGTCCGTGCCATCCCGGCCCCCAGTCCAGCGCCCGTACTGGTAGCTAGAGAACGCGTCCAAATACGCGGGACTCGTCTCGGTTCCTGGTTGGGAGCGTCCATCGTAGTTGAAGCGCCAGATCCCGACGCGAGCGTCGAGAAGTGTCTGCGCGGAGAGGGTCCAGGTGAGCTGGCTCGAACCAGTATGCTGCTTCGCCGCCCAGTGCCTGGTGGCTTCGAGCGACCGGCGAGACGGCGCCCCCGCAAGTTCCCGCTGAGCGTCGCCTTCCGAGTAGGTGTAGCTACCGAACCAGCGGAGATTCGGGGTGATCTGGGCGGTGAGCTTGCCAAAGTACCAGATCTGCTCCAAAGGCGCCGAGTAGTTGCTCAACGACTTCCCGTTGATCGTGGTCGGGACGAAGGTGCCAGCTTTCTCGTCCTGAAATCTACGGTAGTTCGCGACAAACCAGAGCCGGCTTTTGACCACGGGTCCGGAAAGGCGAAGGGACAGGTCGCGCTCGTACTCGGCGAGACTCGGCTGTCCGATGCCGAGGGTGTTGGAGTGTTCGAGGGGCATAAGGATCTGCGAGAGATCGCGATTGGTGAAGTAGTACGAAGCCATGCCCTGAATCTTATTGCTCCCGGTCCGGGTCACGAGGTTCAGAGTGCCGCCGATCGCGGCGTAGTTTTCCATTGGGTTCGCGGTGGTGATAAACTCGATTTCTTCGATCGAGTCCCAGCTCACATTGGCTTCCGAATACCCCTGGTCGGGGGCCTGGACGTTGGCGCCATCCACCATGTAGTTCATCTCGTTGCGCCTAGACCCGGAGGATGTGCGCTCGACCACTCCGGGAGCGAGCTGGGTGGGCCCGAGAATCGCGTTGCGGAGCAGGGGCATCTGATCGATAACCTCGTTGGTGATCGTCTGCACGTTCTTCACCTGCTGGGTGTCGATTACCGGCGCTTCCACCCGGACCGTGACCGACTCCGTGGCTCCGCCTATTTCGAGGTCGACGTCAATCACGAGCACCGTGCCCACCGAAAGCGTAATACCGGTGAGTGCGCGGGTCTTGAAGCCATTCAAAGTGACACTGACGGTGTAGGCACCTCGCGGGAGACGTGTGGCGCGATACCGACCCTCGGCGTTGGTGACGATGACCTCAGTCTGGATCAGGGCGGGACTTGAAACCGCCACCGTCGCCCCGGGCAGCGCGAGCCCCTGACTGTCCAGCACCCTCCCCTCGATCGTCCCATCGATCCTCGTCTGTGCCGAACTCAAGCCGCCCATCAGAACGACCATCAGAGCGGCCACCAGGCCAAGGCGCCAAAGCTTCATAAACCCCATAAGCACATCACCCCTGTTAAGCGGACTTGAAGAGTCCCGTAGAAAAAGCGAAGAGTGTCTCCGCGAGATCACTGCCAAACCTGCGAACGACGGCGCTTGCAGCGCAGCTATGTCGGCCTTGTTAAATTAGCAAAAAAGACCTCAGGGCGTGAACGAAATAGAATAACAATTTTTGACTAATGCATGCCTTTTATTAACCTGCTTCAAGCGGTCCCGGTCGCCGCGTCTCTCCAAAATGGTCACTGAATGCAAGGTTTCGTGGTAGCCTTTCGATCCGGATTCGGGAATCCATTGCGATTTGTGACCTAAACCCGGAGAGAATAGAGCGTTGAAGCAGAGGGAGTGGAAACAGTCGCAGCCGACTTTTTTTTCGCGGCAAGTAAAGTACGTCCGCTCGTTCTATCTCGACCTCGCCCCTCCTGCCGAGGCGCCTCTGGCCGTCGTTTGCGGCGGCTTCGAGCGTTGTCATCCCGACTACCTCATCGACCGCGCGAATTTCCCCTATTTCGGTCTTGAGTTTGTCGCCACCGGCAGTGGCAGTCTTCAGCTCGGAGGGCAGAACGTTCATTTGAGAACCGGGCTTGTCTTCTGCTATGGGCCCGGAATCCCGCACCGCATCGCCGCCGATCGCGCCGATCCGCCAAGCAAATACTTTGTGGATTTCGTGGGCGCCGATGCCATCCGCATGCTGGCTGGCTGCCGGCTCGCCCCGGGAGGTTGGTGCCATGTGGACAGTCCGGGGGACATCCAGCGTGCGTTCGACGACCTCGTGTCCGACGGCTCACGGGGTGGGCACATGGCGAATGACCTGGCGGGCGCGCGCCTCCACTACCTAATGTTGCGAATCGCCGCGGCGCTCACGCCTGCTCATAAGGATCACACAGCCTCGTTCTCGACCTATCGGCGTTGCCGGCAACACATCGAGGAACACCACGTCCGGCTGACCCAACTCAGCGGAACCGCGCGCGAGTGTCACGTGAGCGAGGCCTATCTCTGCCGGCTGTTTAAACGCTACGACCGCCAGACGCCCTACGAATTGCTGACCCGGCTGCGCATGAACCGGGCGGCGAAACTGCTGGAAGATCCGAGTCGCACTGTGAAACAGGTCGCGGCAGATCTGGCCTTCCGGGACGCGTTCCATTTTTCGCGCACCTTCAAGAACGTGTTCGGCATGTCGCCGCGAGGTTTTCGCGAAACCTTCGACGATTCCAACCTGTCGCTCCTGCAGAGGAGCGGGGCCCAATCAAACGAATTTCAAAATGGAGAAGAGCTATGACCTTTAAGCTACTCGGAACGCTAGTCTCACTGTGGCTGGTCATCGCGAGTGTGCCGGCCTCGAGCGGCGCCAACGCGCCGCCCCTGGCCCACTGGCGGTTTGACACCAGCGATTCGGTGGCGGGAGCCTTCAAACTGGTGGAGGGCGTGTCCGGCCGGGCTTTGCGCCTTGACGGTTACACCACACGCATCGTCCAGAAGGCCGCCGAAGCTCCGCGCATCGGCTCGACCTTCAGCGTGGATGCATGGGTGGCTCTGGGTGCATATCCCTGGAACTGGGTTCCGATTCTGGCTCAGGAGAAGGACGGCGACGCTGGCTACTTCTTCGGGGTCGGGCCGCGCGGCGAACTCGGCTTGAAGTTCGCGGCAGGCGGGCGATGGGCGTCGGTCGAATCGGCCAAGCCTCTCCCGCTGCGCCGGTTTACCCACATCGCCGCAGTCTTTCACGAGAACGAAGGCGTGCGTCTCTATGTAGACGGGGTCGAGGCCGCCCGTCTCGAATTGCCAGGGTCGCTCAAGGCCGCCCCGGAACAGGACATCGTCCTCGGGGCGAACCGAGCGAAAGTGCTGCCGTCTCATCCGGTGCCGCCAGCCCAAGGGACCAGAGCCTCCTGGTTCTCGCTCGATGGGATTCTCGACGAAGTCCGGCTCTTCAACCGGGCTCTCGCTCCCGAGGAAATCGCGGGCGAGGCCCGACGTCCCCAGGCGTCCATCGAACCCGACCTCCCCGCTCGCGTTCTGCCCTCCGGGCCGTCGGGGCCGGGACGTTTCGGCGCCTACTACACAAACCTGCGCTACTACGAAGACTGGGATGCGCTCTGGCCCGTCTCCGATCACCCCGACATCGTGGTGCAATTCGACGGCTCTCCGGTGCGGGTGGTCTTCTGGCGCGGATTGCGGTATTCGCCTGCATGGGTCACGGAAAACGGTCTGTGGCTTGCGGATCAAAGCATGGAGAGCGGCAACCACGAAGGTTGCATCGAACACATGCAGGACATCCACACGAAATACTCTTCGGTTCGTATCGTCGAGAGCTCGCCGGCGCGCGTGGTGGTGCACTGGCGCTACGCGCCGGTCAGCGGACATGACAACAACTGGACGGCCAACGAACGGAGCGGTTTCGAGTGGTGGGTGGACGAGTACTACACCTTCCTTCCCGACAGCACGGGCGTGCGCAAGGTCCGCTGGCGCCGGCCCGAGGCCTCTCTGGCCTTCCCGTGGCTCCAGATCCAGGAGACGAGCGTTCTCGCCCATCCCGGCCAGAACGCGAAAGACGTGCTGAGCAACGATGCGCTCACCTACGTGGATCTCGACGGCCGCAGCGCCACCTACTCCTGGCCCGACGACAAGAGCGTCAACACCCGCGACCGGCGCAACATGGCGGTCGACCCGAGCATGGTGAAGGACCTGAAGCCAGAGACGCCGGTGATCCAGGTCGTGAAGATGCGGTCGAAGGCGCGGCCCTTCGTCATCTACGAGCCGGGCACCAGGCCGCGCGTCTATGTGGGACGGGTTCGCGACGAAGTGACGAATTTCCCGGCCTACAACCACTGGCCGGAGAGCCTGGTGCGCTCGGATGGCCGCTTTGCTCAGGCCTCCGACCGGGCGACCAGTTGGTCGATCTCGCAGAACTACCCCCCCGAGCACGATGAAGGAAATGGTTATTCGTGGGTGGCGCTACTCTACGGAACCACCTTCGGTGAACCTCAGGCCCTTCTACCCCTCGCGCGTTCATGGAATCGGGCCCCGGAACTGCAGGTTCTTGCGGGCGGAGCCGAGAGTCGCGGCTACGACATCGGACAGCGCGCGTACACGCTGCGCTGCACCACAGGTTCTGGCTGCGGCGAACTTGGACTCGCGTTCGCGGCGAGCGCAGAGCGGCCCCTCGCGAACGCGCTGGTCGTGATCGAGGGCTTCGGCGACGGCGCGGCAACCGTTTCGGTGAATGGGCAGCGGCTCGACGAGAGTCCTGGCTTGAGGGTCGGGAGAAGGCGGACGATGCAGGGCACCGACCTGATCGTCTGGCTCGAACGGACCGCCACCGAAAAAGTCGAGGTTCGCATCTCGGGCGCGACTCCCGTGCGGTAAGGGCGATGACACGGAGCGTTGCGGTACCGCCCAGCTCCGGGAGACCGTCTAGGTGACGGAACGTCCGTTGGGAAACATCTGATAGCTGTACGTCCCGGGTTCGGAAGCCGGGTTGGAGTTGATCCGATTCCGTGGACACTTTCTGAGAGGCGGATACGATGTCCACCACGAAAGCACCGTCACGCACGACCCGTCCGCGACCCCGGCGGCAGTAGTCGGGGGAGATCAAAACCAGCGCCGTCCGACTGGTGGTCGAGGGCGGGCGTGCCGCAGACATGGTCGCCTGAGACCTGACCCCGACGCCGTCCGCGCTCGCCTGGTGGGTCCGCGCCGGCCAGGCCGAGCGCACGGTGCCCACTCTCTGTCGATGTGTACGTCTGACACGCAGTGGCTTCTTCGCGTGGCAGGCGCGACGAACATTCGTCCATGCCCGGGACGCCCGTTATGTGAAAGTCCTCATGCGGGCGTCCTTCCACAAACGCAAACAGCGGGAAGGCCGTCTGCGCGTCCACGACGATCTCATCGCGTAGCACGCGCAAGCGAGCTGCAAGCGCGTCGGCCGCTTGATGCAGGAAGAGGGGGTTGGTCGCACGGCAGCGCAAGCAGTACGAGCACACGACCCGTCAACGCGGTCAATGATCGACACCTCACGCTCAACACGCTGGAGCAGGCGCTCAAGCGGCGGTGCCCAGACATCCAATTACTGCGCTACTCCGACCAGAGTTGCATTTCCGCCAGTTACGACTATCAAGCCGTCTTCACGGTGCGCGGCATTCTTTCCAGCATGAACTGGCGCGGCAACTATAACGACAACTCGGTCATGTTCGCGAACCATGGCGACGCGATGATGGACTAGATCGATTACATCACAGTGCTTGATCACCAACGATGTCGCTGCTCCACTCTCCACTGGATCAGTCCGGCGGCGTTCGAGCGACGAGCGGTGACTTAAGCGGCGTGGGTAAACCATGCCCGGGATTGGATCAAGCTCAAAAGAAGGCTCAGGTACTGTGAGCGTCGTAGCATTCACCAACGACATTTACACCATACCTTCACACCACAATGGGGTGCTCCGTGCAACGCTTCCCCACCATTCGCGTTGGCAACCTCACACTGTGCGGAGTGCGTCTGATTATGGAGTGACCAAGAAGCTGTCGGCTGAAGCGAACATTGGGAGGTTGGGGCCACAAAGGACTGAATAGTCAGCGCACCGAAGGCGCTGGAGGTTCTGTCTTCATAGGTTCATAGAGTGCTTGAGTCCAGATTTGGTGTTGCACCTGGTTGCGAACAAACAAACGCGGCGACCTGGCAAGCGTGGCGGTTGATTTCTGCGAGGGGGAGTTTTTTTAAAAGACCCATACACAGCGAAGCCGTAAAAGAATCGCCTGCACCCACAGTGTCGATGACCTTGGTCGGGAAACCGACGTGATCGGCGGATTCGTTAGCCGTGAGCAGCACACTTCCGTCCCCTCCCCGCGTGTAGGCAACGAGATGCAAATTGAACATCCAGCGCAGAGCCTCGAGTTGATCGAGCACTCGTCCAGAGAGACCAAACACTCGAGCGAGCGTCGGCCATTCCTCGTCGCTCAACTTGAAAATGTTCGCTCGGCGCAGGGAGGCTTCAAGGACTTCCCTGGAGTAAAACTCCTGACGCA
The DNA here is from genome assembly GCA_005799825.1 of Acidobacteriota bacterium. Taxonomy (GTDB): domain Bacteria; phylum Acidobacteriota; class Vicinamibacteria; order Vicinamibacterales; family SCN-69-37; genus SYFT01. Next base: position 13,672 of record SYFT01000072.1, on the reverse strand, counting down.
GATTTACATCGAAAATCCGCAGAGCTTCGGGCCGCATGGCGTCAAGGAACGCATGGATTGTGGTGAACGAGACGTGGTTTCGCTGGGCGAGCGATCCGAAGCAAACGGCATCCGCGCGCGATGCCAGATCAAAGAGGTGTTGGTCGAAGTGGATGTGGTCCCAAGCCACATCGGCGAGGATTTCATAGGTCGGCTGGCCGTTTCGCAGAGTCACATGCACGCGCCCAGTGGGATGGGCGGAATCGGTTTGGACATGGGAGTCGGACAGATTTTTCGAGGCGAGGATTTGGCGGATTTCGGCACCGTCATCGTCGGCCCCCACGGCGCTCACGGGATGAGCGGAAGCGCCGAGTTGTCCGCAGTGGTGGCTGAAATTCAGCGGGGCGCCACCGAGTTGTTTTCCTTCAGGGAAGATATCCCACAGGATCTCCCCGATGCCGACAACGACGGGTTTGGTCACACTCCTCAGCGGAGCCAAGTGTAGATAACAGCCAGAGCGCCAAGCAGTATCAAGGTCACGATGCGTGGATCGCTCACAGCCTCCACTGGCCCCCTGAGGAACGCAAGCGGATGATCCCAACACACTTTGGCAACTTCCGCCTCGTCCATGGCCGGTGTGAGTAGGCTGGTGATGATGTAGAGCACAAAACACAGCACCGCGATGAACGGCCCAACCAGCATAAAAGGAACACCCAAGCCCGCGGCGGGATCCGAGACCAAGCCAAGGAAATCGGGACGCGCCGACTCGCCAAGGAACATCCGACCAACGCCCGGCATATCGATGATGAAATAACCCACGCCAACCATAGAACCGAGATACAGGGTCGTCATCGCCGCCTCTTTGGTCCCCCGTTTCCAGAGCACGCCGAGTACGAACACTGTGGTGACGGCAGGAGCAAAGGTCATGGGGATTTTGTTGATCGCCTCGAAGATCGTGCCGAACTGGTCGCCCTGCGTGGACCAGAGCATCGCAAGTACCATGACCACCGCTGTCGCGATGCGACCGATGAAGACCACGCTCTTATCCGTCGACTCCGGGCGCATGCGTTTGACAATGTCCATCGAAATAATTGTGCCGCAGCTATTCAATGCTGCCGCCATGCAACTCATAAGCGCTGCCGCCATGCATGCGGCAAGTAGACCTTTCAGACCCACCGGCACAAGATGGTTGATGAGCGAAGGCAGCATAGTGTTGAAATCCGTCGCATTCGTTCCCGGTATGAGCCCGAGCGGAAAAGCTCCCTTCTTCCAAAGTACATACCCAATGATCCCAGGCAGAACCATGAGGAAGACAGGAGTGATTTTGAGAAACCCGGCGAACAAGGCGCCGTTCTGACCATCCTTCAGACTATTCGCAGCAAGCACCCTCTGCACGTGGGTCTGGTCTGCACACCAATACCAGATGCCGAGAATCGGGTAGCCGAGGAGGATTCCAAGCCAAGAGAAATCGCTCAGGTGTCCCTTGGAATTCACAAGAGGATGGAGCATTTTCATGTGGTCGGGGGGCAGAACCGCCCGGAAATCGGCGATGTTATTGACGCCTACCGTGGGGAGCGCAAAAAGACCCAGCACCGTGACAAGTGCTGCCCCGAAGAGAAGCAAGACCACCTGAATGTTCTCCGTCATCACTACGGCCTTGAGTCCGCCAAGAACCGTGTAAACAACCGTGAAGAGCGAGAGAACAATGATCGTCCAGATCATCGGCACACCGAGGAAGCTCTCAAACACCTTCGCCGCCGCAAAAAGGCTGATGCCGATGTGAATCAGCAGCGCGCCGAGCAACCCGATCACCGCCATGAATGTGCGCGCCGAAGGGCAGTAACGGCGCTCGAGGAACTCGGGCAGAGTTTTCACCCCTGAGTTGATGTAGAAGGGGGCAAACACGAGCGCCAGGAGGATAAGGGTCAAACATGCCATCAGCTCAAAGTTGCCGATCACCATACCGTCCTTGGCGCCCCCGGCGGCAAGACCAACAAGATGAATGGTCGAGATGTTCGAAGTGAACACCGCAGCGCCAACCGTGAACCAGTTGAGAGAGTGGCTCGCGAGGAAGTATTGCTCTGAGGTGGCATTGCGACGGTAGCCAACCCAAATGCCGAAGGCGGTGATGCCGACGAGGTAGATAGCGAGAACCGCGACATCGATCATAGATACATGCATGGTGTGTTCGTGAGGTTGATGTTAGGTGGAGTTAGTCGAGATCGATCACGACCTTGAGGGTCTTGTCAGCTTCCTTCTCGATAAAGTGGTAGGCTCGGGCGTAGTCCGCAAAAGGAAAATGCTTCGTCACGAGGAGCGAGGTTTTCATAGCTCCCGAGGCGATCCAATCGATTGCCTGCGCGTAGTCGTCTTGGCGATACATGAGCGTGCCGATGAGGCTGATCTCTCGGTCGCCAACGGTTGACATATCCACACTAGGCTTGCCACCGAACACGCCGAGCACGACGATGTCGCCACCTTTCTGGATGTTCTGGATGGCATCGTCGAGCGAGCGTTCGTGACCGACGGCCTCGAAAGCGACATCGAACCCCTCGTCGCCGAAGAACGCTTTGCACTTCTCGGCGAGCTTTTCGTTGAGGACATTGCAAACGCCGTCGATTCCGGCATCGAGGGCCTTCTGGAGACGGAAATCACTGAGGTCAGTGATGAGAACTGTCTTCGCACCCCGGCATTTCGCAGCCTGTGCAACAAGATTGCCGATCGTGCCTGCGCCGGTAACGAGGACATTTTTGCCCTTCAGAGTCGGCACGCGGTTGGTAGCGTGCGCGGCAACAGAGGCCGGCTCGATGAGGGCGCCCTGCTCAAAGCTGAGGCTTTCGGGAAAAGGAACGATCCGTTCCTCGGTGGTGATGAACAAATCCTGCGCGCAACCCGGCGCTTGAAATCCACGAACCTTGAGGCTGTCGCAAATATGGTAGGCGCCGCGCTTGCAGGGATTACATTTGCCGCAGACCTGCTGAGGTGCGGCGGTGGCCTTCATGCCAGGCTTAATCTTCGTGACACCTTCGCCAACGGCCTCAACGACTGCCGAAAATTCATGTCCCTGAATCACCGGATACGGCGTGTAGGGATGCTCGCCGTGCCAGACATGGATGTCGGATCCGCAAACGCCGATTGTTTTGATGCGGAGGAGGATGTCGCCCGGCCCCACAACAGGCTCCTTGGCAGTTCGGAACTCGATGTGTCCGGGTTTGGTCATAACGGCTTGTCTCATAGGATTACTCCTTTTCTTTTTTCCAACGGTTGCCGGCACCGGAGACCAACATCACATTTCCCCACGCGGTGAAGTCGCCGGTGCGGATGATGGTTTTAGCTTGATGGCTCCGTTGTTTGAACTCGGCATGGGGAACGGCCTCGATCTTGACGCGCTTTCCAAAAGCTGTTGCGGCCCTTTCGAAGTGAGTCGGATTGTGGTCGCGGGTTTCACTCGCCATCACGATTTTCTCGACCGAGTGAACGTTTCGGAGTTCAGCGAGAACCTCGAGCACCGTGGGCACCCCCTCGCGGAGCGCGATGTCAATGACTTCTACGTGGTCGGGGCAAGCAAACCCCGCATCGACCACGACCATCAAGTCTCCATGGCCCTGACGGGTGAGTGCTGAGTCGATGTGGCCGTTGAGCATTCCTACTTCTTTCATTTAGCTCTCCCAGACGTGGTCGCGAGTTGCACGGCGTGGTGGGCATTCCACGAGGTTTTGAACTTCTGGTATCCGTCGGGAGTGAGAAACACCTGCGAGTCATCCCAGAGGAGGCGCCAGTTGCCATCGGCCTCGGGCCAAAGAAACACCTGCCCCCAAATAAGGCGATTATTCGCATCGATGCCGGGATTCGCATCGGTGCTGTCGCCATCAATACGGAGCATTTGGTCTTCACTCAACAAATCCTGCGTTGCAGGAACGAGGTTTTCGCGGATGTGCTTCGAGTTGGTGGACATCACCACATAGCCACCGCTATGTTTCTCGCGCTGGGCGGCCCAAGCGAGACAGACTTGACCGGCCGAAATATCGCACTCGCGCGCGATTTGCTGAATGACCGGATGGTCTAGATCAGATTTGTGCTCTTTAAATTTATCACGGCTCGGGCGCTTGGGCGAGCCCATCGCCATGTAGCCGGTGCAGGTGATGCCCTCGGATTCAAAGTAGCGGCGCAGCTCGGTCTGTTGGAAAAGTGGGTGGAGTTCCATCTGATTGCAAACCGGACGTTCTTCCGCAGCGACATCGCGCAGGAGAAGCGCTATCGTGGCACGTGTGTGGTTAGATGTGCCGATATCGATGATTTTTCCGGCCTTTTTTAATTTGCAAATTGCTCCCCAGGTTTCAAGGAACGCCTCGTGAATGTAGGGTACCGCACCGGGATTTCGCTGATCGCCCGTGCAACCCGGCGCATGAACGTTCGGCCATGGCCAGTGGTTGAGATAAAGGTTGATCTCGTCAATGCCGAGGTCGCGCAGCGTGGCTTCCAACGCAGGCGCAACATCCTTGGGCTTCATGTGGCCATTCCAAAGCTTGCCAGTGATGCACAACTCGTTTCGAGAAGTAATATATCCCTTGCGTATCGACTCGCGAATGGCCTCGCCGACAACGTACTCATTTTGATAAGCGCGGGCCGTGTCGAGGTGCCGCCAACCGGATTTTATGGCCTCGATCGTGGCATCCTTCATGAGCGCCTGCGCCCAATCGGAATGAAACGTGCCATACGCCGCGACAGGGATTTTTCTGCCGGTCGAGAGTGGAATAAGCCGGACTGATTCGGCAGAACTCGATGGAGACGTTTGATCAATCATGGAATTTGCATTTCGATGAATACCAAATATCAAAGACACAATAATAGGGTCAATTTGCGTTACTGCTGGCTCGGCAATTCGCTAATATAGCGTGTCGTCCTGACAGGGTCCGAGAAACCCGGTCCCCTCAAACCGCGCCATTCTCCAGTAATGGCTGGTCCGAAGAAAGTCAGCAGGTCAGCAGGTCAGCCAGGCGGCCATCGCGATGGAGCTGGCCGATGGCCAAGTGATCTGCCCAGGGGCGTCGATACTGCGCATTATGTGGGTCTTCTCTGACATCACGTCCCTTATCAGTCCCTGGGGCAACCTACCAAGAATCCTCGGGGCCTTCGTTACAGAACGTCGATGCCTTGCGTGACGCGCTGTTGAAGGCCACACCACAGGCACCAATTTAGTTCTCGAACGATGCGCCGATAGGCATGGAGGCACAAGGTCTCTGAGCCCTAGAGCCATTTGACTCTGACCTCTGCCAGGCGCACATTGTCGTCTGCCACAATGCGTCAGCTGTGTTGGCTGTAGTTGGGGCTTAAATTTGCCTGGCGGGCCTTGTACCGGATTGCCAGACGCTCGAAGTGGGGTTGGAACGTTATGCGCTACGCCTTCTTGACCGGGCTGGGCCTGACACTGCTGTCGGCGGGCTGTGGGGGTCCCTCTGTGCCGACGGCGCCAACCAGCCCTGGCACCAACACGCCGCTGCTCAGGGTCGCCGACGTACCTGAGTCCCTCCCCGCCTATGCCCGAGATGACTGGCGGCACTGGATCGATGCCGACGGCGACTGTCAGGATACGCGCGCCGAGGTCCTCATCCAAGAGTCCGTGCGGCCGGTGTTGTTTCGCGACAGCCGGAACTGCACGGTTGACAGTGGTCAATGGGTAGATCCGTACACGCTGATCTCGGTGACCTTGGCAACAAACCTCGATGTCGATCACTTGGTGCCGCTCGCTAACGCACACCGATCGGGCGCCTGGCAATGGTCCTCAGTGCAAAAAGAGCGCTTCGCTAACGATTTGTCCTATCGCGATCATCTGGTTGCCGTCACCGCATCTGCGAATCGGTCGAAGAGCGATCAGGGACCGGACACGTGGCGGCCCCCAAACACCGCCTATTGGTGCGGGTATGCCAGAGCGTGGATCCAGGTGAAGCAAACGTGGGATCTAGCAGCAACACCCTCGGAGTGGACGGCACTGCAGATGATGCTGACGACATGCGTCGCGTCAGAGGGTTGAAATAATTGGCATCTCCACTGGCAAGCACGCTCGGCGGGAACTGTCATCCCGATGCACAGGGACTTGCGCCTTCCTGGCTAAATCCACGATCGTTGGGCAGGCTATTCCGCGCCTAGGTTTACGGAGAAACACTTCGCCTGATGCACATCGCTGATGCGCCAGTCGCGCAACGCCCACTCACGATACGCCCGGCATGAGGTCCCCCAAGCCGGCATAGGCAAGGTCGCCAAGGCGGCATCAAAGAAGCCCGGCAGGTCCATGAGAAACGCTTGAACAGCATCGTGGAGTAGCATTCCAGTCCTGTCCGTGTCTCATAAAGTCTGCTACGCTCAGAAAATGACATATCGGGCCCGGTTATTCATCCCGTTCGGTGTGCTGGCGGCGCTGCTGTTGAGCGTCGTGGCGGGAGCGCAGACACCGGTCGCGCGTCCTCAGGCGCCGGAGGTGACAGTTTCCACTGACACCGCTGAGCTTGCGGCAATCCGTGTGAAGGCGAACGCGGGGGATGTAGCCGCTCAGGTCTTGCTCGGGCGGGCGTATGCCGCCGGGCAGGGCGTGCCAAAGGACGACGCCCAAGCAGTCGCGTGGTTTCGCAAAGCCGCGGACCAGGGATTTGCGAAAGCGCAGTTTACCCTGGGCTGGATGTATGACAACGGGCTGGGTGTGGTGAAGGATGACGTGCAAGCGGTGGCGTGGTCTCGCAAAGCCGCGGACCAGGGACACGCAGGGGCGCAGTTCAACCTCGGGAATAGTTACTTCAACGGAGAGGGCGTGCCGAAGGACGACGCCCAAGCAGTCGCGTGGTTTCGCAAAGCCGCGGACCAGGGACACGCAGGGGCGCAGTTCAACCTCGGGAATAGTTACTTCAACGGGGAGGGCGTAATGAAGGACGACGCCCAAGCAGTCGCCTGGTACCGCAAAGCTGCGGATCAGGGCCTCGCAACCGCACAGTTCAATCTCGGGAATAGTTACTTCAACGGGGAGGGCGTGCCGAAGGACGACGCCCAAGCAGTCGCGTGGTATCGCAAAGCTGCGGACCAAGGACACGCAGGGGCGCAGGTCAACCTCGGGAAGAGTTACTGCAATGGGGAGGGCGTGCCGAAGGACGACGTGTCGGCGTATCTCTGGCTGAATCTTGCGGGACTCGCAGTAGACGACGATGTGGCACGACGCGCGAGAGACACACGTGAGACGCTAGCGAAGAGAATGACTCCCGCGCAGATTGCAGAAGCGCAGCGACGCTCGCGTGAGTGGTTTGATACGTTTCAGAAGCGCAAGAGATAGTCCTGAACCAGTGTTCACGTTTGGAGTTCCCAGGGTTTCGTAGAGACTACCGCTAGTGGGCATGGGCCGCCTCGTACTGCTCCGGGCTGCGGCCGCCGAGATGGCCATGGCGTCTGGTGCGATTGTAGAACGCAACGTACTCCGTGACGTTGGCCGTGCGACCCGTCGTCGTCGGCATACCTCGAAACAGGATCGCCATGAACACGGCCGACGCACCCACCGACGCGAACGCGCTCCTGCGGCCCACGTGAGACGCCGACCGCGCGAGTACACTGCCTATGACGACACACGCTGCGGTGGACAATACGGCTTGAGACAGCGGGAGCGCAATGGCGTGGAGAAGCCGATTCCCGATTACGCCCGCCACCAGAAGTGTGGCGACGAATTCCGCCACATTGCGTAGGTCCTTTACGAACATAAGCGGCCTTATTCAACCCTCGACAGCTGACGTGGCGCCGCCGTCTAGAAAGCACGCCGGACCAAAGCGCTCGAGTCGGAAGTCCTTCGTCTTGAAGATCCGCTCAAAGGTCACGAGCGACGGGTCGCTCGTGCTCGCGGCCGGGGCCTCGGCAACGGTCACGGTGACGGCAACTACGGACCCGACCAGCGCGAGGCCAACAACCCCCGCCGCGCGGAACATGCAGTAGGCGAACTTCGGAAGCGCGTTCATCACTGGAGCTCTACCACCACCGTCACGGGCTGGCTTGCTTTGAGGGTTAGTGTTAGGCGGTTGGGCGCGTCACCCACAGCCAGGGTCGCCGCGGCATCGCGCAGCTTCGCGGTCTTGATGGGACGCGGCAACTCGATAACGAGGCGCTGCGCCTTTGGAGAAACGAGCGTCACCTCGACCGAGCTGGGTGTCCAGTCGAGCTTGCGCACCTCCACCTGTCCACGGGCCAACAGTCCCTCGATGGTGCCCTGCGGCCAGGTCTTGGGCAGCGACTTGAGGAGCGACACCTTGCCGGGGTCACTGGTGACGAGCATGCTGATGAGCACCGCGGGCAGACCGCCGCTGACGTCCATGTTGAAGAGGCTACGGTAATTGTGGGTGGACGCCATGTTGGGCAGCCAGTAGCGGGTGACGAGAGGCACGAATGACCGGTAGGCAAGGTCGGCTTCGCCGAGGCTCGTCGCCGCCTGACCAAGTTGAACCAAGCCGAACGACATGTAGCCGCCGCTCTTCTGCCAGTCGGTCCAATGTCGCTCGAGCTTGAGCTCGATCACGCGCTTGAACCCTGCCATGAGGCGTGGGTCCCTGGCGATCTCGTCTGGCAGGCCGTGATAGAGCGGGTAGAGGTGCGACGAGTGGCGATGCGCGTGGTTGTCGTCGAGGAGGGGGGTCAACCACTCCTTGACCCCGCCATCGGGCCCCATCATGTAGGGCGGCATCTTCGCGAGCATCTTTTCCCAGACCGGCACCTTCTCTTGATTGCGTCCAAGTTCGCGGGAGAGGGCCACCAGCCGGGTGAGGAGCTCCTTCGCGGCCGCGACGTCCATCGTGGCGTTGAAGGTGGCCTGGGACTTGGTGTTCTCGGGAGCATTCTCGGGCGACTGGGTGGGGGAGAAGATCCACTTGCCGTCCTTCCCTTCGTAGAGGTAGTCCTCAAAGAAGAGTGCCGTCTTCTCCATGAAAGGCAGGGCGTGCTCGACCAGGAACTTGCGGTCGCCGGTGTGAAGGTAGTAGTCGTAGAAGAAGTGCGCGGCCCAAGCTGCGCCCCCGACCCAGAAGCCGCCGGCGAAGCGGGGGGCGAGGGCGTTGTTGAAGCCGTTGGTGCTGGTGCGCGAGGGCAGAACGACGCCGCGCGCGCCGAAAATCCGCTGCGCGTTCAATTCCATCCACGGCACCAGGTATTCGATGTATGACGTGAAGGAAAGCATCAACTCGGGCGTGCGTGCCATCAGCACGCTGGCGATCGCCGACTGCACGTTTCCGTTCTGGGTGTAGTCGCTCGCCCAGGGCGGATCGTAGGTGCCCGCCCAGACGCCCTGCAGGTTCGGCGGCAGCTCGCCGATGCTCGAGATGATGTTGTAGCGGCTAGCATCGAACGTCTTCTCGATCAGCGCGGGTAGGATCGCCTCGTCCGTGCTCTTCGCGATCAGGTCCTCGCTCGAAAGCGAGCGGTCGGCTCCGCCTCCGAGGTCGAGCCGGACCCGGCGGAAGAGATCGCCGTGGATCTTCGTGTGGCGCTCGAGCAGGGTTTCGTATGCGGGCGGGAGGGCTTTGAGTCGGGCCTGGGTGCGTTCGTGATGAATCTTATCCTCTTCGTACACCGGAAGAACATCGACGAGGAGCATCACATCGTCGGCTCCGGTGACCACGAGACCCGTGCCGTCCACCCGTATCGACCCGCCACGGGTGCTGACCCGCGCTACGCCTTCTATCGAGTGGATGCTGCCGGGATACGCGTTCTGAAATCGATGGCGGTAGGTGAGGTGCTCACCGGCTGCCGTCGCTTTCGCGTCGCGCATGTGTTTGCGGAAACGCTCGTGACCCGGTTCGCGCGAGCGCAGTTCCAGCCGCGCGTTCACGGACCCGGGGCGCTCGCCGCGGATCCGCATCACCGCAACCGAGTCAGCGCGAGAGACGAAGAGCGTGCGCACGAAACCGCCGCCCGCACCTTTCCACTCGACACTCGCCTCGCCAGTCTCGAAGTCGACGCCTCGGCGATACTTCTCGATGTTGGGATCGCCGTCCATTTTGACGCCGAGTTCGAAGGCGGGAATGAACGGGTCCGGATACAGGAAGCCGTCCTGCCCCGAGAGATCGAATGCCAGCTGACTGGCCTGCTGATACAGGCCGCGGTCGATCAGGCCGCGGATCTCAAAGAGTCGCGGGCCGGTGACGGGCGGCAGGTGCGGCGGGCGTTCCGGCAGAAACATGCGCTCGTGGGAGAAGATCACGGTTTCGTCGAGGGGCTGGCTCATCACCACGGCGCCCACACTCCCGTTGCCGCTCAGTAGGCCATACTCCCAGGTCGAGCCCGGGCGGGTGCTGACGAAACCGCGCTCAGGGGTTTTGAACCCGAAGGCCGATTGGGCGTCGCCCGCGGACGACAGTGTGAGCAGAAACAAGAAGGAAACCGCCGCCATTGACCATCGTCGCATGCATCACCTCTGCGAATTGCTCGCAAATCCTCAACGACCAAGCAGACTTCAAGCTGTCCACCCGCTATTCTATGATCGTAACGCTCCGAAGGGTTCGCAAACGACCCCGGTAAGTAGAGGACCTGATGCCCAAAGTCATTCTGGTCGGCCTGACACTGTTGGTCGCCGCAAGCTTCGCGTTGGTGGCTCAGGATCGAATCCCGCCCGCTCAGGGTCCGGTCGCGTGGTGGCCGCTCGACACCGTCGAAGAGGAAACAAGCCCCGACTGGGCCGGCGGACATCGTGACCGCCTCGAAGGGTTGCACCGCATCGCCCCGGGAGTGGTGGGCCAGGCGGTCGTTTTCGATGGCTACACCACGGTCCTCACACGAACGGCGGCCACGGCGCCGTTGCTCTCAAACGCCTTCACACTAGAGGCTTGGCTTGCGCTCGGCGCGTACCCATGGAACGTGGCACCGGTGGTGGACCATGGCGACGAGCAGATGCGCGGCTACATCTTTGGCCTCGGTCCCCGCGGCGAACTCTCGTTGCGGGTCGCGGTCGACGGCCGCTGGCTCGAGGCTCGCTCGTTGGAGGGTGCCGTTCCCCTGCGCCGCTGGACTCACGTCGCCGCACGCTACGATGTCGCGTCGGGCCTGGTGCTCTTCGTCAACGGAACGGAGGTGGCGCGAACCGCACTTCCAGCACCAGGACCTGGCGGCCGCAGCGGATCGCAGCGCGGTCAGATCATCACGCCGCGGGGGCTCGACCTGCTGGTGGGAGGAGTTCGTTCGCCGCTCCGGCCAACCCCGTGGCATCGATTCGAAGGAACACGTCCAACCTGGTACTCGATCGATGGCGCGCTGGACGAAGTGAAGGTCCATGCCACGGCGCTCCCGGACGCTGAGATCATGGCCGCCGCGGTCTCGGCAAAACCCGGTCCTCCTCCCCTTCCGCCGCGCGTGATGCCGTCGGGCCCCAAGGGCCCCGGCCGCTTCGGCGCCTACCTCACGAAACTCAAATACCACCCCGAGTGGGACGCGCTCTGGCGCGTCGATGCTCACCCCGATGTCCTGGTGCGCTTCGACAACTCGCCTGCGCGTCTCGTGTTCTGGCGGGGCACGCAGTACTCCCCCGCCTGGGTCAGCGAAAACGGGTTATGGATGGCTGACCAGAGTGTTGAGGGTTACGACGCCGACTACACGTACGAGCACATGAACGACAAGCAGAATCGCTACTCGCACGTCCGCGTCATCGAGCAGACCGACGCGCGCGCGGTGGTGCATTGGCGCTACGCGCTCGTGAACGTGAAGAACGAACTGTGGAACACCCAGGAGAGGCTGGGCAACGGCGCATGGGTCGACGAGTACTACTTCGTCTACCCAGATACCGCGGCCGTCCGCACGGTGAGCTGGAATCGAAACACCCTCGGCAGCCCGGTCCAGTTCCAGGAATCGATCCCGCTGACCCAGCCCGGACAGCTGCAAGGCGACGTCGTCAACCCCGACTACGTCACGGTGGGGAACCTCGCCGGGGAAACGCAGGTCTTCTCCTACGTCACGGATCCGAAGCCAGATTCGAAGAAGGTCCCGGCGGACCTCGTCATCCAGCGCCACAATTTGAAGTCGAGCTACAAGCCCTTTATCGTCTTCGAGCCCGGGAACAAGATGTCCTACCTCCGCGACATGAACCTGCTCAACCTGTCGCGCCCGGGGTCGGGAAACCACTGGCCCGTTGGGCAGACACCGTCAGACGGCCGCACCAGTGTGGCCACCGACCGCGCCGCCCACTTCCTCGGCTTCCCCATCTCAACTCCGCCGCTCAATCAGGGCTCAGACGGACGCGACTTCCGCACCTCGCTGTACGGAATGACCGATCAGCCGTGGAGCGACCTCCTTGAACTCGCGCGTTCGTGGTCGCAAGCGCCGGAATTGCGGGTCGCTGCGGGCCCTGCCGCTTCGCTCGGATACGATCGCTCCGAGCGCGCCTATCGTCTGAAAGCGGAGGCCGCGTTGACTCGTCCGCTCGAGTTGGTGGTCGTGGCGTCGCCCGCGTCCCCGGTTCGGAACCTGGCGCTGGTGATTGAAGGATGGGGCGAATCCTCGGCGAGTCTTACGCTCGACGGTCGCGCAATCTCACGCGGCCCCCGGTTCCGATTCGGTCACCGGCATACCCTCGCGGGGACGGATCTTGTGGTGTGGATCGAGACCCGCGCTGAAACCTCGCTTCGCATCCGGCTCACTCCCCAGCCGTAACGCTGATAGTCCGGATTACGTGGGGCCTTCCCGAACATAGTGGGTCTTATCCGACACTGAGCAGATCACGGAGGGCAGATTTCGCTTGCCACAGCGACGCGGCGCAGTGTGGTCGAGCGCGTCGTCTATCGCAGCGCCACCCACAAGCTGAACTTGATTGAGTCATCACCCGTGGTGTTCAACAGCCCCGCGCTGGAGGCCGCAGTGGGCAAGGCCAACGTCAGTTCACCGCCGGCGCAAATGGTATCCGAGGACTTGGCGTTCTACCGGCAGAAGATCTCCGGCTTCTACTTTTTTTCCAGCATCAATAACCCCGAGAAGGGCATCACCGCCATGTGGCATCCCCTGTACTTCGACCTGGCCGACGAAGCGATACGCGTGGGGATAATGGTCATAGCGAATGTGGTGCTCCAGTATCTGCGCCGGGAGATCTTTGGAGGCCGAGCCGCCCCGTACACCACCGCGTGTCCTTGCGAATTGGACAGCCGAGCGGATATTGCCCCCCATCGGCGACCCTGCGATGATGAGACGGTGGACTCCAGCAAGGCATGAAGGGCAGCGAACGCACGGCACTGACCACTGTTCCAGCGCGGACAGCAGGCCTGGCGAGGCTCGATACTCTGGTTGAGGTGATTGGGCAATATTCGACCGCGCGGAACTACGCGGAGGGGCAGACGACGAGCCGTCTCTCGCCGTATCTCCGGCGGCGGCTGGTGCTCGAGGAGGAAGTGCTCGGCTTCGCCCGCACGGTCGGTACGGTCGAGCGGGTCGAGAAGTTCGTGCAGGAGGTCGTCTGGCGGACTTACTGGAAGGGATGGCTCGAGGCCCGTCCCGGTGTCTGGCACGCGTATCTGGCACGGTTGCGGTCGCTCGATGACACGCTCCTGCAGGCGGACCGCAATCGCCTGGCTTGTGCAATCGCCGGCACGACCGACTTGCCGTACTTCAATGCGTGGTGCGGGGAACTCACCTCCACGGGCTACCTGCACAATCACGAGCGAATGTGGTTCGCGAGCGTCTGGGTCTTCACGCTGAAGCT
>SYFT01000071.1 GCA_005799825.1 Acidobacteriota bacterium | reverse complement strand
GCACCGTGATGACCGCCTTGGTCACCGGCTGGCCGAGGTAATCTTCGGCGGCCTGCTTCAGCTTGCCGAGGATCATCGCGGAGATTTGCGCCGGCGTGAACGGCTTGTCCTGCCCGTCTACCTTCACGGCGACGTGGCCACCCTCTGCCGTCACCCGATACGGCACCATCTTCAGTTCTTCGCCAACTTCATCGAACCGGCGGCCCATGAAACGTTTGATGGAGTAGACCGTGTTCTCGGGGTTGGTGACGGCCTGGCGCTTTGCGACCTGGCCCACTAGGCGCTCGCCCGACTTTGCAAACCCAACCACCGACGGCGTCAGCCGCCCACCCTCTGAGTTGGTGATAACAACAGCCTCGCCACCTTCCATAACGGCGACGACAGAGTTCGTAGTGCCCAGGTCAATTCCAATGATCTTGCTCATAATGTCCGTTGCTCCTCTGCCGCGAAGGGCAGGAAAATGGCTAAACCTTAGTCTCTTAGATTATAGAAACATGAGCGTGTATATGTCAATATAGCCTTGGCCTTAAGACCCCGGTCGAGCTACGAAATGCACGCTATACTTTGTGTGCCAGCTCCCTGTCTGACTTAGAGGGTCCGATGACCTTTCCACTTACAGTCAGGCTTCCTATTGTTTTGATCCTCGCGATCGGCGCCCTCGCCTGGTCTCCCTCTCTGGTTGCGCAGTATCGCGATACTCCCGGGCAGCAGTACGTGCCTGGGCGCGACTCTGAGCAGTTGAGCTACGCGGGCGATGCGGGGTCCTATCAGGAGGTGCCGGCCTACGTGTCAGCTGTTGATGGCAGTGCGCAGCTCTATCGTGGGGACGACGCGGTCCGCGACTTTGAACAAATACCGCTTGAAGTGGGCGATCGCCTGAGCACATCGCGCGGGCGGGTGGAAGTGTTGTTCTCGGACGGCAGCGTCATTGCACTCGACGAATACACAGACATCATGATTGACGATTCAGCCGCGTGGCGGCTGCACGGCGGACGACTGAAAGTGACCTGGCGCGCAAAATCGTTTGAGATTGATGCGCGGCCAGCCGGCGCTGCGCTCGTGCGAACCGGCGGCGACTATCGCATCACCCTCTCTGACAACCGCCGGGGCAAAGCGGAACTGGAACTCGCCGTTTCACGTGGATTGGCAGAGCTTGAGAATTCGATGGGCCGCACTTCGGTGCGTGCCGGCACGCGCGCGTTGACGACCGCAAGTTATGCGCCGTCGGTGCCGTACGCCTACGCCACGCCGCGCGATGACTTCGAACGCTGGACCGAATCAGTCGATGCCGATCGCTACGGTGTGGAATCCGTGCAGTACCTGCCCGTGGAACTCCGCGCGTATGGTGGTGACTTCGATCGACACGGCTCGTGGTCGCGCTACGGATCGTACGGATGGGTCTGGTATCCCCAGGTGTCAGTGGGATGGCAACCGTATCGAACCGGCCGCTGGTCGTTCGTCGTGAACTTTGGCTACAGCTGGATTGGTGGGTCGCGTTGGGAATGGCCGACGCACCACTACGGGCGATGGGAGAGAGGGGGCTCGCGGTGGTTCTGGGTGCCGCAACGCCCCGTGCAGGCCCGGCGCGTGGGGTACGCGGTGCCCAGGCAGTCCTTCAACGCGTCAGTGCCCTACTACTCGCGACCGAACGATGCGCGCCCATTCACCGGACGACCGTCGCAGAACAACCAGCGCGATCAACGCGAACGCCCCGAGCGGTGGTCCGAGCCGCCGCAAAGAGCGGTGCCGCGCGGAGCACCGCGAAACGCGCCTTCTCAGGCACCGTCGCAGGCGCCGCAAATGCGCCAGTCCCCGTTCCCGTCGCGTAACACACCGATGGCCACAAGACCCCAGACGCCATCTAACCAGCGGATTGAGCCTCAGGAACGTCAGAGACCGACCGAGCGCCCGACCCAGCGACGCGCGCCGTCGCTCTCGCGACCGTCGCCACAAGAGTCGCGGCCAGCACCACCAGCCACGCGCCAGTCGCCTTCTTCGGAGCGACTGTCGCAACCGCAGCGATCGGGGTCCGGCGTGCAATCGCCGTCACGATCCGGGACACCTTCGGGCTCTCGGACCCCGTCGGCGGACCAGTCGGATGGGCGGTCGGGCGGCAGATCCGGCACCGCCGTTCGCCACGACCGCAGCGGGGGCTGATATCGTTACAGACAGCTCATGGCTGTCGTCACGATCCGTCTCGTCCGTGGATTCGGTCTCGTCGCGCTTTTTCTTGCGGCAGCGTTGTTCGGCATTGCGAGCGGTGTGGTGCTCGCGTTTGTCGGCGACCTGCCGCAGATCAGCGCGCTCGATAGCTACGCGCCCAGCACAATCACCCGAGTCGTCGGGCGGGACGGCGGCGTGGTCGGCGAGTTCGCCACCGAACGGCGCGAGGTCATCACTGACGCGCAGATCCCAACGGTACTTCGCCAGGCCATCATGGCGGTGGAAGACGCCGACTTCAATGATCACATGGGGCTGCAGCCCACGCGCATGGTCTGGGCGGTCGTCCGCGACCTGACAGGATCTGGCCGCACGCCGGGCCGGTCCACTATCACCCAGCAGCTGGCGCGCAACCTGTTTCGAGACACGATTGGATTCAGACGCGACCCGAACGCCTGGGTGGACGTCAGCGGGTGGGAACGGAAGATTAAGGAAGCGCTCGTGGCGCTGCAGATCGAACGTCGCTACGGCAAGTCCGAAATTTTCACGATGTACTGCAACCAAATCTACTGGGGCCACGGCGCGTATGGCGTGCAGACCGCGTCGCGAATGTACTTCGACAAGTCGATTGTGGATCTGACGCTCGAAGAGGCCGCCATGCTTGCGGGCATCATTCAGGCGCCCGAGCGGCAAAGCCCGTACGTGAACCTGCCTGAGGCCAGGCGCAAGCGCAATCTGGCGCTGGATCGTATGGCCGCCAACAACTTCATCACCCCAGAGGACGCCATCGCCGCCAAGGCCCGGCCCATCGTCACCTCCGGTGCCCCGCTGGGTGGTCCCACGCTGGCGCCGCACTTTACCGAGAACATTCGGCAGGAGTTGCAGGACCGCTACGGCGCCAAGGCGATCTACGAAAGCGGCCTGACGGTGCGTACGGGACTGGACGCGAAGTTGCAGCGGACGGCGATCGAGGTCCTCGACCGTGAGCTGCGGCGGATCGATCGGCTCGGCGGCTATCGCCAACCGGCGCGCAACCTGGTAGCCGAGAAGGTGGACCTCGACGCCTTCAGAGTGCCTCGCTGGTCTCGTCCGCCGACGGTGAACGAGGTGATCCCCGCGCTGGTGCTGAACATCGACAAGGGCACCATTCGTGTGCGCGCCGGTGCGTGGGAAGGCACCATCATGGACGCGGGCTATGCGTGGACACAGCGTCGCTCAGACACCCTGATACGGCGTGGAGACCTGATCGAAGTGCGGGTGATCAGCTACGTCGACGAAGCCAAGCACTTCGTGGCCGGGCTCGAGCAGACGCCGTCACTTGAGGGCGCCGTGGTGGCCATCGAGAACCGCACCGGACAGATTCTGGTGATGGTGGGCGGCCACAACTTCGGGCGCAGCCAGTTCAATCGCGCAACGCAAGCGCTGCGGCAAGTGGGATCCACCTTCAAACCCTTTGTCTACACGGCCGCGATCGACCGCGGCTATACGGCCACGTCGCTCATCGATGATAGCCCCGTGAGTTTTGTCGCCGGCCCGAATCAACCTCTTTGGCAGCCGCAGAACTATGACCGCGAATATCTCGGACAGGTCATGCTGCGCGACGCACTTGCCGGGTCGCGCAATATCCCGACGATCAAGCTGATGGACGCGCTTGGGCCGCCGCAGGTGATCGGGACGGCCAAGCGCATGGGCATCACATCTCCCCTGCCGGTGTTTCTGCCGGTAGCGATCGGCGCCGCCGAAGCGACGCTCATCGAGATGACCTCTGCCTACTCCGCCTTTGCCAACCAGGGCGTACGCGTCACGCCGCTGGCGTATACGCAGGTCCTCGATCGTGACGGCAACATTCTCGAAGACCGTCGGCCCGTGCCGCACGACGCGCTGCGCGCCGATACGGCGTTTGTCATGACCCACCTGCTGCAGGGCGTGGTTCAACACGGCACCGCTGTCAGGGCGCAGGTGCTGGACTGGCCAGTGGGCGGCAAGACCGGCACGACTGATGACTACACCGACGCCTGGTTCATCGGGTTCGATCCCGACATCACACTCGGCGTGTGGGTGGGGCGCGATCAGAAGAAGCCGATTGGCCCAGGCCAAACGGGCACTGCTGCTGCGCTTCCGATCTGGATCGACATTATGAAACCGTGGGTGGCCGGTCGCCGCACCCTACTCCCGGCGCCGCCGTCCTTCGAACGCCCCAGCAACGTCATCATGGCCATGACTAGCAAAGGCCTCGAAGCGTTCATCGCCGGCACCGAGCCAGGCATCCGCTGAAAGCGCTCAGCGTTTCATTCACTATCAAGCTCCATGAAGATCCATGAAGAAATGCATGACGTTGCACGGGGCCATCTGAAAGCGCGGTAATGGGGGCCTGGACGCTAGAGCTCGTCGGCCTCGTCGGTCGTGGAAAGGTTGCCGCTGCCCTTCTTTAGCAGGAACGACCGGATGAACTCCTCCAGGTCGCCGTCGAGCACCCGGTCTGGGTCGCCCACCTGATACTTGGTCCGGTGGTCCTTCACCATACGGTACGGAGCCAGCACATAGCTGCGGATCTGGCTGCCGAAGGCGATGTCTCTTTTCTCGCCACCGATCTGATCGAGCTTCGCCTGCTGTTCCTTCATCTTGACGTCGTACAGGCGTGACTTGAGTACCTTCATGGCCGACGCGCGGTTCTTGTGTTGCGACCGTTCGTTCTGGCATGAGACGACAATGCCTGTGGGCAAGTGGGTCAGCCGCACGGCCGAGTCCGTCACGTTGACGTGCTGGCCGCCGGCGCCACTCGATCGGAAGGTATCGACGCGAAGATCCTTTTCATCAATCTCGACGTCGATATCGTCGGGCAATTCGGGCCAGATGTAGACCGAGGCAAACGACGTGTGTCGGCGCGCCGCCTGATCAAACGGCGAGATCCGCACCAGGCGGTGCACGCCGGCTTCGGCGGCGAGCAGTCCGTATGCATTTTCGCCATAAATGGTCATGGTCGCGCTCTTGATCCCGGCTTCTTCGCCGGGTTGCAGATCGACCACCTCGCGCTTGAAGCCGCGGCGCTCACTCCAGCGGACGTACATGCGCATGAGCATCTCTGCCCAATCCTGCGACTCTGTACCGCCCGCGCCTGGATGGATGGTGACAATGGCGTTGTTGCGGTCCATCGGCCCCGACAACATCGTGCGCACTTCACCGGCCTGGATGGCCGCCGCAAACGCGGTCAGCCCCTTCGAGAGGTCCGCCGACACGTCTTCCCCCTGTCGGCCCCACTCGATGAGCACCGCCAGGTCGTCGGCCTGCGTCCTCACCGACGCGGCAATCACACGGTCATCATCGAGCCGCCGGCGTCGCTGGAGCGTCTGTTGGGCGCGCTCCTGGTCTTTCCAGAAATCGGGTTCAGAGACCTGGGCTTCGATCTGGCCTAGCTCACGCTCAAGTCGCGCTTCGTCAAAGCCCCCTCCGGAGATCGGCGGCACGATCGGCCAGATCCGCGTACCAACGCGCCTGCTCTTCGATGGTCATTTCTCGCTCACTCATCACTGCTCCCCGCCTGCAACGCCCTGCGGCGCCGTCTGGCGACGCCGGAGGCCTGTCATGCCCGTCATGCCCGTCATGCTTACCATGGCCACCATGGCGGCGGCGAGGGCACAGACCCACGCCACCACATCGCCCAGAGAACTGTAGATCGTGCGCGACTGGATTAGCCGCACGTCCTGCGTAATCGCTGTCTCTTCAAACAACCCGGTCGCCACGATGGGCCGCCCGTATGGGTCCACCACGCCGGTAATGCCGGTGTTGGCGGCCCGCACGAGGTAGCGCCCCTGTTCCACCGCACGCAGACTGGCCTGCTCAAAGTGCTGATACGGGGCCGACGAGAGACCGAACCACGCGTCATTGGTAATGGTGGTCAGCAACTCGGCTCCGCGTTCGGCAAACGCCCGGGTAATCCACGGATAAACGACCTCGTAACAAATCGCCACCCCCGTCTTGACCCCGGCGGCCTCAAGGACTGTGGAATCGGTCCCGTGCGTGAAGTCCGACACCTTCTCGACAAGCGGACCGATGAAGAACAGCAGCGATTTCAGCGGCACATATTCGCCGAAGGGCACCAGCTGCATCTTCGAATACGACCCGCGCGAGGTACCGTCCTCGCCCACCATCACCGCGGAGTTATAGATACGGTCGCCCGCCGCGTCGCGCTCGAACAGGTCGCTGCCGATGAGGATGGCCGTACGCGTCTCTCTGGCCAGCGCACGAATCGGCTCAGCTCGCACCGGCTCCGCTTCAAAGAAGAACGGGGTCGAGGCTTCAGGCCACACCACGAACCGCGCGCCGATGTCGATCACCTGCTGGCTCAACCGCAGGTAGCGATCGGTGATTTCCTGTCGAAACTCCGGATCCCATTTCTGGCCCTGGGCCACGTTGCCTTGCACGAGCCCGACCTTCAGGACTGGTCCGGTCGACACGAGCGTGCCACCCGCCACACGCCAGGCCCCAAGTGCCGTCACCACAGCGACAAGCGCCATCACACCGCCGGCCGCCCAAAGATGTCGGGGCCTGCGCGTGACGGTCACGACGGCGGCGGCCGCCGACACCAGCGCCAGAAGAGCCGAGACGCCAAAGACGCCAGTGACACTTGCGAGTTGAATCACGGGCGTGACCGACGCCTGTGACGTGCCGAGCAGCGCCCACGGAAAGCCGCCGCCCACCCAGCCGCGCAGCCACTCCGTGGCCACCCAGCACGCCGGAGCGAGCCACAACCCTGTCACGCCAAATTGCTTCACCGCGCGCCCCACCAACACGGCGCACAGGGCCGGATACAGCGCCAGGTAACTCGCCAGCAGCAGCATGACGGCCCAGGCGACAGGTTGCGGCAGGCCGCCGTGCAGGTTCATGACCTCCACCACCCACGACACCGTGAGACTGAAATGTGCCATACCGGTGAGCCAGCCCAGTGCGAACACGCCGCGACGACCCTCGGCAGGCGACCGCGTGGCATGCAGCGCGACCGCCACGAACAATGGGGCGAGCGCCGTCCATGCGAAGGCGGGATGTCCGTACTTCGGGAAGCTGGCCGCGAGGAGTCCGCCGGACAGCAGCGCTAGCGCGTAATTCGCGATGAAGTGCCCTGCCGTTCCAGGCGGATCTTGACCTTCTCCGCCTCGGCGCGGTCCTTGTAGGGGCCGACGCGCACCTTAAATAACTTGTCCGCAGAACCCGCGCCAGGCACGAGTACAAACGCCGGCACGCTCAGCTGCTTGAGCTTCTCCGCCTGGCTGTCGGCCACGCCGCGCGTGGAGTAGGCACCTATCTGCAGGAACCAGTCGCCGGCGCCGGCAATCGGGGCAGCGGCAGCCAGCGGGGGCGCCGCTTCCGTCGCTTCAGATGCAGGTGGCGCGACCTCGGCCACTGGAGGCGGCGTGGAGGAACCCACCAGCATCTCGTGATAACTCAGCTCGGGCTCGGCAGGCTTCTCGGCCTTCTCACCTGCGGCGGGGTCGGCGGGCACCAGGGTCTCCGGCACTTGACTGCCGGCCGCCTCGGCAGTGGTTTCCGTCTCACCCACGGCCGAACGCACGCCCTGACCGACGTTCACGCCCAGCAAAAAGACCACGACCGCCAGCACGACAGCGGACATGAACAGGAAAACGAGCTGTTTTCCGCTCAATTGGACTTCGTGAACACCTTGATCGGACATGATCCTGGCGGAGATCTTAGCACGCGCTATGGAGTCTTTCCGCCGATCCTCGTGAGCAACGCCCTGGCTTCGGGGTCGTCGGCCACGAGGGTCAGCGCCAGTAACGCCTGTTCTCTGGCACCCGGCCGATCGCCGCTGTCAAGCAACGCGCCACCCAGGCGCACCCGGGCCTCCGCTGAGTCGCGCGACCACACCGCGATGCGAAACTCATCGCGCGCTTCGCTCAGCCGGCCACCCCGCTGGTAGATGCGACCCAGCAGCAGATGCGGCTCATCGTCATAGGGACGAAGGTAGATCGCGCGCCGTAATTCGTTGGCGGCGGCGCGATCGTTCTCCTGCTCGAACAGGCGGCGTCCACGTGCCACATGAAACGCCGCCAGTTCCAACTGTTCGCGCTGCCCCGGGTTGGCAATGGCGGCGTTAACGCGATCGCGGGGACGCAGATCGAGGCGGCCCACCAGGCGCTCCAGACCAGCGGGCACCGCATCACTGAGCGCGAGGCCTTCCGGGTCGAGGCTGGTGCCGAGCTGCTTCGCGAGGTCAAACTCCCGTTGGGCCTCCACCTTCCTGCCGGCGATCATCAGCATCTGACTCATCAGCAGATGCGCCTCGCCGTCAGCGGACGCAAAACGCACCCCTTCTCGTAGCCAGTAGAGCGCGGCGTCCACGTCGCGGCTGCGTGCGTAGGCGTAGCCGAGATTAAAGAGGTAGTCGGCGTTGTCGGGCGCCTCGTCGGCTGCACGATTGAAGAAATACGAGGGAAGCCCGGTCTGCGGCGTACTGCCTCGGCGCAGCTGAATGATACCCATGGCATTGGACAACACCGGCGATGGCGTCTCGCCATGCAGCGTCTGGAGGACGGCAAACGCAGCGTTGTAGCGGCGGAGCGCGATCATCGACAAGGCCGAGGAAAAACGTGCCTGCCGATCGAGTGGCGCGTTGCGGGCGACCGTCTGGGCGACCGCGAGTGCCTTGGCGTCGGCGCCTTGGGAGGCATAGAGATCCCACAGCGCGAGTAACACGCGGTCGTCGGCGGGCGCCTGCTGCCGAGCCTGCTCAAGAAAACGCTCCTGCGCGCCAGGCGTCGGCGCCACCAGGCCCTTCACGTATTGCTCGAACGCGCCGAGTGGCAAGTGCGGCCGACGCGTGGCCCCCTCGGTGCTGGGCATCAGGCGCGCGGCGATGCGTTCAAACACGGCATACATCTGCACACCCTGACCTTCCTCCACAATTTCAGGACGCTGCCGTGCAGAATCAACCGCGATGACACGAGTCGTCACCGTCATCCACGCCCCCAGCCGGACTTCGCCAATCACGAGTTCGCTGGCGCCAACCAACTCGGCGACCCGCATCATCGTGGCTCGTGTCAGCGTCGGCGTCATCGGCAACTGCAATCGCGAAAACGCATCCAGGCGGTCCGCGCGTGACAGCGCAGCCGCGCCGCGGGCGTCAAGTTCGTCGGCGAGCAGGATGGCCGTCGCCTCACCAAGCCAGAACGCTGCGCCTTCGCCTCCGGGCACATTGGCTTCAACGGTCACCGAAAACGGCAACACCAGCACGCCCGCGGCCGGCCCACTCTGGGCTTCGCCCGTTGCCGGCCACAGCAGCACACCCATGATGACACCGGCGGTCAGGAGGCGGCGGAGGCGATAGTCGTGTAACCGTGTCATCATTCCTCGCAAGATGTCCGTGCATACGACGGCCGGGGCCATTTTGGCCGGGGGCCGGGCCCGTCGATTTGACGGACGCGACAAGAGCCGACTCGTCGTGGACGGCACCTCCATTATCGTCCGTCAGATCCAGTTGCTGCAGCGTGTCACTGGCGACGTCTTTCTGGTCGGTCACGCCCCGGAGCGATTCGCCGACCTTGGCCTGCGGACGGTGGAGGATCGGGTGGCCGGCGCAGGAGCACTCGGCGGCATCTACAGCGCGCTCGCGTCCACCACGGCCGATCGTGTCCTGGTGGTCGCCTGCGATATGCCCTTCCTGGTGGAACCACTCCTGCAGTCGCTGCTGGTGCTTGCCGCATCGGGTGACGGCGCCTGGGTCAGGACCCGCCGGGGGCCGGAACCGCTTGTGGCCTGCTATCGACAATCTGCGCGAGAGCGTATCCGCGAGGCCATCGAAGCAGGACACCTCAAGGCGGCGGACCTGGGGCTCCAGTTAAGAATGGGCGAGCTGTCCGAACAGGACATGGCGGCCTTTGGCGACCCGGATCGTGTGCTCGCCAACCTCAATACGCCGGAAGACTACGCCCGCATACAATGACGATTCGCATGATTCTGCCCGTTCACACAATCGTCAGAAGCCAGTTACAACACACGCTCTCTCAGACGTTCGGTCTGCCCGAAAGCGATCAACCACCCATCGTCATCGAGATGCCGCCGCGACGCGCGTTGGGTGATCTGGCGGTGCCGGTCGCATTTGAACTGGCGCGGCGCCTGCGCAAGGCGCCCCGCGCAATCGCGCAGGAACTGGCCGCAGCCCTCGGCAGCCTCGACGGCATCGCCCGGATCGAAGCCGCGCCCAACGGGTATCTCAACTTCTATCTCGACCGCCGGGCCTTTGTGATGGCCCGCCTCGGGGATGCCTATCGACAGGCTCAGGGCGAACCGGTCGAGCAGACCACGGTCGCCGACAAGGCCATCGTCGAACACACGGCGATCAATCCCAACAAGGCTGCGCACATTGGACACCTGCGCAATTCAGCCCTTGGCGACAGCATGGCTCGGCTCCTGCGATTCCAGGGCCGGCCGGTGGAAGTGCAGAACTACATCGATGACACCGGCGTGCAGGTGGCTGACGTGGTTGTGGGGTTCTCACAGCTCGAGGGTCGCGATCTGACCGGAGTCAGAGCGCTTTCCGATGACCCTGGTGTCCGCTTCGACTACTACTGCTGGGACCTGTACGCGAAGGTCACCGAGTGGTACGAGGGTGATGCCGAGAGGCTGAAGGTGCGCGCCGCCGCGATGCACGACATCGAAGCCGGTGGAAACGCGATGGCGGAGATGGGCGCCTTCATCGCCGACCGCATTGTGCGCTGCCACCTGCGCACGATGGCGCGAATGAACGTGGACTACGACCTGCTGACATGGGAGGGCGACATCCTCCGCCTGCAGTTCTGGACCAAGGCCTTCGAAGAACTGAAAGCCCTAGGCGCCGTGTTCCTGCAGACGGAAGGGCGCCTCGCCGGATGCTGGGTGATGAAAATCGAGGACGGCCAGACCGCCGAGTCCGACGCGCCGAGCGACGATGAATTCGGACACGACCGCGAGGCGGGAGCCGAGCGTGGAAAAGAGGCGCAAGCCGAGCGTGGAAACGACTCTCGCGAAAAAGTCATCGTGCGGTCCAACGGCACCGTCACCTACGTCGGCAAGGATATCGCCAACCAGTTCTGGAAGTTCGGCCTGCTCGGGCGCGACTTCCACTACCGCGTGTTCGACGACCGAGGCGGCCGGCCGCTGTGGGCGACCTCGTCTACTCCGACGGGAGATGGCGGTAATGCACCGCCGTTTGGACGTGCGTCAGCGGTGTACAACGTCATCGACTCGCGACAGGCCTACCTTCAGGAGTTGTTGAAACAGGCACTGGGAGCCATGGGCTTCGCGCAGCAGGCCGAAGCGTCCACGCACTTCGCCTACGAGATGGTCGCGTTGTCGCATGCCACGGCTCGCGAGCTGGGTTATGCGGACGAGGAGGGACTCGGCAAACCATTTGTGGAGGTGTCGGGCCGGAAGGGCCGTGGCGTGAAGGCCGACGACCTGCTGGATCGCCTTATTACGACCGCCACAGGCGAGGTGATGGCCCGTCAGCCCGACCTGCCGCCGGCCGACGCACGCGCCATCGCGGAATCCATCGCCGTAGCGGCCGTCCGCTACTTCCTGGTGAAATTTTCGCGAGGCAAAGTCATCGCATTCGACATCAAGGAAGCACTCAGCTTCGAAGGTGACACGGGCCCGTATCTCCAGTACGCGGTCGTGCGCGCGAACAATATCTT
Source organism: Acidobacteriota bacterium (assembly GCA_005799825.1). Lineage (GTDB taxonomy): Bacteria > Acidobacteriota > Vicinamibacteria > Vicinamibacterales > SCN-69-37 > SYFT01. The sequence continues at coordinate 6,250 of SYFT01000071.1, read as the reverse complement.
TGGCAAACTGCGCGAGCGCGACGGCGTGACCGCGGAGTCGATCGCCGACCACCTCGATGCACTGTCACCCGCCGCCCTGGTCGAGGGCGAGGAGGCGGACGAACTCTGGGGACTCGTCCTTGAAGCATCCCGCCTGGACGAAATTGTGGATTCAGCCGTTCGCGCGCTCGAGATTTCGCACCTGGCGAAATTCACGTTCACACTCGCGCAATCGTTCAACACGTTTTATCACCGGCAGCCGATCATGCGCGAAGAACGCGAGGACGTGCGGCTCTGGCGCGCTGCCGCCGTGGCGTACTGTAAACGGCAGCTCACCCGCTCCCTGGAGCTGATGGGCTGTTCTGTCCCGACGAGGATGTGACTCGATGAAGCGACCGGTGGTTGGAGTGGCCTTTGCTCAGTCCGACTATACGGCGGCACTCGAGGCGGCCGGGGCCGAGGTGCGCGAGCTTTCGCCGGAGGCCGGCTCTGCAGAGGACGCCCTCCAAGGGCTCGACGGCATCTTGCTCACCGGCGGCCCCGATGTACGGCCGGCGCTGTACGGCGTAGCCGAGCCTCATCCGACTGTGGTGATTGACGATGGGCGAGATGCGTTTGAGTTGCCGCTCGCCAGAGCTGCGCTCGATCGCGGCCTTCCCCTGCTCGCCATCTGTCGCGGCGTCCAGGTCCTGAATGTCGCGGCCGGCGGCACGCTCGTCCAGGACCTGCCGTCCGAACGTCCCGACGGTCTCAATCACTCGGTGACCAGGCCAGTAACGGCCATCTCACACGACGTCGCGGTGGTCCCGGGCTCTCGCCTGGCAGAGGTCGTCGCACCGAATTTGAAGAGCGACGGCCGGCTCGACGTCAACAGCCGGCACCATCAGGCCGTCGAGAGGGTCGCGCCCGGGTTTGTCGTATCGGCCACCGCCTCTGACGGCACGATCGAGGCCATTGAAGCGATCGACGCGCTTGGGGCGCCCCGCGCTGGCTTTTGCGTCGGCGTCCAGTGGCACCCTGAGAACTTCTGGCAGACCGGAGAGACAGCGTCCCTCTTCACGAGCTTCGTGGCTGCGGCAGCAAGATTCTGGCCTCGGCCTTGAAAACCAGGCCGAGCTACATTCGGAAGGCCGAGCTCCTCACCGAACAAGCTCGGCGGTACGTAGCTCGGGCTGGTTCTCAAGGCCGAGGCTCTAGCGGTCGAAGACCGCGACACATTCCACGTGCGGCGTGTTCGGGAACAGGTCCAGCGCGTCGAGTGACGATAGTCGATAACCTCCGGCCACGAATCTCGCCGTATCGCGCGCCAGCGTGGGGACGTCGCACGAGACATACACCAGGCGCGGCGCGTCCCATCGCAACAGGCCATCAACAACTTCCGCCGACAATCCCGTCCGGGGCGGGTCCACCACCACCACGTCGGGACGCCGCGCGAGGATCGACGCGGTCACCTCTTCGACGGGGCCAAGATGCACGGTTAGCCGCCCGTCTGATTGCGCGGCATTAAGCGTCAGGTCCTGTCCGCTCGCCGCGTCACCTTCCACAGCCACGCCTGTGGCGCCGCGGTCCGCCAACGCGACGGCGAACAATCCGATGCCCGAATACAGGTCCACAAAATGACCGATGCCGGCCGCGTCGATCACACGCTGCAACAGCGCGCCCACGAGAAAACGATTGCCCTGGAAAAACGACGCCGCCTGGCGCGTCCACTGGAGGCTGGTATCGACTCCCAGCAACTGACGGCCGTGCTCCACAATCCTGTCGTGCCCCGCACAGGTGAACATGCCCTTGCGCGTCAGGACGGCGACGCCAGACAAACCGTCGGTCAGCGACAACCCGGCAAATCGGGCCGGGTCGGCGTCGGGACGCAGTTCGCAGAGGGCGACACGATCGAGACCGGTGAGGTTTTCGGAAACGACGATGGAGTCGCAGGCGCCCACCGCCGGCCCGAGGGCCTCGCGCAGCCGGCCCACCGCCTCGAATGCGCCTGGTCCCAACTGCCTGGTGACTTCGGCGTCGCACAATGCGTGCGACCCCTCCAGGAGAAACCCGACGCGAGTGCCCTGCACATGCAGCCGCGCCCGCAGGCGGTAGCCCTCCTCGAGGGATTCCGCCACCACTACAGCACTATCAAGCGTGAGTTTGCCGATGCGCCGAAAGGTATCGGCAATCACCTCGGCCTTGAGCGCGAGTTGGCGCTCGTAGGCGATGTGCGCATACAGGGCGCCCCCGCATCGCGGGTCCCCCATCGTCTCACGGCGATCCGCACTGGGCACGATCACCTCAACGGTGTCAGCCCACACCACTTTGCCAGTGCGCCTGGTAATTCGCGCACGCACGCATTCGCCTGGCACCGCGCCGGCCACAAACACCACACGGCCATCGAGCCGGGCCAACATCCGGCCGCCGGCCACCGGCCGCTCGATCTGCAATTCCACGAGGGACGAATCGGCCATCACAACTCCAATACCGGCAATGCCAGATGATCGCGGATGCTGCGATCGACAGTGACCGATACCGCACGCGCCCATTGTGCGGGAGGCAAACGATCCCGATATGGCGCCAGTTCCTGTTCCGCCCGACTGGTGAAGTCGCGCAGCATATCTGCCGCCACCGCGTGCCGCGCCTGCGCAAGAAGGTCGCACTCAATGGGCGCGAGTCGCTCCAGTAACTGCTCTCTCGCGGTCCCGCGCGTGCGCGACAACTCCTCGCGCAACATCGACAGTTGCTCAATGGCCCGGCTCACCGCGTCACGAAACTCTCCAGGCAGTTCGAGCCTGCCCGCTAACCGACCCAGCCGTTCAATCGCACGCTCGATCACCTTCGACACAGGCCGCCGTTTGGGCTCGGCCACCGCCGCGGCTCCTTCGACGACGGGCCCGGAGGGGGCGAGTTCCGCACCACCGGTCAGACCGACCGCCCGTCGCCATGCTGCGTGCAACTCAGACACGTCGGCTTCACAAAACTCGATGCGAAGGGGACGCTTGGACATACCCGCTTTGTGCCGCTCGGCCTTCTGCTCAATCGCCCGAAACACCACCGACAGCGGCACCCCATCGTCGGCCCATTGCTTCACGAGCGCGAACCCGACGCCCACCACACGCACCATGTGACCGCCGTTGGTGCGGATCAGATAGGCTTCCACCTGGCGGCAGTAATCAGCGATGTCAGACACGAGACAACAACTCCCACTCCACATCGCCGGCGATCAGTCGCTCGAGCGACTCGCCCTCTGGCGGGTGCCCCACCGGACCCGCGCGCCTCACGAGTAACGCGCCGCGGTCATCCACCCCATAGGCAATGCCCCGGCAGGCCCCGCGCTCATCGGTCCATCGCACCGGCGCCTGGTCCAGGCCCGCGCGACCATGCACACGCCAGCGGTCCAGCACCGCGGTGGTTTCGTTCGCGCGGAGGTCGGCCACGCGCGCACGCAGTTGGACGAGGCAGGCCGCCACAAGATCCGCGCGGCCCACCGGCAAGTCGCACTCGGCAGCCAGCGATGTAGCGCGATCCGCGACCTCGCGTGGATACGCGGCGCGATCAAGGTTCACCCCGATGCCCACCACCACTGCCGCCCTTGGCGTGCCCAGAGACGAGGCCTCGCACAGAATGCCCGCGAGTTTGCGCCATGGACGGCCAATGACGAGGTCGTTCGGCCACTTCAATTCCACAGGCACGCCACTGACACCGGTCACCGCATCAGCGACGGCCACACCAGCAGCCATGGTCAGCAGCGGCAACTGCGAGTCTAATCCGCCACCGCGAACCACCACGGACAAATACATTCCCGCGCCTGGTGGCGAGAACCAGGTGCGCCCCCTGCGGCCCCGGCCCGCGCGCTGCACGTCGGCCAACACTGCGGTGAACTCCGGCGCACCCAAGTCCGCCAGGCACAGCGCGTAATCGTTGGTGGAGGCGACTTCCATGAAAAACACCGCGGGAGGCATGCCTGCAGCCGACAGGGCCGCAGCCACGTCGGCGGGGACCAGGTCAGGAGTCATTGTCAGACTTCCGGTGCGGTCAGGGGTGTCAGACGCACGTCGATCGGCGCGTCGGCGACGACATCAAAACGCACCTCGGCGTCAGTCACGTTGTTGCCGCTGCACACGTCCGCACGGATCGACGCCCACAGCGGCTCATGCGCGGCGTGCAGACGAACGGTGGCATGCACGGGCATACCAAACCCGAGCTTCATCGCCGATCGCTCTTCGCGAATGCGATTGGTGACCTCGCACGCCTGGGCGTACGCACGCTGCGAATCTTCGGATGGCGCCGGCTGATCGGCTATGGCGGCCGGCCACGGTGCCCGGTGCACCGACCCGTCCTGCCACCACGACCAGACTTCCTCGGTCACAAACGGCATGAACGGCGCGAACAGTCGCAGCAGGGTCGACAAGGCGGCTTGAGAGGCGACAATCGCGGAGCGTGCCGCCTCGCCATCACCCTGGCGCCGTCGCTTCGCGAGTTCGATGTAGTAGTCGCAGAATATCCAGAAGAAGCTTTCCGTATCGCGCAGGGCCGCGCCGTAGTCGAAGGATTCGAGTTGCGTGGTGGCCTTGCGCACCAGTGCGTCCAGGTCGGCCAGCATCCCGCGATCGATGGCCTCGGTCACCGGTCCCCTGGCTTCCGTCCGCGCCAGCACAAACTTTGACGCGTTGAGCAACTTGATCGCCAGGCGCCGCCCAACTTTCATTTGTCCCGGCTCAAACGCCGTGTCCACACCTGGCCCGCCCTTCGCGGCCCAGTACCTCACGGCGTCAGAACCGTGCTCATCCAGCAGCGCCATCGGTGTGACGACGTTGCCTTTGGACTTGGACATTTTCTTGCGATCGGGATCGAGGACCCAGCCCGAAATGGCCGCGTGCTCCCACGGGAGCGTGTCGGTTTCCAGATGTGACCGCAGCAGTGTGGAAAACAGCCACGTGCGAATGATGTCGTGGGCCTGCGGACGCAGGTGCATCGGGAACGTCTGCGCGAACAACGCCGGGTCCCGTTCCCATCCGCACACGATGAACGGCGTGAGTGATGACGTCGCCCAGGTGTCCATAACGTCGGGGTCGCCAGCAAACCCTCCGGGCACACCGCGCTGCTCGGCCGTGTATCCGGCCGGCACATCGGTAGAAGGATCCACGGGCAGCTCCACCTCTGCCGGCAGCAGCCGCGCGTTGAAATCGGTTGTGCCGTCCTGGCGCACGCGGTACCACATCGGAAACGGCACACCGAAAAACCGCTGGCGACTGACGCACCAGTCGCCGTTGAGACCGTTCACCCAGTTATCGAATCGAGCCTGCATGTACTCCGGATGCCACTTGAGTTCGCGGCCGCGCCCAATGAGCGCTTCGCGCTCCGCCATGGTCCGGATGAACCACTGGCGCGACGTGATGATCTCGAGCGGCCGGTCGCCTTTCTCGAAGAACTTCACATGGTGGGTAATCGGGCGCGGTTCACCGAGCAGGTCGCCGCTGTCGCGCAGCAACTCCACCACAGCCGCACGGGCCTTGACGGCAGACAGCCCGGCCATCCGGTCGTAACGCGCTTGTGCCGCAGCAGTGTCACGAGACTCCCACCCGCCGGCGCCCCAGGTCACCGGGCGGAACGTCCCGTTCGCCTGAATCACAGCACGCACGGGCAGGCTCAACTCGCGCCACCACGTCACGTCGGTGATGTCGCCGAAGGTGCAGATCATCGCCACACCGCTGCCCTTGTCCGGGTCGGCCAGCGAGTGTGCCCTGACCGGCACCGGCACCCCAAACAGCGGGGTCAGCACGTCTTTCCCGAACAGCGCCTGATACCGCTCATCGTCTGGATGCGCAACCAAGGCGACACACGCGGGCAGCAACTCGGGCCGGGTCGTATCCACTTCGACAAAGCCGCCGTCCGCACGCGCGAAACGGATGCGGTGATACGCGCCGGGCATTTCGCGATCTTCGAGTTCGGCCTGGGCGACGGCGGTGCGGAAGTCCACATCCCACAGCGTCGGCGCTTCGAGCTGGTAGGCCAGATCGCGCTGCACCAAGCGCAGGAACGCGAGCTGCGATACACGCCTGGTGGGCGCGCTGATCGTGGCGTAGGTCATCGACCAGTCCACAGAGAGGCCGAGGTGCCGCCACAGCCGTTCGAAGATCACCTCGTCTTCGCCAGTCAGGCGTTCGCACAGCTCCACGAAGTTGGGCCGAGAGATCGAGATGGGCTGTTTGCCTGGAGTGGACGGGGGCGTGAACGACGGGTCGTATGGCAGCGCCGGATCACATCGCACGCCGTAGTAGTTCTG
>SYFT01000070.1 GCA_005799825.1 Acidobacteriota bacterium | reverse complement strand
GAAGGAAAAGAAGGCGCGCGTGGAAGATGCGATGCACGCGACGAAGGCGGCCGTGGAAGAAGGTATCGTTCCCGGTGGCGGCGTGGCCCTGCTGCGCTGTGCCAAGGTGCTCGACGGCCTAAAGCTTGAGGGCGACCAGAAGTCCGGCGCGGATATCGTCCGCCGCGCCATCGAAGCCCCGATGCGGTGGATCGCGACCAACGCGGGCGTCGAAGGCTCGATCATCGTGCAGAAGGTCAAGGACGGCAAAGACGCCAACTTCGGCTACAACGCCTCGACCGACGTGTACGAAGACATGGTCAAGGCCGGGGTCATCGATCCGACCAAGGTCGTGCGTTCGGCACTGCAAAATGCAGCGTCGATCGCTTCCCTGCTGCTCACGACCGAAGCCATGGTCTCGGAGATTCCTGAAGACAAAAAGGAAGCTCCGGCCGGCGGCGGCCCCGGCGGCGGCATGGGCGGGATGTACTAAGTCTAGCCAGGGTCCTCGGGGCACGACGCACTTCGTACGTAGCTCCGTCGGATTCTCACGACCGAGGCACACACAGCGGGTCCGGTGGTATCAGCCACCGGACCCGTTCTTTTTCAGCGGCCCGACAGCACCTGATCCAGACCCGCGATGAGCCTGTCGGCATCGGCGACGGTGTTGTAGTGTGCAAACGACGCGCGCACGACGCCTTTGCGGGCAGCCAGGCCCAAGTCTTCGATCAACCGTCGCGAATAGAAGTCGCCGAAGCGAATACCGATGCGGAGGGGATCGATGGCGCGGACGATGCGCTCTGAGTCAATGCCTTCACCCACAAAACTGATGGTTGGCACACGAACCGCGCGCTGGGACGACGCGGGTCCGATGATGCGCACGTCGTGCCGCCCACGCAGCCAGGCAAGCAGCCGCTCAGCCAGTACTGACTCGTGACCCGCGATGGCGTCGAACGCGGCCGCCATGCATGCGCGGCGGGACGCGCCGGCCGTGGCTCCAGACCGTTCACCCAGCGCCACCAAATACTCCGGGATGGCCGTGGCTCCGTACGACAGTTCGTAGTTGGGATTCCCCGGCTGGAGTTTTCCCGGGATCTTGTCCATCGGCACGAAGTGATGTGACAGGTTCGCGAGCTCGAGCAGGCGATCGTATTTGCCGTACAACACGGCATGGTGTGGGCCGAACACCTTGTAAAGGCTGAAGACGTAGTAGTCCACATCCCACTCGCGCACGTCCACAAGACGGTGCGGAGCGAAGGCCACGCCATCGACACACACCGCGGCGCCGTGACGATGTGCGCACGCGGTGACCGCCGCGATGGGAATCAGCTGACCGAAGATGTTCGACGTCTGCGTGCAGACCACAAGCCTGGTCCGGGGTGTCATCAACAGCTCAAGGTCAGACGCATCCACCGTCATCGTCTCGCGATTGAGGCGCCAGGGACGAGCGATAATGCCGTGCGCTTCGAGCGCGAGCCACGGTCCGATGTTGGCCTCGTGATCAATCATCGAGACCACTACTTCATCGCCTGGCGACAACGCCGGGGTGATGGCGCGCGCCAGTGTCTGAATCATGACCGTGGATGAGGGACCAAAGACGATTTCTTCCGGCCTGGACGCGTTGACGAGTTCAGCGACCGCCGACTGGCCGGCGTATAGGCGCTCCGCCGCCAGTGTGGATACACCGTAACTGGCGCCAATCTGAACACTCGACGTCAGGAGGTACTCGCGGACCCGGTCGGCGACCTGTCCAAGCACCTGCGAACCGCCGGCGTTGTCGAGATACGTCCAAGAGTCTCCATCGTCTGAGAGCGCAGGAAACTGCGAGCGTGCAAAGGCGAGGTCGAGCGGCATCGAGGTTGTCATACAGGGGCGATCCCTCAGCGTGCAGTCGCCGGCGGAGTCACCAGAGTGACTATGTCGCGGTAAAAGAGCCACATGTCGTGGGCCTAGCGCAGACGCACGTCGACGTACCGGCCTGCCACAACAGGCGCGCCGCCGACGGTAGGAATGATTGTGGAGTGCCCGGCAACACACGCCATATCTCCTCGGCCGCGAATCTCATCGAGATGCAGGACCCTCGTTGGATTGATCGGCGGCATCGCCGCAACCAGAGCGTCGCATCCTCGGTGAATGTGGCGGCGGCATCCTCAGCGCGTCCTGCGCGAACCGCGGCCATCCAGCGATCTGATGTCGCGCGGATCGCCGCGGTGTCTGCGAGCGACAAGTCTCCGGCCCGGGAGGCGAGGCTCCCGACGTGACCTGCGACCAGAAGCACGAGCACGACAACGATGGTCCTGCGAAGCATCACTCTTCTTCCTGCGGTGGTGAACAGCAAGACGCCGGCGATTAACGATCGCGTGACGCGGGAGCGGTCATTGGGTGCATGAGTACTTCCCGCACCAGTGCCGGAGGCATGCTGCCAATCCGCAGCAGCCGGTCGTGGAAGTCCTTGAGTGTGAATGCTGAACCCCTACGCTGCTTGAACTCCTCGCGCATCTTCAGGATTTCGGACATGCCCATGAAGTAGCCGATGAAATACCCGGGCCGGGCCAGCGCAGAATCCACTTCGGCTTCCGCAGCCCACCGAAGGAACCCGACGCGGTCGGTCATCAGCGTGATGGCTTGATCACGGGTCATTCGACCGGTTTGCATCCCCACGTCATAGATCACTCGCGCGTTGCGCCATAACTTGAGCTGAAGTTGACGGAGGTGCAGCCGCTCGGTAGGTAGGAAGCCGGTCTCTTGGAACAACTGTTCGTTGTAGAGGCCCCACCCTTCTGAAAACATCGACGTGCTCTGACGTTGGCGCAGGCGCCTCGGATTCTGCATCTGGTAGAGGACCTGCACGTGATGCCCGCCGTAGGTTTCGTGCGGAGCAGTGACGTAGATCACGCCCCAGTCGTGTTCGGTCAGATAGTCACGCTGCCGAACCTGATCCCAGGTGGGGTCGAAGGGGTTAATGTGCCACTCGCCACGCCAGGTTCCGTTGTCAGCAGGCGGCCGCGCGGTGGCGCCTGAGAAGTTTCCGTAATAGGGATTGTTTCCAGCGGTAGGCACACGCCGCACAACCGTGCAGATCTCGCGCACAGGCAACGCCATCAGTTCTTTGGCGAGCAGGTGCGCACGCGCCTTATCAACAATTTCCTGATGAGCCTCAATCATCCGCATCGGCTCGGGATGGTCCTGCTTCACCTCGTCGGCAATCTGTCGCCAGGTCTTCTTCGGATCAATCGCGCGAGCCAACGCTTCCAGTTCACGCACGGTGGCATCGAACTGCGACTGTGCGTACGTCCAAAGACCGGCTGCGTCGTACGGCAACAGATGTTGCTCGCGGAGCATGCGGGAGTAGGCGGCCTCCCCCATCGGTTTGCCAGCCGGCGTCACCACCAGACGGCCAATGAGAATGGTCTCGGCGAATCGCCGATCGATCTGCTCATCGAACGAGAGTTCTTTGGGATCAATTGCGCGTAAACGGGCCAGCACATCCGCCGGATCCGAACTTGGTGTTGCGGCGGTCGCACCGCCACGCCCACCACGCGTCATGACGGCGTCGATGACCGCCTCCAACCCTGCATGCCCCGCAGGTTGTTGATCGGCTGTCAGACCAATCGAGACCAACAGGAGTAAGACGAAAGTATACCTGGCCATAAGATCACGCCTTCCAGGCGGCAGCCGCTCGGACCTTGACGACCTTCTTGATATCGACCATGGACTGCTTGATGAGCTTTTTCAGCATCGGCATGTGGATGTTGGATAGGCGCTTGAAATACAAGCATGACTTGCCAGTCGAGTGCTTACCAAGCGTGGCCATCCGCTCCTTCGACTCTTCAAAGCCGGGCATCATGTAGGCCGTGATCGCCTGCTTGCGCGTCGACACTCCTGTCAGAGGCCAGTCGCCTTCGCGACCGCTGGCATAAACGTAGTGGTAACTGCCGAAGCCACCGATCGACGGCTCCCATATCTTCGGCTTCTCTTGAGTGATCGAGTCTATCAGTACGGCAATTGCCCGGCAGTCTTCGCGGATCTGCGGGTTCTCGATGCGATCGAGAAACGCCTTCACCGACCCCTGCGTTTTCTTTGTCTTGATACCAGCCATCTATCGCCTCCCCGATAGGTAATCCACCGCAAGATGCGCGAGCGCGCGCACACCCGTGGGCAGCGCGGCTTCGTCCACCACAAACAGCGGCGAGTGATTCTGCGGCGCCTTGCCAACCTGCGCCGTCGGCGTAATGCCCAGAAACACGAACAGGCCTGGCGCCCGCCGCTGGAAGTAGGTGAAGTCCTCGGCGCCGGTAATCAGCTCTGACACCTTCACTGCGCCGGGCGCCACACGCTCCAGTGTTGGCAGCATTCTGGCAGTTAGCGCCGGATCGTTGCTCGTGACGGGATACCCCTTGGTGATAGTCACCTGCGCGGTCGTTCCCGCCGCCTCGGCGAGGTTCTCTGCGATGCGCGTAACCTTCGCATGGATATCCGTCTGCACCGCGTCATCAAACGTCCGAATCGTGCCTACAAGCTTTGCGCTATCCGGAATAATGTTGTTGCGCACACCAGCCTGAAACTGCCCCACCGTCACAATGGCCGGCAGTGCCGTAATGTCTACGCCGCGGCTGACAATCGTCTGCAGCCCCATCACAATCTGTGAACCAACCACGATGGGATCGATGCCGCGCCAGGGCGTGGCGCCGTGGGTCTGCCGACCACGAACCACGATCTCGAACGTATCCGCCGCGGCCATGAACGGCCCCGTGCGATACGTCAATTGCCCGGTGGGGATGTTCGCAAACACGTGCAGCCCGAAGACGGCATCAACCTTCGGGTTATTCATGACACCGGCCGCGACCATGGCCTCGGCGCCGGCGGGTGTCTCACCGGTAGGCGCGCCTTCTTCGGCGGGCTGAAAGATGAACTTCACCGTTCCGGGCAGCCGGTCCTTCACCTGAGTGAGGACCTTCGCAGCAGCGAGCAACATCGCCACGTGTGTGTCGTGGCCGCACGCGTGCATCACACCGACCTGGTTGCCCTGATACTCACCCGTGGCCTTGCTGGCGAACGGCACATCGGTTTCCTCGCGCACCGGAAGGCCGTCCATGTCTGCTCGCAGGGCCACCACCGGTCCGGGCAGTCCGCCCTTGAGCACCGCCACCACGCCGTGACGCGCGACGCCGGTCTGGGGCTCCAGGCCCATGGTGCGAAGCTGCGCCGCGACGTACTTCGCCGTTTCGACCTCGCGATTGGAGAGTTCGGGATGTTCGTGAAGATGGCGACGCCACTCGATCAGCTGGGGCTGAGATGCCGCCACGAGCCGATCGATATCTGCCGACAGTGGCGACTGCGGCGCAGCGGTAAGACGGTTGATCGCTGAGGCCGTGACCAAAAGAACGCAGAGCGCGAGTCGTATGTGCATGCGGGAACTATAGCTGCGGACCGACAGGAATAAGATGGCAAATGGAGGCGCACTATGCGCCTCATCTCTGCCGTTGTCCTCGCTCTGGCGTGTGTGGCCACGCACGGATGTGACCAAGACTCACCCACCGCTCCCAGCCCGGCCATGTCCGACTTGACCGGCACCTGGACAGGCACGGGAACCTACCCCAACGCGCCATTCCGATTCGTATTCATGCAAAGCGGGACGACTCTGCGCGGTGAATACAGCGACGGCCTTGACCGGAGTCTGTCTGTGGGCGGGACGTATACATTCCCGACCTTCACCGTGGACGTAGACTTCGGCGATGGCCATCTCCATTTCGCGGAGACTAGCAGAGAATCAGGCGCCGGGCCTGACGAGCACGGCATCCACTTCGATGTCGAAACCCACGAAGCTAGACTGGACTAACGTGCGGACCGGCAGGGGATCGCCGACATACTCCTTGTAGATCGCGTCGAACTCTTTGGCGTCCACCGGGTTCTTGAGGAATACGCCCACCCGCACCGCGTCTTTCAGTGACAGACCGGCCGCATTGGCCGCGGCCTCAAGGTTGTCGAGTGTCATGCGGGCCTGCACCGCAAACGGCTTGTCGCCATGCCTGACGTTGTCGCGATCGCGGGGAGTCTGGCCTGCCAGGAACACGAGGCCGCCGGCCTCGATGGCGATGTTGTAGGAGCCGGCCGGCAAAGGGGCAATGTCGCTGGTGAATGCCTTACGTGGCATGGTGTGTTCCTGTCGCTCAGGCGCGATACCGTTGGATCAATTGCACCGTACGCTCTACGGCGTGCACGGCAGCCTGGTGATTTTGGGAAAAATTCAGTCGAATGCTGTCCGTGGTCTCTGGGCTGAACTCCGTCCCCGGTGTGACGGTGACACCGGCCTGGGTGCGCAGGGCGCGCACGAACGAGTGCAACGAAACGCCCAGCGCTGGGAGGCGCGGGAAGAGATAACTGCCTGCCTGGGGCGCGCGTGCCGCCAGGCCAGGCACGGTGCCGAACACGGCCATCAGATCATTCCGGATGGCCTGATGTTTCGCGATGCGGTCTTTCATCCAGCCGACTGGCTCGTTAAACCAGGTTCGCAACACGGCCTGAGAATATCCTGGCGCCCGCAGCGAGACAATAGCCTGCAGTTTTTCCATGCGGTCGACTAAGTGAGCCGCACCAAAGGCCACGCCCAGGCGATACCCGCTGAGCGATTCGGTCTTTGAGGGTCCCATGATCGTCACTACTTGGCGGGCGTCGATAGACGAGGCGCGCAAGTGTGTGTAGACCTCGCCCGTAAAGAGCATGCGCGAGTAGAGCTGATCCGCGATCACGGTAACGCCGTAATGGTTAGCCAGCGCCGCGATGCCCTCAATTTCCGCGGCCGAATAGATCACCCCGGCAGGATTGTTGGGGTTGGAAAACAGAAACGTTCGGACACCCGACTTGAACGCGGCCTCAAGCTCGTCAAAGTCTAGCCCAGCGCCATCGGTGTGCGCCAGGTGATTCATCCGGACGGGAACGACTTCAGCGCCGAGGAACGCTACCAGCTTGCGATTCGCGAAGTAGTCAGGTCGCACAATGGCGACCTTGTCTCCAACGGCCACCGTGGCGCCGAGCGCGAGAAACAACGCGCCTTGCGTACCCGGAGTGATAATCAGTTCCTGTGCTCCAGATACGGGGTGGCCTGTGAACCCGGCGAGGTGTTCAGCCACGCGGTCGCGCAGTTCAGCACCACCGCGGTACTCGGTGTAGGCCTGCGGCCCCCCGCGATGCACACCCTCGACAAACTCGTCCAGCGCGCCGGGCATGGGTGCGAAGGCGCTGTCGTTCACATCACCGTGTGAAAAATCTACCGGGACTCCAGGCACCGGCACCCCGCGCATGTCGGCATCCGGAATGCCCTCGGCCTGTCGCACTTCCTGACCAGGCGAGTGATCGGTGCCCAGCTTCGCGAACTTTTCTTCGATCAAATTCATACATCTCGATGATAAACCGTCCCAAGGCGTCCTCGCTGCTTCAAAAAGATCCGGTATTCTTGGCGCCGAGTAAGTTTTCCGTCTGCACGATACGACGGCCTCGCCCTGTTTTGCGGCCTCGCCCTGTTCTCGGTCGTATTGATGCACGCGCACGTGCTCAGGGGCGGCGACCTCGGCGACACCATCCTGCGCATCAGGGATTCCGTCTTTCCTGGGCTCATCATGGGGAGTTTCTTCGTGATCGCGGGACCGGCCGACTATTTCTCGGTGTCGGGGGGAGCGTATGAAGCCCCGACCCTGCGGCAATGTATTGCACTGATGATGCCGTTTCTGTGGGACATCCAGGCGGGCATCGGGATCGGCCTGGCGCCCCGCACGACCCGTCGATGGGACCCGGCGCCCGCATTCCGCGCCGGCACGATCATCGCGGCCGTGGCGGCGATGGTGCTCCATGTCTCGGCGCACAACGGAGCGCTGTCACGCGAGGCCTATGCGATCGCAGTCTTCATCGGCGTGCTCCGCCCCATTCAACCGCGACCGTTCATCTGGACACGCGCCCTGGCGCGATGGTCGTTCGTAGTCTACATTCTGCACTACGCTCTGGCCATCGTGTTCGCGAGCGCGCTGCATTGGTCGGGCATCCCTCGCACCGAAATGACCTCAATCGGCAGCGCGCTGCTTGTGGTGGCCGCAAGCCTAACTGCGGGCGTCATCCTCCGGCGCCTGCTGCCCGTGAACTGGCTGCTGCCCCTCGTGGCGGTCGCACCAAAATCGACGCCGGTCTCGTCCAGTGCCTGAAGTCTGGCTGCCGCACACAATCGGAGCTCCCTCTTTCAGGCCACGTCGTACCGATCGAGATTCATCACCTTGGTCCAGGCCACCACGAAGTCGCGCACAAACGTGCCCTTCGCGTCGTCGCACGCATACATCTCGGCCAGAGCTCTCAGCACCGAGTTGGAACCAAAGACCAGGTCGGCACGCGTACCAGTCCTCGTCGCGTTACCGGTCGCGCGGTCACGACCCTGATACACGCCCGCCATGCCGGCCGCAGGCTCCCACGTCGTTTTCATGTCGAGCAGGTTGACGAAAAAGTCACTGGTCAGTTGGCCCGGCCGCGTCGTGAACACCCCATGTCTGGACTGCCCCACGTTCACATCCAGCACGCGCAGGCCGCCGACCAGCACGGTCATCTCTGGCGCTGTGAGTGTGAGCAACTGTGCCCGGTCCACCAGTTGTTCCTCGACCGACATGCCATGAGCCTTCCGGACGTAGTTGCGAAAACCGTCTGACGCCGGCTCAAGTGGCGCAAACGCGTCCACGTCGGTTTGATCCTGCGACGCGTCCATCCGTCCAGGCGTGAAGGGCACGGTCACATCATGCCCAGCGTCTCTGGCTGCCTTCTCGACGGCTGCGCTGCCTGCCAGCACGATCAAGTCAGCCAGTGAGATCTTCTTTCCATCAGACTGTGCTGCGTTGAAGTCCTTCCGGATCCCGTCGAGCGCGTCGAGCACCTTCGCCAACTGCGTCGGCTGATTCACTTCCCAGAACTTCTGCGGCGCCAGACGGATCCGCGCG
>SYFT01000011.1 GCA_005799825.1 Acidobacteriota bacterium | reverse complement strand
GAGACAGTTCGGTCTCTATCTGTGATGGGCGCAGGAGATTTGAGTGGGGCTGACCTTAGTACGAGAGGACCGGGTTGGACGCACCTCTAGTGTACGAGTTATCCCGCCAGGGGTAGCGCTCGGTAGCTACGTGCGGAAGGGAGAAACGCTGAAAGCATCTAAGCGTGAAACCCTCCACAAGATGAGATCTCCCTAGACGTAAGTCTCTAAAGGCTCCTGGAAGATTACCAGGTCGATAGGTCGGGTGTGGAAGCGCAGTGATGCGTGAAGCTTACCGATACTAATCAGCCGTGAGGCTTGTCCATTGATTCTTTTTCACCCTTTTGTGGTGACGAATTAACTACCGTTTGCAGGCAATTCAGTCCGCCGCGTCCCCACTGGGGCCGCGGTGGATCCGCCATAGTCTGCCTCAGGCAGATGACAGCGGATGTCAATTCGTTTTGCACGCCGGGCGCCGTATGGCGACCGACCGTGCATGTGCCGGCGGGCGTATGTTCCGCCGCCACGATTGTTCTTTGTAAGACAAGTTTCCTGGTGGTCATAGGAGTTGGGTCACACCCGTTCCCATTCCGAACACGGAAGTTAAGCCGACTACCGCCGATGGTACTGCATGGGTAACTGTGTGGGAGAGTAGGTCGCTGCCAGGATTATTTACCCCAAGGCCCGATGCCAACGCATCGGGCCTTTTCTTTTGTACGCACATTTAGCGATACGATACGCTTCTCTGTTAGAAGGAGCTGCGCCATGAATCGACACCGAAGGTCCACGTGGGCCGCCATTCTCCTGGCCAGCACCAGCCTAGCCACGCAGATGCCAGCGGCTGCCCCCACCCAAGCGACGACTGTCGCTCCAAGGAACGATGCCCCCAATCCGTACGCGACAGAAGAAGGCTGGGCCAAAATGCCCGCCGGCCGTACGTGGGGCGCCACAAGTGCCGTGGACATCGATCCCGATGGCCGCTCAATCTGGGTCGCCGAACGCTGCGGCGCCAACACCTGCTGGAACGGCACAGAAGGCAAACCCTCGCCCCTCGACATCGTCCTCAAGTTCGATCCGAGCGGCAATCTGGTGAAGAGCTTCGGGCAGGGTATGTTCGTCTTCCCCCACGGCATTCACGTTGATCGCGATGGCAACGTGTGGGTCACGGACGGCCAGGACAACTATCCGCGCCGTGCCCGAGGCGCTGCGGCCGATGCGCCGCTGCCTCCGATGCCCGAAAAGCTTATCGGCCATCAGGTCTACAAATTCAGCCCCGATGGAAAATTGCTGCTCACGCTGGGCAAGGCCGGCGGCAATCGGCCCAACGAGCCCGCCGATCCCGCGTCGTTTTACCAGCCGAACGACATCACCACCAACGCCGCAGGAGACATCTTCGTCGCCGAAGGACACGGGAGCACCCATGCGCGTATTGCCAAGTTCGATCGGACCGGCAAGTTTCTGAAGGCCTGGGGCACACGGGGCGCCGGCCCCGGCGAAATGGACCAACCGCATGCGCTGGCGTGGGACTCGAAGGGACACCTGGTGGTGGCCGACCGCTCGAACAACCGGCTGCAGATCTTCGACCAGGACGGCAAGCTCCTCGAGATCGGCTACGAACAGTTCAGCCGGCTGAGCGGCATCTGGATCGACCGCAACGACGTGCTCTACGGCACGGACTCCGAGTCGGGTTCAGTGTCCCCGCCCCACAAAGCCTGGACGCGGGGCATCAGGATCGGCAGCCTGCGTGAAGGCCCGAACGCGAAGATCACCGCGTTCATCCCCGACCCGGTCCAGAATCCGCCAAGCACCAGCGCTGCCGAGGGCATCGCCGTCGACCGCGACGGCGTGATTTACGGCGCCGAAGTCGGACCGAGAGCCCTGAAGCGCTACGTCAGGAAGTGATCCGTCGTAGGTGTGGACTCTTTGACCTGCCGAGCGCCGGGGAGTAAAATCCGCAGGTTCCAGAAAGCAGACGTACGAACTCGAACGTCGCGAGGAGTGCAGCCATGTCTGTCACGCGCAGAGGATTTCTATCGAGATTGGGAGCGCCCGGAGGCGCAGCCCTGGATGCCACGGTCGACGGCCGGCTTATCGCCGCGCGTGGCCTGGAGGCGGAATCGGCCGAAGCCTGGCAACAGGCGGGCGGGCGCCGAGGCGGGCCCCCGGCGGCCCCCCGTGAAGGCCAGCCTCCTTCCATCAGGATCAGCAGCAACGAAAATCCGATAGGCCCGGGTCAGGCGGTGCTCGACGCGATCGTCGCGCAATTTGGTGAAGCCGGCCGGTATCCCTTCAACGCCAAGGTCGGCGATCGCAAGCTGGTGGAGACGATCGCGGCCCTCCACAAGGTCAAGCCCGAGAATGTGCTGCTCGGCGCCGGGTCGCAGGAGATCCTGAAGACGGCCGTGTGGGGCTTTACGAGTCCCGCGCGCCACCTAGTGACGGCTTCGCCCACATTCGAAAACGCTACGGGCACGGCCAGACGCATGGGCCACCCGGTCGTCGAAATCAAAGTCGACAGCCAGTTCCGTCTCGACCTGGAAGGCATGTTGACTACTGTGCGCGGCGCGGGCCTGGTGTTCGTCAATAATCCGAACAATCCGACGGCTACCGTGCACAGCGCCAAGACGATTACCGACTTCGTGGAACGTGTGCGCCGGATTTCTCCGGACACGGTCATCCTGATCGACGAGGCGTATCACGAGTATGTGACCGACCCTGCGTACGAGACGGCCATTCCGCTCGCCATGGCCACGCCCAACGTGTTTGTGGCGCGGACCTTCTCCAAGGCATATGGCATGGCCGGCATGCGCATCGGATACGCCATCGGCGGCGGTGACACGATCAAACCGCTCGCGCGCCTCGGCATGCCGTACAACATCTCGGTGCTCGGCGTGGCCGCCGCGATTGCCGCGCTGGGCGATCCCAAACACATGGAAGCCGAGCGCACGCGTAATACCGAGGTGCGCAACTTCACTCAGAAAGCCCTCGAGGACCTGGGCTGTAAGTGCACCGCCTCGCAGGCGAACTTCCTGTTTGTGGAAGTGGGGCGCACAGCCGCGGAGTTCCGCAGCGGATGCGCAGCGCAGGGTGTCCAGGTAGGACGCGATTTCCCGCCGTTTGAAGGCAGCCACGCGCGGATCTCGCTGGGCACGATGGCGGAGATGCAGAAGGCCACGGCGGTCTTCCGCGACGTATTGCGACCGGCGAATGGCACCGGTGGCGGGGGTCGAGAGGAGGCGCCATGTTGACACGACGCAAATTCGTAGAAACCGTTGGCATCGGCGCCGCCGGCGCCCTTACCAGTTCCTGGATCGGCGCGCGCGGCCGTGAAGACGCCACCTGGAACGCACTCTCACCCTCTCTCGAGGCATCGTCTCAAGCGATGTCTGTCATTCCGCTGTCAAGCAACGAAAATCCGTTCGGCCCAAGCGCGGCCGTACTCGACGCGATCAAAAAAGCGTTCGGGCCAGAGGGCGCAACGCCAGGCAGGTACTCAAACGCCACTGGGGCCCTTCGCGATACGTTGTCCAAGAGCCTGGGTGTCACGTCCGAAAACCTGACGCTCGGGTGTGGCTCCACACAGATCCTCCGCACGGCCACGCATGTCTACACCAGTCGGACGAAGGCGCTGGTCGGCACTATCCCGACGTACGAGGAGTGCGCCGGTTATGCGGCGATGCTGGGCCACCCGGTGCGCGCGGTCTCGCTCGGCCGCGATTTCCAAATGGATCTCGAACGCATGGCCACGGCCGCCAAAGGTTCGGGCCTGGTGTTCTACTGCAATCCCAACAACCCTGTGGCCACGTACACCGGCGCCACGGCCACGCGCGACTTCATCGCGCGCGTTCACCGCATCTCACCCGAGACCACGATCCTTGTGGATGAGGCGTACTTCGAATACGTCACCCATCCCGATCATCAGTCGATGATTCCGGTGGCGCTCGAGGATCCTCGCATCGTCGTCGCCCGAACATTCTCGAAGGCGTATGGAATGGCCGGACTGCGGCTCGGTTATGCGGTGGGGCATCCGGATGCGATCCGCAAGATGTCCGAATGGGACAGCGGTTCGGGCACGAGCTCGCTCAATGTGCTCGCGCTGCACGCCGGCGTTGCCGCACTTGAGCAGGGGCCGGCGTTTGTCGAAGCCGAGCGCGCTCGAAACAAGGCCGCACGCGACTTCACGACGAAGTGGTTCGCCGACCGCGGTATGAAGTCCACTGAGTCTCACGCCAACTTCATGTTCGTGAACGTCGGAGTGCCAGCAAAGCAGTTCCGCGACGGCTGCATGGCCAAAGGCGTGCGCGTGGGCCGCGACTTCCCGCCGTTCGAAAACGCCTGGTGCCGCATCTCGCTGGGCACGATGGACGAAATGAAGCGCGCCGTCACCGTGTTCGGCGAAGTCCTCGGCAAGCCAAGCGCGATCGCCGCTGCCTAGGTATTACACGAGACCCGAAGGACTGAAGGAACACTC
Organism: Acidobacteriota bacterium; assembly: GCA_005799825.1. GTDB lineage: Bacteria > Acidobacteriota > Vicinamibacteria > Vicinamibacterales > SCN-69-37 > SYFT01. The sequence goes on along the minus strand of SYFT01000011.1, from coordinate 44,136 downwards.
CTTCAGGTCCTTCAGGCCTCGTCTGCCTACTTCTTAATCGGCCAAACGACACCCTGATCGCGCGGCACCTGCGTCACACCCTTGAATAGAAACTTCTGCAGGCGGCGGCCTTCGTAGGTCTCCGTCGTGAAGAGGTTGCCGGCTGAGTCGGTGACGATGCTGTGGACGGCAAAGAACTGTCCCGGCTGCCGTCCGCCGTCACCAAACGACGAAAGCACTTCGAGCGTCTGGCGGTTCAGGATGTAGACGCGCTCGTTCTTGCCGTCGGCCACGTAGAGGAAGCGCTGTTGCGGGTCCTTTGAAAACGTCACATCCCAGACCGCACCGTCACCCAACGTGCGCTTCGCGATCTGCTGCTCCTTCACGAACTTGCCGTCAGCGGTGAAGACCTGCAGGCGGTTGTTCGGACGGTCGCACACGTAGACCAGGCCGTCGATCGAGAGATCCGAACAATGGACTGGCGTCCTGAACTGCTGCGCCAGCGGCGCGTCTGGATCAAACGGCCCCAAATTCGCATCATCCGGCTTGTTGCCGTAGGCACCCCAGTAGCGTTTGAATGCGCCGGTGTCGGCATCGATGACTGCCACGCGCTTGTTGAGGTAGCCGTCGGCCAGGTACGCCTCGTTCTCCTTGGGATCAACGAAGATCTTGGCGATGCGACCGAAGTTCGCGGTGTCGTTGCTACCGGCCGTCTTGCCGGACTTTCCGTATTGCGCGATGAACTTGCCGTCCTGCGTGAACTTCAACACGTGCGCGTCGTTCGTGCCGTTGCCGCCAATCCAGACGATGCCCTTGTGGTCCACAAAGATGCCGTGGTTGGACTCAGGCCACTCGTAGCCCTGCCCGGGGCCGCCCCAGGCCTTGAGCAGGTTGCCCTGTTTGTCGAACTGCAGCACCGGTGGTGCACGTTTGCAGCACTTCGCTGTCGGTGGGTTCTCGTCCGCCGCGGCCTCCTGCGCTGACAGGGTATCTGGACGATGGACAATCCAGATGTGATCCTGGGCATCCGCGGCGATGCCGATGGCCATCCCCATCAACCACCCGTTGGGAAGCGGTTTCGGGAACGCCGGATCGACCTCAAACCTCGGGGCTTCCACCATCGAAGCGGCCTGACCCTCGGCGGCCATCCGCTCGAACGACTGTTCGGCGACCAGTAGCAGCGCGAGTCCGGCGAGGAAGACTCCGGCGGCGAGTGATGTGCGTTTCTTCATGCCAACTCCTACTTGACGACGAACTTCTGAACCCGTTTGCCCTGCAGGTTTTCGCCTGTAATGATGTGTCCCTGCGCACTGACGGCGACGGCGCCGACGCCGAAGAAGTGCCCGGGCCACCGGCCGCCGCTGCCAATGGTGCCGACCTGCGCGAGGGTGTCACGGCGAAGGACGTGCACCGTCTGCTCCTGACCGTTGGCGACATAAACAGTCTGTTGGGCCGCGTCGGCGGAAAACGCGATGTCCCACACCGACCCACCGCCCAGAGTCGAGGGCGAGACGACGGCCTCACGCACGAACGTCCCGTCTTTCTTGAAGACCTGAATGCGGTTGCTCTCGCGGTCGCACACAAATAATTCGCCTGAACGCGAAAGGGCGAGGCAGGAGACTGCGCGGAACTGTTTCGCGGCCGCAGAGCCGGCGGTGTATGCCGGGGGCGCCGTAGCGTCGGGTGGCGTGCCGTACGCGCCCCAATGCCGCTTGTACGCGCCTGTCGTGGCATCAAATACCACCACGCGGCGATTGCCGGTATCGGCGACGAAGACTTCATTGGCCTGCGAATCCACTTCGACAGCGGCTGGGCGCTTCAGTCCGGAGCGGCTACCCGGTGCGCCGACATCGCCGGGCTTCCCGATCTGCATGAGGAACTTGCCCTCGCGCGAGAACTTGAGGACGTGGGCGTCCTCAGGTGGCGGTGCGGCGGCAGCGCCCCCGCCTCGGCCTCCGCGTCCGGCAGGAGCCGGTGGCAGACCAGCGGCCGTCAGCCAGACGTTGCCGGCCGCATCCACCGCGATTCCCCCCGGGTTCAGCGGCCAGTCATACCCGGCACCTGGGCCACCCCAATGGCCCACCAGCGAGCCGGCGGCGTCGAACTCCAGTACGAAAGGCGCGGCGGCGCAGCAGTACTCGGCGCCTGGTGGCGTGGCGGTCAGCGAGGCTTCGGTGCGCGCATTCAGCGAGGCCTGGCCACGGTGCAGCACCCAGACGTGATCGCGGCTGTCGACGGCCACACCGGTGACCGACCCAAGGATCCAGTGATTGGGGAACGGTCGCGGCCAGAGGGGGTCTGCTTCGGCCCGCAGCGGCGCCTGTGCGAGTCCCTGCGCGCCGGCCCAACCAACAAGAACGAGTGCGGCTGCCAGAGAGAGCCGCACGTAGCTCGGGCTGGTTCTCAAGCCCGGGGATTGCTGTTTACCCATCAATGATCTCCGTCGGAGGTGACTCGGCTGAACTTGGATGAAATCGCGCGCCAGTATACTACCGGCGGCTGCACCCGTGAGAGTTTCGCGCGACCATCAACAGGCGCTCTGGCGCATCGGACTCGTCAGCGCACTGCTGGCGTCGAGCTGGGCCGCGTGGCAGAACACCATCTTCGCTCACGAAGTTCCCGCTGACGTGACGGTGCGCGTGCTCGTGAAGCCGGAAGGGCAGACGCTGCGGCTCCTCGTGCGCGCACCGCTGGAGTCCATGCGGGATGTGATCTTCCCAACGCGGGAACCTGGGTTTCTGGAACTGGCGGCCGCGCAGGGCGCCGTTCGCATAGCGGCGGAACTGTGGATTGCGAATGGTGTGCGCGCGTGGGAGGAAGGCCAGGCGCTGGGGAGGCCGGTGATGGCCGCCCTGCAGGTCTCGCTGCCATCCGATCGGTCGTTCGACACATGGGAGCAGGCCCTTGCGCACGTGACAGGCCCGCCACTCCCGGTTGACACCCAGCTGTTGTGGACTCAGGCGCAACTCGATGTGCTTCTCGAGTTCCCTGTGAGGTCCGACGCCTCACGGTTTGCGATCGAGACCGACTTTGCCAGGCTCGGTGTGAGGACGCGGAGCGTAGTCCGCTTCCTTCCGCCAGGCGGTGCCGTCGGGATGTTTGAGTACACGGGCGATGCCGGCAAGCTGGACCTGGACCCGCGCTGGTTCCAGGCGGCGCGACGTTTCGTGGTCTCTGGTATCGAGCACATCCTGGGTGGCGTGGACCATCTGCTTTTTTTGCTGTGCCTGGTTGTGCCCGTGGTGTTCGTAGCGCGGCCTGTCCTGGACGCAGCGCGGCCTGTCCTGGAAGTAGCTCGGCCTGGTTCTCAAGGCCGAGGTACGTTCAAGCCGCTCGTGCTGCTGGCCACCGCGTTCACGGTGGCGCATTCGATCACGCTCATCGCTGCGGCATTTGAGTTTGTGCCGAGTGGTCTGTGGTTTCCACCGCTGGTGGAAACCCTGATCGCGCTCTCAATTGTGTGGATGGCGCTCGAGAATATCGTCGGCGTCTCCGGAACGCACCGCCGCTGGGCGCTGACCTTCGCCTTTGGCCTGATTCACGGGTTCGGGTTTTCGTTTGCGTTGCGAGAGACGCTGCAGTTTGGCGGCAGCCATTTCGTCACGTCTCTCGTGGCCTTCAACGTAGGCGTGGAGATCGGCCAGGTCCTAGCGCTGATGCTGATCGTGCCCTCGGTCTCTCTGCTGTTCCGCTACGTTGTTACGGAACGCATCGGCGGCATCCTAATCTCGGCGGTCGTCGCGCACGAGGCGTGGCATTGGATGATGGCGCGCGGAGAAATCCTGTTCGAACACGGGTGGCCATTTACTGCGCGGGAAACGATTTCTGTCGCGCTCAGAGCGGCGATAGTGATCTGGCTCGCCGCATGGGGCTATTGGTACGCGAAGCGCAGGAAACTAGCCAATTAGGGGGACGGGTGTCGATCTGTGGAAAACTCCAGCTTTGAAAACGGCCCCTGGGGTCGTTTTCACATTCGGAGTTTTCCACAGATCGACACCCGTCCCCTTATCTTGGCAACCTCCAGGCGACGAGCGACGCCGCCGCCGCCGACCCTGTCGCGTAAACAATGTATTGACGGCCTTTGTGCATAAAGGTCATCGGCACGGCGCTGGTCTTGCTCGGAATGGGCAACATGCCCACCTGTTTGCCCGTGATCTTATCCACTGCGAACAAGCCTGGGTCTGCTGTTGGCGGGCCGCCGCGGCGGCCGGTGCCGTAAATGACCAGCGTCTTGGTGGTGATCACCTGCGGCTGGCTGCTGCTCGACTGCGGCAGGAGCTTGACGCCCTCGAACAGTTTCGCATCAGGTGACGAGACCTGCGGCGTGGGCGTGAACGTGCCTCCGTTGCCCACCCACCACGCCTTGTCTCCTGTGTTCATATTGTACGCGGTCACGCCGCCGAGTTCTCGCGGCTTCAGGATCGAGATCCCCGCGATCGTCGTCGTGCCAGGCGCCGCAGTCGTGTAGCTGGCACCGCCACCACCACCTGCACGACCGCCGGCCCCGCCGGCACGCGCACCTGCACCGCGACCGCGCTGAGGCGCCACGTATCCCGGAGGCGGCGGCGCCGCGCCGATCTGGCCGCAACTGTTATGCGGCGCCTGTGTGTAGCTGTGCTCCGAGCACGGATCCTTCGCCACTTCGGTCGTGCTCATCCCCGATTGCGAGGCCACGTAGAGGAAACCCGTCTCGGGGTCCACCGCCGCGCCGCCGTCGATGTTGACGCCGCCCGACGCGCCCGGTGAATACCACGAACACTCGAACCCGTTCGGCGTCTTGCCATCCTCAAGCGACGGCGGAATGTAATACGGTCCCATCCGGCACTTTTTCGCCAGTTGCAGCGCGGCGGCCCTGAGTTCGGGCGTGTAGTCGATCAGGTCATCCTCTTCCAGTCCCTGTTGCGAATACGGCGCCGGCCTCGAGGGAATCGGCTGCGTGCGCGCGGTCTTTTCTCCGGGCACTTCACTCTGCAGCACTGGTGTTTCCGGCATGGGCCAGATGGGTTCGCCAGTGGCCCGATCGAACGTGTAGACCCATCCCTGCTTGGTTGTCTGGGCCACCACCTTGCGGAGGCGTCCGTTCACGGTGATGTCCATCAGGTTCGGCGCCATCGGAGTGTCGTAGTCCCAGATGTCGTGGTGGACCATCTGAAAATGCCATTTGCGCTGGCCGGTCTTCGCGTCGAGCGCGACAAGGGCGTTACCGAAGAGGTTGTCGCCGGGCCGATGGCCGCCGTATTCATCGCTGAGTGGCATACCCACCGGGATGTAGACCAGTCCCAGTTCTGGGTCCGCTGAATAGGTGGCCCATGCGTCGTTCTTGCCGACGCCTGGCGTGCCAGGCGCTGACCCGTTTTCCCACGTCTCGGCGCCGAACTCGCCCTTCTGCGGAATCAGGTTGAACTTCCAGAGTTGTTTGCCGGTGCGCACGTCGAAGCCGCGAATGTAACCCGGCAGGTTGTGCAACTTGATCGGGTAATACCCGTGAATCGATGAGTTGCCCACGATGATGACGTCGCCCACCAGGATGGCCGGCGAGCTCGCGGCGATCTGTCCCTGCTTCGGATCGATGCCGACTGTGCCGTCGGCGCCGATGCCCTTATCGGCATCCCACGTTTCACCCGGCCTGGCCTGTCGATACGGCGCCGCGTCGCTGATCACGAGCGGACCGCTGTCGTCCACTGCGAGAGGCACGAGCGGGAATCCGAGGCCGTCCATCAGATCGACCACACCGTTTTTGCCGAACTTGGGATCGGGCAAGCCGGTCTTCGCGTCGATGAGCGCCATGTGGTATCCGGGCGTCACCACCACCACGCGTTCCGCAGCGCCATCGGTCCAGTAGGCGAGTCCGCGTCCGGCAAACTGGCGTGGTGCCTTCTGCCAGCGAATACCCTCGTCGAGCCGCCACATCCACAACGTCTCGCCGTTTTCAGGGTTGAGCGCGGTGGCCACCCGGCGCGTACCGGCCACAGTGAAGAGCCGCTCATTCGCATACAGCGGCGTCGTCCTGTAGTACTCGTCGGCGCTGAACGAGCCGGCGTTCCACTGCCAGGCCTGTTCGAGCGATTCGAAGTTGGACGCGTTGATCTGATCGAGCGGCGAGTAACGGGTGCTCCACGCGTCGGCGCCCCAGTACCGCCATTCGCCGGGCGCGTTGCCGCGCACGAGCGTGGGCTGGCTGGTGGCCCTGGCCTGGTCGAAGGCTGTGAGCGCGCCGCCAAGCGCCACTGCCGCCAGCAGAGCCATGCCTGCCATGCGAGTCATTCGAATCGGTTGTGCCATGGTGTGGGTCCTTATCGGGTCGGGTCGGTCACGAGTGATGGGACGAGCGTGAGCTTGTCCGGAAGAAGGTTGATGGTGATGCCGCGCAGTGCGGCAGGATCGGCAGGAAGATCCAGGCGGCCCGCAGGCATGCCGTTCAGCTTCAGCAGGTACGCCACTACCTGCGCGTATTCCTTGGGCGAGAGGCTGCCCGGTTCATTCTTTGGCATTTTTTCTGTCAGGAACTCCAGCAGTTCGCCGAGGGTCCTTCCCTGCCAGTTGAGGAACACTGCGCCCTTGTAGGTGCTGGGTGGATGGCAGGACACGCACGTACTCATGTAGGTCTGCTCACCACGCGTGGCTTGCGTCGCGCTGTAGATGCGTCCCTTGGTCGTTTTCGCTCCCGCCGGCGCCGCCTGCGCATTCACATTCGACGTCGTGACCAGCGCCGCAAGGAGGACGCCCGTCAAAACGGACACAAGAAGCGATCGGCGTACAAACGGCCAGAACATGCCACTACTGGGGACTTGCGGGCACGATAACACAGTCAGCGCGGCCCCGTTCCAGCGCCGCGGCCCGTGCGCGCCGGTGCGATCGCCGCGCGATACTGGGCAATCGCGGCATTGACCTTGAACTCAATGCCCAGGCGGCCGATGTCGGCCGTGGCTTTTGTCGGGTCACCCGAAACGCCCGAATCGGTGGCCCCGCCCCACGGCTTCAACAGTTCCTTGCGAATGCCCTCGGGCCGCACGTGCAGCATCTGCGAGGTGTCACTGATCCCGGCGTGACTGCCAACGATGGCGTCTGTGTAGCCGAACTGGGCCAGCATCCACGCGCGGTAGTGCTCGCGCCCCGTCTCGTAATAATCGGTGAGCGAAAGTACGCGGATATTTTCTGCCTTCCACTCTTCAGTGAGCGTGGTTGCCACCGCTGTCATACCCGCCTGATTCCCGCCGCTGTCGCCGATAAAGAGGATGTGTGTGAAGCCGTGCGCCTTGAGGCTGCGCGCGGCCGCGTCGAGCAACTGCTCGTACGCGGGAGAGGGGAGCGAGATCGCACCAGGCGGAACTCGATCGGGATTGCCTTCGGGCACATATTGAATCGGCGGCGCAACCAGAGTGTTCCCGAGCCGTCGTGCCATCAGGTTCGCGGAGTGCGCGACGAGATAGTTATGTTTGCCGAGCACCATGTGATACCCGTTCTTTTCAGTGCCGCCGGTTGGGATGATGACCGTGGTCTTACCGGCGTTGATCGCGTCGCGGGTTTCCTCCCATGTCAGTTCATCAATGAAGACGGTGTCGGGCGCCTGAGACGGTGAGATGCCCGCCGGTGCTGTCTTTGCCGTCGGTAGACGGGGGCCCGCCGGCTCGGTCGCGGCTGCGCCGCCCCGGCCGCCGCGCGCCGCCGGTGGTTCGGCTGGCTGGAGCGTGCCGGCTAGCAGGCCCTTGATTTGCGCGACGGCAGTGTCGATCTTCATCTGGATGAAGATCTTGCCCAGGGCCGCGCTCGATCGTGTAGGGTCACCACTCACTCCGGAATTCGGGTAACCGCCGCCCGGCGCGATCTTGTTACGGCGCACATGTTTCGGATCCACGAACAACATCTCAGACGTGTCGAGCAGGTTCGCATGGCCGCCAATCTGATCGGCGGGAATACCCATCGTGTCGGTGATGTGTCTGTTCTGGTCGGCGTGTGACTTCGTGTAGTAGTCGTCAATCCAGAAGGCGCGAGCCGCGTCCTTCCACAATTCGTTGAGGCGCGTGGCGGCGGACCGCATGCCACTGCGGTTGCCGCCTGACTCGCCGAGGAACAGAACGGTGGTGAACCCGCCGGCCTTCAGGCTGCGTCCCGCGCTGACCAGCAACTCGATGAATCGATCTTCCGGCAGGGTGATGGTGCCGGGCTTGCCCATGTGCCCGCCGAGGCTTTCCCAACTGCCCTCCGGGACGTAGGTCACGACCGGCGCGACCAGCGTGCGGCCCACAGCCCGGGCGATCTTGTCGGCGGCGAACTGCATGACGAACTTGTGCTCGCCGTCCACCATGTGGGGCCCCTTTTGTTCGGTGCCGGCCGTTCCGATAATCACGGTCGTGGTGCCGGCCTTGACCAGGTCGCGTACCTCGGCCCAGGTGAGGTCCTCAAGGAAGACGGTGTCAGGTGCGCGGCTGGCCGCAGCAGTTGCGGGCAGCCCCTCCGGCCTCTGCGCTAGCACCCCGAGGCTTGGGGCCGATATCAGCGAGAGGAGCACACACAACAGCAGGGCCGACTTTCTCACAGCGGAACCTCCGAAACTCGTTGGGAAAACGTGCCTATTGTAGGGGAAATCGGGGTGCACCGGCGCGCTTCAGAGGCCGACTTTCAGTGTTATAATTCGACGACTCTAGAGTTTTACGGCCTCGAAATGACATGCGCAGTATGCCTATGACGGCAGTCAGATTGACAGCGGTGTGCACGGCGGTGTGCGGCGCGATCGTGATCGCGAACGCGGATCATCCATCAGGTGGACGCACCGCCGCGTTGTCGGCGGCCGACGGCATGCGGCTGACGATGAGCGCGCATGCGTCGCGACCGGATGTGCGGGTGCCTGCAAGTCCCGACGAAGTCATCCAGGACTACTGCGTCGACTGTCATAACGACGTGACAAAACCGGCAGGCCTGTCGTTTGAATCATTCAAGGTGGCGGCCACCGACGCAAACGCAGCCATGGCTGAACGCATGGTGCGCAAGCTGCGCGCGGGCATGATGCCGCCGCCGGGGACACCGCCACCCGACGCGGCGAGCCTTGCCGGACTGATTGGTGCGCTCGAGACGCGACTTGACGCCGGCGCGCTTGCGCGGCCGAATCCCGGATCGCGAACATTCCCACGATTAAATCGGGCGGAGTACGCCAGGTCAATTCGCGAACTGCTCGACCTGGATGTTGATGCCGGCCAGTGGCTGCCGCCCGACTCGATGAGTGCGAACTTCGACAACATCGCCGATGAGCAGATGTTGTCGGCCACACTCCTTGAGGCCTTCCTGAACGCGGCGAGCGACATCAGCCGCATGGCGGTGGGTGATCGCCAGGCCACCAAACTCGACCGCACCTACGCCAACACGAGTTATGCCTCGCAGCACCCCTGGGATCACGTCGAGGGTGCGCCGTTTGGCACTCGTGGCGGCTTGGTGGTGCGCCACGTCTTTCCGGCCGACGGCGAGTATGTCTTCGAAGTGAACATGACCAGCGGCAATAACAGCCGGTTCGAAGATATCGATATCTCGATCAACGGTGCACGCGCCGCGCTCGTCATGTACGAGACGCAACAGGCCGGATCCGCGGACGGCCGAGGCGGCGTGCCGATGGCCACCGACCCGATCATGGTGAAAGCCGGCCAGCAGACGGTGGCCGCGGCCTTCGTTCGCCGCACGGATGGCCCGTATGAGGATTTGATTCGCCCGCACGACTGGTCGTTTGCCGGCGGCGGTTCAGGCGGTGCAGGCATCACGACCCTGCCGCACGTGCGCGATCTCGTGATTCGCGGGCCCGTGAAGGTGACCGGACTCTCGGAGTCGCCAAGTCGCCGCAAGGTATTTTCGTGCCGGCCCACCAGTCAGGCCGACGAAAAGCCCTGCGCGCGCGCCATCCTGGCTCGCCTGGGCGCGTCGGCGTACCGCCGGCCTCTGGCCGACCGCGAAGTGGACGCGGTGATGCAGTTCTACGACGTCGGCCGCGTCGCGGGTGGCTTCGAAGGTGGCGTGAGGACGACGCTTGAGGCGTTGCTCGCGAGCCCACATTTCATTTTCCGACTCGAGCGGCAGCCCGACCGGGTGAAGGCGGGTGAGATCTACCGTATCGGCGACTACGAACTGGCGTCGCGCCTGTCTTTTTTCCTCTGGGGCACGCCGCCTGACGAGGCACTGCTGGCCACAGCAGGCAAAGGTCTGTTGGCCACGCCGGCGGGTGTGGATAAGGTCGCGCGGCAGATGCTGGCCGACCCGCGCTCTAAGGCGCTCGGGGAACGCTTCGCGGCGCAGTGGTTGCGCCTGCAGGACGTCAACAAGGTGCACCCGGACCCGAACTTCTTCCCGAATTTTGATGACCATGTCGCTGATGCGATGCGCACCGAGACCATCACGTTTTTTAATGATCTGGTGCGCCGCGATGCGAGCGCGCTCGACCTGTACCGTGCCAACTACTCGTTCATGAACGAGCGCCTGGCGCGCCATTACGGGATCGCCGGCGTGGCGGGCAACCAGTTCCGGCGCGTGGAGTATCCCGACGATACGAGGCGTGGCGTGCTCGGGCAGGGCAGTGTGCTGGTGCAGACGTCGCTGGCCAACCGCACGTCTCCCGTGTTGCGCGGTAAGTGGGTGATGGAAGTGCTGCTGGGCACACCACCGCCACCCGCACCCGCCAACGTGCCGCCCCTTGAGAACACCGCGGAGTCGAAGGACGGCAAGGCCGTCACGACCCGTGATCGGATGGAGATGCACCGCGTCGATCCACAGTGCCGCTCCTGCCACCTGTTTATGGACCCCATCGGGTTGGCGCTGGACAACTTTGATGTGACTGGGCGTTGGCGCGTGCGCGAGAACGGCAGCCCCCTGGACACCCGCGGCGACTTCTATGACGGCACGCCGGTGTCGACGCCTGCGCAGTTATCGGCCGTCCTGCTCAAGCGCCCGGTCCCTCTGGTGCGGATGCTGACAGAGAACCTGCTGGCGTTTGCCTTGGGACGCCGGGCCGAATACTACGACCAGCCCGTGATTCGGGCCATCACGCGGAGCGCCGAGACGGCCGAATACCCGGTGTCGTCGCTGATTTTGGGCGTGGTCAAGAGTGATGCGTTTCGAATGAGCAAGGCCGAGGCCGTGCCCGACACGGCCGCCGGGCGTAAGCAGTAGGGTCGGACGAGTCGTAGATAGCTTTTCGAGGAGTCACAGCGATGTCGTATCTCACCGGTAAACACATGGCTCGGCGCACGTTCCTGAGGAGCGCTGGCGCCACCGTGGCCCTCCCGTTCCTCGACGCGATGGTGCCGGTTGGTTGGGGTGCCGCCGCGCGCGCCGCAGCGCCGACCCACACGCGCCTGGTCTGTATCGAGGAGGTGCACGGCTTGGCCGGATGTAACGGCCTCGGCGCCGGCAAATTCCTCTTTGCGCCTGAGAAGGTGGGACGCGACTACACGCTCGTGCCCGACAATCCGCTCAGCACGCTCGACGCCTTCCGCGACTACACCACCATCGTCTCCAACACCGACGTGCGGATGGCCGAGGCGTTCAACGCGCCGGAAATCGGCGGTGACCACTTCCGATCGAGCGCGGTGTTCCTGACCCAGTCGCACCCGAAGCAGACGCAGGGCTCGGATATCTGGGCTGGCACGTCGCTCGATCAGCTGTACGCCAAGAAGTTCGGCCAGACCACCCCGATGCCGTCGATGCAGTTCTGTATCGAGAACCTCGATCAGGCCGGTGGCTGCACCTACAACTATTCGTGCGCGTACACCGACTCGATCAGCTGGGCTTCGCCGAACGAGCCGCTGCCGATGATTCGCGATCCGCGCGTAGCATTCGACATGTTGTTTGGATCGGGCGGCACTGCGGCGGCCCGCGCCGAACGGCGGCTGACCCGTCGCAGCATTCTCGACTGGGTGCACGGTGAAGTCTCGTCGATGCGAGCGACATTGGGATCGGCCGACCGCCAGCGTCTCGATCGTTACATGGAGCACATCAGCGAAATCGAGCGTCGCATCCGCATGGTGGAGGCGCACAACACGAGCGGTGAAACGCGCGAATTGCCAGACGCACCGGCGGGTGTGCCCGACTCGTTCTCTGAACACATGAAGCTGATGTTCGACTTGCAGGTGCTGGCGCTCGAGACCGACATGACGCGCGTGATTGCGTTCAAGACCGGCCGCGACGCGCAGAATCGCGTGTTTCCGGAAAGCGGGTCCACGCAGCCCTTCCATCCGGCGTCGCACCACGGCAACACCGAGGCGCGCGTGTTGGAGTTCAATAAGATTTGTAAGTACCGCGTCAGCCAGATGGCCTACCTCCTCGACCGCATGAAGAACACCGTCGAGGGCGACAGCAACCTCCTGGATAAGACGCTGATTGTCTGGGGTTCGCCGATGGCTGACCCCAACGTTCACAATCACCGGCGGTGCCCGCTCGTGTTGTTTGGGCATGGCAACGGCCAGCTCAAGGGCGGCGTGCACCACAAGGCTGAAGACGGTACGCCGATGGCCAACGTCATGCTCACGCTGATGCAGGGCCTGGGCATGGACGCGACCAGCTTCGGCGACAGCACCGCACCGTTTTCACTAACGTAAGAAGACCGCGGCGTCAGAAGACCGCAACGTACGTAGCTCGGCCTGCTCCTCAAGGCTGAGAAATTAAAGGAGGAGTTGTGATGTCTCACAAGCGCCGCTTGAGTGCTTCCCTGATGGTTGCGGTGTGCCTGGCCGCGGCTGCGGTCGCCACGGTGACAGCACAGGCGACCCCGGTGGCCGACGCCGCGCGTCGTGCCGACGCGTCGGCGCTCCGCACGTTGCTGGCGCAGGGCGCGGACGTCAACGCGCCCCATGGCGACGGTATGACCGCGTTGCATTGGGCCGCCGACCGTGGCGACGAAGCAATGGTGTCGATGCTGGTCTTCGCCGGCGCCAGCGTGTCGGTCGTGACCCGCATCGGACAGTACACGCCGCTGCATCTGGCGGCGCGCGCCGGAAGTCCCGCGGCTGTGGAAGCCCTGCTGAAGGCGCAGGCGCCTGTTTCGGTGAAGACGTCTACCGGCGGTGTGACGCCGCTGCACCTGGCGGCCGCCTCCGGCAACACCGCCGTGATGACGCTTCTGCTCGACAAAGGCGCCGAGATCAACGCCAGAGAGTCGGAGTGGGAACAGACTCCGCTGATCTTTGCGGCATCGGCCGACCGCCTTGATGCCGTGCGGTTCCTGATTGCCCGGGGCGCCGATGTGAACGTCAAGACGACGGCCATCGACATGACCGTGTTCGGCGTCCAGTCGCGCCAGGCACAGACGCTGCAGCGGCAGGTGCTCGCGAGCGTCGTGGCCCGCGGTGCGGAGCCCACACCCAGCCAGATGCAGGGCTCCATCGAAGCGGCCCGCGAGTTTTATGTCAGCGGCAAGTTGCCCGAACCCTCGGCCGCCGGCGGTGCGGCAGGTGGCCGCGGCGGACGCGGTGGCGCGGCCCCAGGAGCGGGTGCCACTGGGTTTGGTGGGCCGGATGCGACGGCACCGGTGACGGCGGGGAACCAGGAGACACCGCTCCCCAACATCTCGGCCAAGGGCGGGTTGTCCGCACTTCATCACGCGGTGCGCCAGGGGTATCTGGCCACGAGCATTGCGCTGCTGGACGCCGGGGCGCTCAGGGATGAAAAAACCGGTGACGGCCACACCCCACTGCTCGTCGCGCTGATCAACGGCCAGTTCGACGTGGCCATGGAACTCATTCGCCGTGGCGCCGACGTGAACTTCTCATCTGACAGTCATGGCGTGACGCCGCTGTGGGCCACCATCAACGCTCGCTGGCAGCCGCGCACGCGGTTCCCGCAACCGCAGGAGATGGACGCGCAGAAGGCCGACTACCTCACAGTCATGCAGGCGCTGCTCGACAAAGGCGCCGACGTGAACGCGCGGATTCGCGTACATCCCTGGTACATGGTCTACACCGACTGCGGCAACGCGAACTGCGGCCTGTCCAATTCGGCAGGCGCCACGGCGTTCTGGCGCGCCACATACGGCACCGACGTTGACGCGATGCGCTTTCTGGTCAAAAACGGCGCAGACCCGAACATCCCGACCTACGTGGCCGTGACTGGCCGCGGCTTCGGCGCCTTCGGTCGTGGTGGTGGTGGCGCTGCTCCCGACGGCGCAGGACCAGCACCCGCAACCCCCGCCCTTGACCCGTCCGGCGTCCCCGCGGTTCCGCGCGGTGGCCCTGGCGTGTTCCCCCTTCATGCGGCCGCTGGCTCCGAGTACGGCGAAGGTTTCGCCGGTAATGCCCACCGCCATGCCCCCGATGCCTGGTTGGCGACGGTCAAGTACCTGGTGGAGGAACTCGGGGCGGATGTGAACAGCCGCGACAACGACGGCTATACCGCGATGCACCATGCCGCGGCGCGCGGCGACAACGAGTTGATTCTATATCTGGTCTCAAAGGGTGGCGACCCCAAGGCCGTGAGCCGCCGTGGTCAAACCACCGTGGACATGGCGAACGGTCCCGTGTCGCGCATCTCACCGCTCCCCGAGACCATCGCGCTCCTCGAGAAGATGGGCGCCAAGAACAACAACAGGTGCCAGAGCTGCTAGGGTCCTGAGTCCAGAGTCCAGAGTTCGCGGAGCCGGCGCCTGACAGCGCCTGGGCTTCTGCTGAATGTACGTAGCTCGGGCTGGTTTACAAGCCCGAGTGCACCGACGACCTAAATCAGGTGGACTTACTTCTTTACTCTGAACGTCCCGTCGTCTTGTCTCTCGCGGTGTGCCGCATGGCACTGCTGGCAGAGCGGGGTCACTTTGGCAACTGACTCCTGCGCGCCGGTCCAGTTGCCGGCGGACGCAGCCTTTTCGATGGCGGCCATGAGCTCCACGCCTTCGCTGGCCCAGGCTACCGCGTCGGCCGTGCCGCGCTTCTCGAAAAATGTCTTCGTCTCGCCGAACAGTTTCCGCAGCGTCAGCGCCTGGGCGGTGGTCATCGCCTTGTCGGAGCCTTCGACGCCCTTGCGCAATTCGGCGTTGGTCGGGTTGACCTGCTTCATGACCTTGTCGAACGCGCCCTCTTCTGGCGTCATGGGCGTTGGCAGCACCTTGGCCAGGTCGACCATGCCCGGATCGACCACTGACGTGGCGAACACCATGATCTGCCCGCGATATCTTTCGCTGACATTCGGCGCCAGGTCCAGCGTGTAGTTTCGGCCGCGCTTCTGAATGTCTGCCTGGTCGAATCGCATCGCCACGCCGACCACCGTCATGTAGGTGCCGGCCTTTGGCTGGGCGTTCAGTGTTGGCGCGACAATGAGCAGGTCACTCATCGCGGGTTTCTTCGCGTCCTGATCCATTGAGAACGTGGTGGCCGAGAGGTTCTGCTCCACGGTGCCGAAGACCGAGACTGTTCTGCCGAGATACAGGTCGGGATGCAGCAGCAGGGAACTGGCGGCAACTGGTACCAGCGTGGCCGCCGGCGCGGGCGCCTGCTGCGCACGCGTCGCAACCGCGAGCACCAGCGTGCCCAGGCACACCATCAAAGCCATCTGCCTGTAGCGCCCGCTCAATCGTCGTCGCATCGAAACCTCCAGTTGGGACGGCTCATCATAACGCGAGGGCGGCCTCGAGGCGTGTCATCGTGGCGTGGTGCACGAGGCGGCCGGCCGCCGGGTCGTACACGATGACCGGCATCAATTCGCCGCGGATTCGCTGAGGATGGCGGCGGGCATACCCCATCAGGGTGTCTGCCAGTGCAGCGCGTGACCCGAGCGGGCTGCCACCTCCGACCGAGACAGTCAGCAGGTCGTTAAACGACACCGTCCATGCGTCGCCGCGTAGCATGGCGTCGATCAACATGCCCTTCAGGACGTTGTGCGAGAAATTGAAGAACAGGGAGAGTGGCGAGTATTCAGCCTCGAGCGGGTCGAGCGCGGCAAAGGCCGGGCGCAGGCGGCCGGCCACTGCGCCAAGGCGGACGCTGAAGGAACTCAAGTCGAGCAACGAAGACGTATCGGCGGTCAGGCTGCCAAAGAGCGCCTCTACGACGACTTCCTCGGCGGGACCACTGGTGCCTCCGCTGGCCTGCCGCTCGTATTCCCGAAGGACCAGATCCGCGGCGTAGTGCAGCCAGGGATAATCGGCGACGTTGTCATCCCGCATCGCTTCGGCGCTGCGTGCGTAGGTGGCGTGAAACCCGAACCGGAGGTGCGCGCCCATGCTCGCGGCGTGGCCAAGCGCCACGGCGAGCTGCCGCTCTGGGGAGAGATCGTGCACCTGACGGAGCAGGGATTCGTAGCCCCGTTCGTCTGGCTCGTAGTGCGACGTCGCAATCAGCAGCAGGGTTTCAGGGTCGGCGACGAAGGGCTGGCCGCTGCCGTATCGCCCCTGCAGGTGATCCACGAGCGCCTCGACCCGGCCCAGCGCATCGTCGGGACTGTCGGTGTCCCACACGCGCAACGCGAGCAGGGACAAGACATGGAAGAAGTAGTAGTCGACCAGGAGCGACAGGGTGGCCGAGTCGG
Organism: Acidobacteriota bacterium; assembly: GCA_005799825.1. Lineage (GTDB taxonomy): Bacteria > Acidobacteriota > Vicinamibacteria > Vicinamibacterales > SCN-69-37 > SYFT01. The sequence continues at coordinate 27,672 of SYFT01000011.1, read as the reverse complement.
GCGGACCTTCACCGCGCACGCGGCGCACGAAGTCCAGCACGTCAACAGGAATGATTTCGGGATTGACGTGATCCGCGATGCCGTCCCAGTCGTGTAGTGCGTGAAACCCTTCGGCCCGTGTACGCTGGTCGCACGAGGTGATTGATCGAGCCATTGACGCTCGCTGCCCCGCACCGCTCCAGGTGTGGGTGCGCATGGCCAGCCGAAGGTGACCGAGGGCGTCGCCCATCGTGGCCGACGAGGAGGCTAGGTGGTCGGCGTACTCGGGGCGCATCGCGCCGGCGAGGAGCGCGTCGAGCTGGCCGACGAGTTCATCAAAGATCGAAGCCGACATGGCGTCGAGATTCTACCTTCTCTCTGGTAGCATGCGCGCCATGGTCAAGGATCTTCTCGCACTCCACGAACGGTATCGGTGCCTTGGGCCGCGGTTTGCGCGGGCATTCGATTACGCCCTTGCGACGGACTTCACGGCGATGGCTGACGGGACCTATCCCATTGGCGGAGATGATGTACGGGCGCTCGTGCAGAGGTACGCGACCAAGGGGCCGGGTGAGGGACGATGGGAGGCGCATCGCACCCATGTCGATCTGCAGATGGTCGTGAGCGGAGAAGAGCACATTGGTGTGGCGCCGCTTCACACTCTGGTCGCCGAACCCTATGACCAGGCCAGAGACCTGCTTTGGTTGACCGGCGACGGCGACGAGGTCACGCTGCGCCCAGGAGACTTTGTGTTGTTGTGGCCCGAAGACGGTCACATGCCCGGCATGGCGATCAGCGGTCCTGTGTCAGTGCTCAAGGTTGTCTTCAAGATCGCGCTGTCGTAGAAACAGACGTCGGGTGTCTCTTGGCGGCGGCAAGCGAAAAGACAGCCGACGTCTTTTTCAGCTGACCCCGTGACTCCTGGACTCCGGGACCCCGGCGCCCGTCAGGACCCTGAGTATCGCTTCTCCGTAGGCGGCGAGCTTCGCGGGGCCGATTCCTGAGATCTCTCCCAGGTCAGCCAGCGACCGAGGGCGCTCGTGGGCGATCGCGTCAATTGTCTTGTCGTGGAGCACGACATACGCGGGCACCGCGCGGGTGCGCGCCTCATCACGACGCCACGCCCGGAGGGCGTTCAGCATCGCTTCATCTGGCTCGGCAGACTTCGCGACCGGCGCCAAGGCCGTCGCAGGTACTCCGCGCTTCGGCGATCGACCCGCCTTGGCTGCTTTCTTCTTCTTGCCGCCTCCCGCCGCCTTGACGCGAACGGTCGGCACAAGCAGCGTGATCGTCGTCTGCCGTCCAGCCATCACGTCACGGCCGACGGCGGTCAGTCGCAACGTGCGGTAGATATCCGGCGAACTCGACAGTGCGCCGGCGCCAACCAGCGCATCGATCCACTTTTCGATAAGCTTCGAGTCGTGATCCTTGAGAAGCCCGGAGGTGGAGAGGGAGGCGAGGGCTTCGGGCAGTTCTTCGGCCTGGCCGACGAGCATGGCGGCGATGTTTCGCCGGCCCCAGCGTTCGCCGCCTCGGGCTACGCCCGAGAGAATCTTGCGCACGAACAGCAACTGAGCCTCGGTAAGCGCCGCGCGTCGCAGGCAGTTGCCACACGACTGGCAATCGGCGCCCGCATCGGGGTCGCCGAAGTATCGAAGGATGGTCATGCGCAGGCACCCGGTGCCGTCGGCGTAGGCCACCATGCGTTTGAGCTTCAGGTGTTCGAGTCTGCGCCGACGGTCCTGGTCACCCGGATCGGGTTCCACGTCGCCGCGTCCTCCTTCTTCGTCGCGTTTATCGATGAGGAACTCACGCGTCTTTACGTCCACGTAGTTCCACAGGAGCGTGGCCACGGCTGGACGACCATCGCGGCCGACGCGGCCCACTTCCTGGTAGTAGGCCTCCACCGACGCGGGCAGTTCCTTGTGGACCACCACCTCGAGGTCGGGCCGGTCGATGCCCATGCCGAAGGCGTTGGTGGCGCACACCACCTGCAATGTGCCTGCGGCAAACGCGTCCTGCACGCGCGTGCGTTCGGTGTCGCTCAGGCCCGCGTGATATGCCGCCGCCGCAATGCCCGCATCGACCAGCGTCTCGGATGCGTCTTCGGCGCTCTTGCGGGTGGAGGCGTACACGAGCGATCGGCTCTTGCCAATCAGCTCGGGCAACAATGCGCGCTTCTCTCGATCGCCACTGACGGGCCTGACGCCAAGTTCGATGTTTGGCCGGTCGAAGCCTGAGACAAACACCTGTGGTTGGCGCATGCCGAGGAGCGACACGATGTCGTCTCGCACTTCCGGAGTGGCGGTGGCCGTGAAGGCGAGCACCGGCGGCCGTCCGGGCCCATTGTCGCTCCGGTGGCAGGCGTCGGCGGCGTCGGCCAGACGCCGGTAGTCGGGCCGGAAGTCATGGCCCCACTCCGAGACGCAGTGCGCTTCGTCCACCACGAACCGTGACACCGGCCAGTCGTGCAGGGCCGAGGTGAAGTAGTCGGACGCAAAACGTTCAGGAGCGACGTAGAGGAGGCGCAGAGCGCCTCCGTGCGCCCGGCGAAGGACGTCGCGCCGTTCGTCAGCCGTCTGGCCCGAATGCAGCGCCGCTGCGCCGATACCCCGTCGCACCAGCTCATCGACCTGGTCTTTCATGAGCGAAATCAGGGGCGATACGACCAGGGTCAGGCCCGGCAATGCCACGGCCGGCAGTTGGAAGCACAACGATTTGCCCGAGCCCGTGGGCATCACGGCAAGCACGTCAGCCCCGATCATGGCCGCCTCGACAATGGGCACTTGCGGCGGCCGGAGCGCCGGGTGACCGAAATATTGGTGGAGCAGGTCGAGCGGGGAAGAAACGACGGACATTGGCTGTCTAACGAGTGTGGCAGATCAAAGGCAATTCTGTGAACGGGTGCGAAGGCGGGTCGTATACCAGAGCACAATGACCAGACCGGCTTCGTTGGGGACCTGGCGTTTCTTTGTCGGCGGGCTTGCCGCGCTGACTGCCGTTCTGGCATGGCCGTCGATGCCGCCCCTGGGCGCCCAGCAGGCGCCGCCGACGTGCGCCGTGACCGGCAGGGTGCTGGCCGGCGTCACGCCGCTGCCGGGCGTTTCAGTGACCGTGCGGGCCGGCGAACGGCTGGTGGCCGCCACCTCGACGGCCGTGGATGGCTCCTACAAATTGTCGGTTCCCCCGGGGGCTGAGTATCGCATCGCCGTGGAGATGACAGCCTTCGCGAAGGGTGAACAGGTGGTGGTCCTCGGCGAGCCGCCATGCCAATCGAAGACGGATTTTGCGCTGGTGCTCGCGTCGCGGGTGCCGAACGCAGTGGTGGCCCCGCGGCCGGCGGCCCCGGCGGCCCCCGCGGCCCCGGCCGCCGGCGCCGGCCAGCGCTTTGCCACGTTGAATGTGCAGGCAGACCAGTCGGCTGCGGCGGCACTGCAAGTGGCAGCGCCCGACCGGCAGGCCGAGCAGGCCGCGATGGCCCTGCTGCCGCCCGGGTTTTCCACCGAACTCTCGAATGAAGCGGTGGCCATCAACGGCCAGATGGCGAGCATCGACCGCGGGATGATGGGTGACCGCCTGGGCGCGATCACCCGCGGTGAATTCGATCCCGCCACCGGCACGTTTGCACCCGGCGCGGAGCCGGGGCAGAGGCCAGCCGGACGAGGCGGCGCCGGAGGGCCGGGCGGTCGAGGCGGCGGCGCGGGAGACTTCCAGATCGGCGGCCGCGGCGGGCGGGGCCAGAGTCTGTTCCAGGCGACGGCCAACTACAGCTACAGCGGGTCGGCGCTCGACACGGCGCCGTATCAACTGCGATCGGATACCCCCGCGATTACGAACCCCTACAGTCGGCAGAACTTTGGCATGACGCTGGGCGGCCCGTTGATCATCCCGGGCGTCTATAACGGGACGCGCCGGACCACCTTCGCGTTGACCTATGGCGGCAATCGCGGCGCCAATCTCTTCGATCAGTACGCCACCGTGCCCACGCTGGCGCAGCGCGCGGGTAATTTTTCTGCGCTGAGCGGCGCGCTCATCGATCCTTCAACCGGCCGGCCCTTTGCGGGTAATCAGATTCCGCAGGGACAGCTGAACCAGGCGTCACTTGCGCTGATGCGGTTCCTCCCGGTGCCGAACCTGGACGGCACCAGTCGCAATTTCCACTACGTGACCACGCGCGATTCGTCGGCGAACAACGTCACACTGCGGCTCACGCACAACTTCACGCAGGCCGCCGGTCGTGGTGCCGGTGGCGGGCGCGGCGGAGGTGGCGGTGGTCGAGTTGGCGGGGCCGCAGGCCGAGGGAACCAGGGGCTGTCGGTCAACATGACGGCGCAGGTGCAGTACCGCGGCAACAGGAGCGAGCAGGCCAACGTGTTGCCCGAGCTCGGCGGCACCAGCAGTGGTTCGTCCCTCGCGGTGCCCATCACGGTCAACATCTCGAAGAACCGCGTCCAGCACGTGATCACGCTGAACTACTCGCGCACCTCCTCTTCGACTGCCAATAACTTTGCGTTCGTCGAAGACGTGGCCGGCAATGCCGGCATCGGGGGTGTGGCCACCGATCCGATCAGCTGGGGTGTGCCGTCACTCTCGTTCTCGACATTTTCAAGTGTGCGTGACACCACGCCGAGCACACGTCGCGATACGCGCTGGTCATTGGGTTACGGGTGGACGAAGCCATTCCAGCAGCACACCCTGCGGATGGGTGGAGACTTCCGGCAGGACCTGGCCAAGAGTCAATCAGACGCCAACGCGCAGGGGGCGTTCACGTTTTCAGGCCTGTACTCCAGCGGCTCGGCTCAGGTGAGAGGCGGCGGGTACGATTTCGCCGATTTCCTGCTCGGGATGCCGCAGCAAGCGACCGTGAACTACGGTCTCGGCGAGGTGAGCCTGCGGGGCCGCTCATTCAGTCTCTATGTGCAGGACGACTGGCGGAAGGCCGCGAACCTCACACTGAACCTCGGATTGCGGTATGAGCTGATCCTGCCGTTTGTCGAGACCAACGGACGCATGGTGAATCTCGACGCCGCCCCGGGGTTTACGGCCGTGAGGCCGGTGATCTCGGGACAGCAGGGTGTGTACTCCGGGTCGTACCCCGACGGCTTGATTCGCACTGACGCCAACAACATCGCGCCGCGCGTGGGATTCGCCTGGCGCGTGGCGCCGGGCACCATTGTGCGCGGGGGATATGGCATCACCTACAACGCCGGGTCCTACTCGTCGATGGCGAGGCAGATGGTTAACCAACCGCCGTTTGCTACGACCAATACAGCGATCGGTGACCTCGCAAATCCGCTATCGATCACGGACCCGCTCGCCACGGCCACTCCCGACCAGGTCACCAATGACTACGGCGTGGACCTCAACTACGTGCTCGGCATGGTGCAGACCTGGAACGCCGACATCTCCCGAGACCTGACGCAGGTCTGGAACCTGGGCGCCAGTTACACCCACATTCGTGGCTCTGACCTGGATATCGTGCGCGCGCCCAATCGCGGCCCGAGCGGACTGCTGCTCGCTGATGTGCAACCGTTTGAGTGGCAGAGTTCCGATGGGTCGTCGCGACTGCACGCCGCTGAGTTCAGGCTGACGCGCCGTCCCGTGCGCGGCATCGGCGGCGGGGTGTCCTACACCCTGGCCCGCTCACGCGACAACGCATCGTCGATGGGTGGGGGCGGCACGGTGGTGGCGCAGAACGACAAAGACCTGCAGGCGGAATGGGGGCTGTCGAGTTTCGACCGCCGGCATCAACTGAACGCCAACCTCAATGTGGATTTGCCGTTTGGTGTCGGGCGGCGGTTCTTCACCAATGGCGGCGTCTGGGGATCCATCCTGGGCGGCTGGCGGTTCACCACGAACTTCACCCTGCAGTCGGGCACGCCGCTCACGGTGAGGGTGACCGGAGCCGCGAGCAGTGTCGCTGGTGGCGCGGGTGGAACGCTCAGGGCGAACTACGACGGGTCGAGCATCCGCATCTCGAACCCAACCATCGACCAGTTCTTCAATACGTCGGCGTTTTCGATTCCCGACGCCGGCACCTACGGCAACTCGTCACGCAACCTGGTCATCGGACCAGGAAGCCGGCTCCTCAATGCGCAATTCTCGCGCGACCTTCGTCTGGGAGGCAACCGTGTGATGAGCCTCCAGCTCAATGCCAACAACCTGCTGAACACTGTCAATTACAGCGGCGTGAATACCAGCATCAATTCACCGTCGTTCGGGCAGATTACGTCGGTGCGGCCCATGCGCTCGATGACCTTCAATGTGCGCTTCCGGTTCTAAGCAGGCAACGACGATGATGACCAACTTCTGCACCCGCGGCCTTGAGAACCAGGCCGCGCTCCGAATTCTCGTTGTCGTGGGCCTCGTCGCGCTGCTGTCGCCCAGCCCCGCGGCCCAGCAACAGGCGAAGCCCCCGGTGTTCCGCGCGAATCTCTCAATCGTGTCGGTGGACGTCATCGTGCGTGACCGGGACGGCAGGGCGGTGCGCGGGTTGACGGCCGCTGACTTCGAGTTGATCGAGGACGGCCGGGCGCAGGACGTGCGGACGTTCGCATTTGAAGAGATCAAAGACGCGCCGTCCGCGGTGGTCTCGGTCGATCTGCTGGCGGGTGTCGCCGAAAAGGCGCTGGCGGCCACGGCGAGCGGCGCGCGACCGGTGGCGTCGGTCGCAGAAGTGACGCCGGCGGCCGGGCCCATGCGTTCCGAGGACCTGGCGGGCCGCAGGATGGTGATCCTGCTGTTCGACACCAGCTCCATGCAACCCGAGGACGTGCAGCGTTCTGTCGATTCGGCTCGCAAGTACGTGGCGGAGCAGATGAGCACGTCCGACCTGGTGGCCGTGGCCACGGTCGGCAGCATCCTGACGGTGTTGACCGACTTCACCGCGGACCGGGACAAAGTCTCGGCCGCGCTCAATCAGCTCTCGTACTCAGACGGCACCGAGACACCGCCGCCGACCGCCGCAACAGCTGCGACAGATGAGGCTGCGGCGGCTGCCACCGAAGAGACCGCCGCCGATGCGGAAGCGGCCGAGCTCGAGATGTTCAACAACGACCTGCGGCTGCGTGCGCTGCGGACGCTGGCCGAATCACTGACGCTCATCGAACAGAAGAAGGCCATCGTCTACTTCAGCGCCGGAATGCAGCGAAGCGGGCAGGACAATCAGGTGGAACTGCGGTCGGCCATCAACGCAGCAGTGCGCGCGAATGTCTCGATCTATCCGATCGACACACGCGGACTGCAGGCCGTAGTGCCGGGCGGCGACGCGCGGCAGGCGAGCGGCCGTGGCCAGGCGATGTTCAGCGGCCGCGGGATGTCGCGGCAGTTCTCCCAGCTGGCCGCGTCGCAAGACACGCTGGTGTCACTGGCGGCCGATACCGGCGGGCGGGCGTTCACCGATACCAACAACTTCGGCGACGCCTTCGCAAGGGTGCAGCGCGACATGTCCGCCTACTACCTGCTCGGCTACAGCAGTAGCAACAAGAACCAGGATGGACGCTTTCGTCGCATCCAGGTGCGCCTGAAAAAGAACGATGCGGGCTACCGGGTCGAGTCGCGTGCCGGGTACTACGCCGACCGCGACTTCGCGAATACGTCGAAAACTGACCGCGAGGCGCTGCTCGAAGAGCAGTTGTTCGCCGCCGTCTCCGTGACGGATCTGCCTGTGATTGCCAGCGCGATGTACTTTCGGCTGGCGGCCGACAAGTACTACGTGCCCGTGGCCGTGTCTGTCCCGGGATCGGCTGTGCCGGTGACGGAGGGCCTGAAGGAAATCACGCTCGATGTACTCGGGCAGGTGATGGACGAACGCGGCATGCCGGTGGGCAGGTTGCGGCAGACCATGAAGTTGCCGGCGGGCACGGAGAAGACGCTGGCCGGCAAGCAAATCCTGTATCAGTCGGGCATGACGTTGCCGCCGGGCCGCTTCTCGATCAAAGCCGTGGTACGAGAAAACGCCACCGGCCTCATGGGCACGTTCGAAGCCGCCATCAATGTGCCTGAGCTGGCGCGCCAACCGATGAAAGTCAGTTCGGTGGTCCTGAGCACGCAGGTGCAGGCGAGCACCGTCAAGTCTGACAACCCCCTGATCCGGGACGGCGTTCAGATGATCCCGAACCTGACGCACGTGGTCTCGCGCGACCAGAAGATGTTCTTTTACTACGAGGTGTACGAGCCCGGCCTGACCGCCGCGAAACTGCCCGACCTTCGGACGACCATCGCGTTTTACCGCGGGCAGGTCAAAGTGCTCGAGACCCCAGTGGTGGCCAGGGCAACTGTGGACGCCGCGAACCGCCAGGCGACCCTATTTCAGTTCGAGGTGCCCGCCTCGTCGTTTGAGCCCGGCCTGTATACCTGCCAGGTCAACATCATCGATGAGGTGGCAGGCCGATTCGCGTTTCCGCGCGTCGTATTCTACGTACGATGACCCCCGAAAATGGCGGCTGGTTGTCAGCCAATTCCACGCTGTTCCACAAACCAGCCCGGAAGGTCGGCCGGGCGTTTGCGGTCTCCATGGCTCTGCATGGGGTGGGCTTGGCCTTGGTTCTACTCCTGATGTCGCTCGTGCCCGAGCGCGTGTTCGAGCCCGTACCGGAGCAGAAATACGATCTGGTGTTCGTCCGCACCGCAGGCCTTGGCGGCGGCGGGGGAGGCGGAGGCAACAATCTGCCGGACCCACCCCGAAGGCTCGAGATGAAGGCCGAGGTGCCCAAGTCGGCCGTGGTTGAACCCGTCAAGGTCCAGCCCGTCATCCCGCCGCCTGCCCCGGTCGCTCCGGTGCAGACGGCCGCAGCGGTCCAATTTAGTGGGGGCGCCATCAATGGCCTGGCGGACGCACCTGCGCTTGGTGCCGGCTCCGGTGGAGGAGGCGGCACGGGCGCAGGCTCGGGAGCCGGGCCGGGCACGGGGCCTGGGGTGGGATCGGGATTGGGTGGGGTCGTGGGTGATGGCACGTATGGGCCGGGTAGCGGCGCACAACCACCAACGCTACTGCGCGGCGTGGACCCGAAGTACACCACCGAGGCCATGCGCGCCAAACTGCAGGGTGTCGTGGTGCTCGAAGCGCTGGTTTCAGCCAGCGGCGCGGTCCAGGATGTGCGCGTGACGAAGTCGCTCGACGCCATCCATGGTCTTGACCAGGAAGCCATCCGCACCGCGCGGCAGTGGCTGTTCCGGCCCGCCAGGTTCCAGGGCAAGCCGGTCGCTTATCTGGTGGAAATCCAGATGACGTTCAACCTCCGATAACACCCGGCCCCAGAAGAAGCCTCCAGGGCACCATCGGCCGCCAGGAAATTCACATCGTCCTCAACTGGGCCGAAAAGTTGAAGCGCCTCGCGCCAGCGAAGAACTAACGACGTACACCGCCATGGTCGTCGCGAGGCTTGGCAGAGTGCCCCCGATCGAGCCGCTGAGATGGAAGACGACAGCGCCCGCGATCCACGCCGTCAGGCCTGGCCACGACCACCCTGCGAGCAGCGAGGTGGTCTTGTAGAGATCGGGGACGTGTGTCGCCGTTCGCCGCACCACGAAATGCGCGAGCAGCAGCCCCCCAATGGGCACGAGCAGCGACCCCAGCACCAGCGTGAATGACGCGAAACGTTCGAGCCAGCCGAGCGAGAAGAGTCCGAGCGCCGCGCCGATGCCGCCAATGAGCCAGACACCCGCCGAACCGCTCAGCGACGGGCGCAGGCTCTTGAGCGCCAGCGCCGACATGTAGATGTTCACGAAGTTGGTGGTCAACGCCGCCAGCACCACCAGCATCGCGCCCCAGGCGCCGAGGTTGAGCACGGTCACCATGGCGCCGGGGTCCGACGATCCGGCCACCGCCGAGGCGACGAAGCCCAGCGGCATGAACCAGAGCGCGGTGAGGGCGAGGCCGAAGAACACCGCCCAGCCTGCGGCGCGCGGAGACCGCACGAAGCGCGGGTAGTCCGCGAACATCAGGAGCCAGGACGCCTGATAGCCGATGACAATGTCGAGGCCGCGCGCGATATCGCCCGCTGGAACCGGCGCAGTGGGCCACACCGGCGTGGGAGCCCGCACAACCGCGACGGTGAAAACCACGCCGGAGAGCAGCAACAGCGGGACAGCCACCCGGTCGACGACGGCGGCGGCGCGCGGTCCGCCGAGGACGATGAGCGTGGCGACTAGGCCGAGCCCGACGCTCCAGACGCCTGTGGTGCCCAGTCCGGTGACCTGGGTAGTGATCGACGCGGCGATCACGTTGTTCAGCGCAATCCACGCGAAGTTCGTGACAAAGAGCAGCAGCGCCAGTGCCTGGGCGCCCGACGCGCCGAGGGCCGCGCGCGTCGCCACGATCGACGGCACCCGGAGGCGTGAGCCCACCGGCGCCAGCACAGCGGTGAGCAGGGCCCCGCCGACGGCACCGATGGCCATCACGGTGAACGCCACCCGTGCTGTGAAGGAGGCCGGCAGGCTCGCGCCAACCTGCAGCGTGGTGGCCACGATGTTCGCGCCGACAAAGATGAGGAACAGGTCCAGTGGGGAACTCTTCTGATCCTCGGGGCTGACCGGGGCAAGATCAACCGGTTGCATGATCAGCGCGCGGCGCGGAACAACGGGTCGGCGGATGCCAGCAGGACCCAGCGGAGCCGCTCCGGGTAGTCCGGTGGCAGGCTGTCGAGATAGGCGCGCACGTCGGCGGCGGCTTCGGCTGAGCGATGGCCGCCGAGCGTAGCGTCGGCCCACCGCTTCGGGAAGAAGATGTCGCCGGTGTCGCGAATCTCGCGCACCATCTGCAGGGCCGGCACTACGAGGTGGCGCGACTGTTCGGCACGCAGCGGATGATGCAGGTAGCTCATCGCCTCAAGCACCCATGCTTCTCGCCGCCGGTTGGCGACATCCCTGAATTGATCGAACAGCGCTTCGCGCGTGGCCGCATTGGCTGACACAGCCGGCCGCACAAAAGCGAAGCGCGCCTTGCGATCGGAATTGGTGATGCGCGCCGCCTGTCCATCAAGTATCACTTCAGGGTCAGTGGCGGAGCGCAGCGCGAGGTCGAGCGCCAGATCCGTTTCGTCGTTTTCCGACAGCGGAAGCCCGGGCACGGGTTCTTCGCGATTCCAAACGCGCCGGAGCCAGGCAATCGTCTCAGGTGTCGTAGCGGTGCTGCGCACCGTGTTGAACCATGCGCTCTTCAGGCTGATCGTGGCGGCGCGCGTGAGGCCATCGCGCAGCAGTGCCTCAAGGGCTGGGGCCAGCGCCGTCCGTTCGTCTGAAGACGAAAATCGCCAGAACAGTGACTGGAGGTATCCCATCTGCCGGGCCACATTCAGTTCATCGCGCTCCACCGGCAACGCAACCATCAGTGCGTCGCGCACCCGCGCGGCGGGGATGCGCCCTTCGAGCATGGACTCCCACAGCGTCACCAGCGCGGCTCCGCGGGTCAGTGGGTCCACAATCGCGGGAAGGTCGGCCGCGAGTGCGTCCAGCATCGCCGAGGGCAGCACGAAGTCGCCGTAGCCGAGACCGCCTCCTGTTGGCAGCACCCAGTGAGTTCCAATTGGCGCCCCGCCTCCCTCGCCCGGGAACAGCGCCTGCGAAAATGACGCGCGTCCTGAGTCGCCGAGTGTCACATCGACGTTCGTGGCGTGTGCGCGATGCCCCAACACGACGCGCAGTGTCTGCGGCCACACGAGTCCGCGGCCGGACCCGCTCTGCGCAGCCAAAGCGTCGCCCACCTGCAGCGCTACCGTGATTCCACCGGCGGCGTCCGGCTTCACATCCATCGTCACCTGCGGCCGTCCGCGTTCTTCCACCCACGCGCGGCTCCATGCCACAAGGTCAGCCGGTGTGCGCGCGTCGAGCACGCGAATCAAGTTGGGCCATGTGGCGTTGGCCATGGCGTGCGCCTTGAGATACTCGCGCAGTCCATCACGGAAGGCGTCGGCGCCCAGCAGCAGTTCGAGCTGCCGCATGACGATGGGCGCTTTCTGGTAAATGATGGCGCCGTAGAGCGATCCGGCCTCGTTCAGATTACCAAGCGACTGGCGAATGGGATTAGCGCCAGCCGTGCGGTCCACTTCGTACGCCGCAGGGTAGTGCGAATAGAGGAAGCGCAGGTCATGGTTCACCTCCGGGAAGGTAGGGTTCACAATCTTCGCCGCCATGAAGTTGGCAAAGACCTCCTTCATCCAGACGTCGTTGAACCACTGCATCGTCACCAGATCGCCGAACCACATGTGCGCGGTTTCATGGGCGATGAGGCTTGCGCGTCCGAGCCGCTGGTTCTGCGTGGCCGTCTCGTCGAGAAACATTGAAGACGCGTTGTAAAACACCGCGCCCGCGTGTTCCATCCCGCCAAACTGAAACGACGGAATGGCGACGAAATCAAATTTTCCGAATGGGTAGGGGATCGCCGTGTAGTGTTCCAGCCAGCGCAGTGCCGTGTGATGTAGGTCAAAGATCGCATCACGATTCCGTGCGACCTTCGCGGCGTCGGTTTCGCGATGCAGCATCCGAAACTTACGGCCATCGCGCTCGCCTGTCTCGACCGAGAACTTGCCCGCGGCGAACGCGAAGAGATAAGTGGGCAGTGGTTCGGTTTTCGCGAAGATCAGCTGCGTCCGGTTGTTGAGTCGGATCTGTCCGGTAGTGGCGCCGTTGGCAACGGCCGTCCATGCGTCGGGAATCTCGAGCGACAAGACCCAGCGCGCCTTGAGGTTGGGCTGGTCGAACACCGGCATGGCGAGCGACGCCCGCGCCGGCACAAAGAGGGTGTAGAGAAACTCGTCCTGCCGGTTGAGTGCCTCGTCGCCGGCGATGAAGGTGAGTGTGACCTCATTGGGCTGGCCGGCAAGGAGCAGGTTCGCCGGGACAATCAAGTGCCCGTTGCTCGACGTCACCTTTGTGGTGGTCTGGCCGTTGACCGTTGCTCCCACAAACTTGTCAGCGGGTTGAGCGAAGTCGAATACGAGTGGCGCCACGACCTCGTTGAGGGTGAATCGGGCGGTGACCGATCCGTGGATCGGCTCGGTGCGCGCGGCAGGAATATCGAACGAGGTCTCGTAGGTCAGGTCGCGAATGCGGGACGCCCGCTCGTCGGCCAGAGCCTGGGGAATGCCCCCCTCGACGGACGAGGTTCGGCGGCCCGCCCAGGCGACATACACGATAAAGCCCGCCGCCAAAGCGGCCACTACGGCAATTAGGAGTCGGGCCACGGCCAAGATTCTACTGCCTCGACCACTTCTGATGGCATTCTAGAGGTGTGAGGAAAATCAATAAGACCGATGCAGAGTGGCGCGCTGAACTGGCGCCTGAACAGTTTGAAGTGCTCCGGTGCCACGGCACCGAACGGGCCGGGTCCAGTCCGCTCAATGTGGAGAAGCGCAACGGTATATTTTATTGCGCCGGATGCGGGCATCCGCTGTTTTCGTCAGAGACCAAGTACGAAAGCGGTTCGGGGTGGCCGAGTTTCTACGCTGCCCTCGATCAGGGCGTGGTCACAACTCAGGACCGGAGCTATGCCATGGTTAGAACCGAGGTCACCTGCGCGAATTGCGGCGGGCATCTCGGCCATGTGTTTCCCGACGGCCCGCGCCCAACCGGCGAGCGGTATTGCATGAACGGGTTGGCGCTCAAGTTTGAACCAAAGGAGGAGGCGTGATTCACACAGTGTTGACGACTCCCATCAACGGGAGTGTTCCGTCTGGGTTCGAAGAGGCGATCTTCGGCCTGGGGTGTTTCTGGGGCGCCGAGCGCAAGTTCTGGACGACGCCCGGCGTACACACGACGTCGGTGGGGTATGCGGGTGGTATTCGTGCGAACCCCACGTACCAGCAGGTGTGTTCGGGAGCCACCGGCCACGCCGAGGTCGTACGCGTGGTGTTCGACCCTGCAGTCGTCTCGTACGACGCGTTGCTTCGCGTGTTCTGGGAGAACCACGACCCGACGCAAGGCAACCGGCAGGGCAACGACGTGGGCACGCAATATCGGTCGGTGATCTTCACGACATCTCCCGAGCAGCGGGCGGCGGTGAACGCGTCGAAGCAGGCGTACGCCGACCGCCTGGGGCAGCACGGCTTTCGCGCGATTACGACCGAGATTGCCGACGCGCCGCCGTATTACCTCGCTGAGGAGTATCACCAGCAGTATCTGGACAAGAACCCGAACGGCTACTGCGGCATCGGCGGCACCGGCGTGACCTGCGCGTAGAGCGGTGGCTTTGCCGGATCATGCGGGTTGAGGTCCTGGTGGACATGGTGATCATCCCGCCTCGACCGGCTCATCTTCCTCGGTGCGGCGACCTCGATCGGTGCGACTGTCGGTCACGACGGCGGAGACCGGTGGTGGCGCGGAGAGATCGCCGGTGTTGAGGAGTTCGTCGGTCACGTACTCGAGTGCGGCTTCGTCGGACCGCGAGAGCAGCGCTTCGAGCGCGGAACGCGGATGGTCCAGGACTTCGCGTACTTGCATCGATGGCCAGTGCCCGGCCGCACGTTGCGGCACGTAGCGGCACCAGAACCCGGCGTGCCACCGCAGGAACTCCCTCGCCCGGGTCCTCCCATGCTCATCGTCTCCCCAGTGCTCAAGGGCGAGGGCGGTGTAGCGGCGGTAGATCTCGAGCCGTTCTTCGGCGGTGATGTTCCAGTAGCCCGAGGTCAGTTCGCGAAAGAGCCACGGCTTGATGAGGGCTCCCCGGGCGGTCATGAGCGCGGCGCATCCGGACGAGGCCAGGCGTTCATGCACCTCGTGCGGGAAGAGCAGGTCGCCGTTGCCGATGACCGGCACCGGCAGCGCCGCGGCGACTTCGGCGATCGCGTCCCAGTTGGCGGGGTAGCGATACCGGGCCTCGCGGGTGCGGCCGTGCACAAAGACGCCATCAGCGCCGCCTTCCACCGCCGCACGCGCCAGTTCGAGATAGTTGAGCTGGTCAGCCTTCCATCCCAGCCGGATCTTTACTGTGACCGCTACTGTGACAGCCGCCTTCATCGTTTCGACAATGCGACGGACTTTGGACGGTTGGCGGCCCAGCGCCGCGCCCAGGCCCATGCGCGTGAAGTGGTCGATTGGGCATCCAAGGTTCACATCAACGAAGTCTGCACCGCGTGACTGTGCCAGGGCGGCGGCCCAGGCCATTTCTTCGGGCTTGTTGCCCGCCAGCTGCACGCCGAAGCAGGGCTCGTCCGGTGCCCGGCGGAGCAGCGCAAACTCGCTGCCGCGCCGCTGTTTGAGGCGGCGCGCCACCGCCATCTCGCTGACGAGCACCCGAGCACCCAGTTCCACGCACAGACGCCGGAACGGTAGGTTCGAACCCTTGGTCATCGGCGCCACGACCAGAGCACCGGAGACGAGATGACGAAATGACATGGAACGATTATGGCGCTTTGGTCCGTGGGCTTGTTAAAGTGTCCCGGTGGCGGTTCGAGTGACTAGCGGTCTATTGCGCGACGGATTGCGCGCGTTTGTCGCCGAGCGGCATCCGTTCGGCTTGTCTGTGGTGTTATCGGAATTCGATGTCCTGACGAACGTCGAAGACTTGGCATGGGTCCGCGATCGTCTGCGGTGTGTGCTGCCCGACAGGATCAGCACACACCTGACGCAACACGCGTCGCCGCCCGTGGCGGCGACACCGGGCATGGACAGCGATGTGCGAGCGGCGCATGCCGCCGCTGAACTCGTCGAGGCGGTGGATGGTTTTCTGGCGCGCACGGCCATCGCCCAGTCGTTCACCGACGAGGAACGTATGGAGATGTTGCGGGGCATGATTTTGACCCGCGCTGTAGACAACCGCCTGAAACACTTTTTCTCGGGCGGAGAGGTCAAGTACGGCGCCGGCTCGTTTCAGGGGAAGGGGTTCCGGTCGCTCGGACAAGAGGCGATCTATGCCGTGCCGTTGCGCCTGCGGCGTGGACCGGCGTGGCGATCCGAAGAGGGTGCCTGGCTAGGCGATGTCATAGCGCCGCTCATCCGCGACCTGGGCGCCGCGCTGGCCATGAGAGGTGACGCCGACGCCGTGCGGCAGGTCTTGAGTGCGCAGATGGGCAAGGCCGGGCCGCCTATGGGTGGGCGTGACCTGCATCTGGGCGACTTCGATTGGGGCGTGTTGCCGGCATCGGCGCCGCTCACCATCAGCACACTCACCGCCGCCGGCATGGGCTGCACGTTCGCTCAGACCCACAGTGGGCGCATCGCGGTGTCGTTTATCGGTGAGGGCGGCTCGTCGCTGGGTGAATGGCACGAGGCGATCAACGTCTGCGCCGCGCGACGCTGGCCCGTGTTGTTCTGCCTCCAGAACAACCAGACGGCGCTGTCCACGCCCGTGTCAGAGCAGTCGGCGGTGCGCGTGTTTGCCGACAAGGCCATCGGCTACGGCGTGCCGGGTGTGACCATCGACGGTACCGACCCCGAGGCCATTGCGGCCACGTTTGCGTGGGCGGCCGACCGGGCCCGCGCGGGCCACGGCCCGACGTTGATTGAGTTGGTCGCCATGCGGATGTGCGGGCATGCCCATCACGACGACATGCTCTACCTGGGCAAAGACCCGCAGCCAGGGTGGGACTACCCGCCACTGACGACGCAGGGCTACGCAAACCCTGAACTGTACGCGTTCTGGAAAGAGCGCGATCCTATTCCGGCGTACGCGCGCCGGCTCATCGCGCGCGGCCTGATCGATGCCGCCGGTGTTGAGCAACTCAAGCGCGATGCTGAGACGGTGGTGGATGCAGAAGCGCAAGCCGTGATTGCTGCGCCGTGGCCCGACCCCGCCACGGTGACGACCGGCGTCTTCCTCGACGACCCGGTGGACCGCCGTCGTGTGGAGGTGCTGGATCCCGAAGTGCGACGCGGTTTTCGATCGCGTCCGGTGACGACAATACAGGTGGAGCCGGCGCCGCCTTTCGATAAACGCGGCACCACACTGCTCGATGCTGTGATGATGGGCGTGGGCGACGCCCTTGCCTCGGACCCTCGTGTTTTTGTGTTTGGCCAGGACGTCGGCGGCAAATACGGCAACGCATTCCTACTGCTGCGGCCGCTGCTCGAAAAATACGGCGATCGCATCCTCAATTCGCCGCTGGCCGAAGGCGCGGTGCTCGGTACCTGCATTGGCGCCGCGCTGGCAGGATTGCGGCCGATCGGCGAAATGCAGTTCAACGACTTCGTCGCCACCGGGTTCAACCAGTTGGTGAATAACGCAGCCAAGATTCGGTATCGATGGGGTGGCGAGGTCCCAATGGTGGTGCGCATGCCGTGGGGCGGGCTCCGCCATGCAGGCCCGTACCACTCCCAAAATACGGAGATGTGGTTCTATCGCACGCCGGGCCTGAAGATCGTGGCGCCTTCGACGCCGCATGACGCGCGGGCCCTGATGGCGGCCGCAGTAGTCGATGCCGATCCGGTGCTGTTTTATGAGCACATCGGGCTGTATCGCGACCCGCGCATCAAGCAGCAACTGGAGGAAGCCGCGCCCGCGGCCTTGCCGATTGGCAAGGCCGCGCTCAGGCGGGCGGGCAAAGACCTGACGATCATCTCCTACGGCGCGTACGTGCATGTCGCCATGCGCGTTGCCGGGAAACTGCACGCCTCAGGTATCGAAGCGGCCGTGCTCGACCTGCGCACCCTCGTGCCGCTTGATCGGGAAGCGGTCCTCGAACTCGCTCGCGCCACCGGCCGTGTGTTGATCGTCCACGAAGACTCACGCACGGGTGGCATTGGTGAGTCGTTGGCCGCGATCATCCAGGAAGAGGCGTTTGAGTGGCTGGATGCGCCGGTGCGCATCCTGGGTTCGCTCGACTCGCCGGTGCCGTACTCGCCACCCCTGGAAGATGCGTTCCTGCCGAGCGAAGCGGACGTCGAACGCGCCGCCCGCCTTCTGGTTGAGTACTAGGCACATGGCAGGCCGCAAGACTGAAGGCTGGCACGGCTGGGACACGTACGCGCCGTTCTACGACTGGGAGAACGCGCGCACCCTCGGTCGGCGCGACGTGCCGTTCTGGGTGAAGACCGTGGGCGAGACCTGCGGTCCGGTGCTTGAACTTGGCTGTGGCACCGGGCGGCTTCTTGCGCCGATCGCGCGCAGTTGGCTCACCTCCGAAACTGATGCTAACCGCCGCCTGCTCGGCATCGACCGATCCGAACCCATGCTGGCACGCGCACGCCGGCGGCTGGCGCGAGTGCCAAAGGCCGTTCGTCCGTCGCTGCTGCGGGGCGACGTCCGCGCCCTCCCCGTGCGGCCGGGGAAACTCGGCGCCATCGTGGCCGCCTACGGCCTGCTTCAGTCACTGCTCAACGATCGCGATCTGGAGGCCACGCTCACATCGGCCGCAAGCGCTCTCAAGCGCGGCGGCCTGCTCGGCATCGATCTCGTGCCCGACCTTGCGGTGTGGGAGGAGTACTCGGGGCGTATTCCGATCCGCGGCCAGGTCGCCCCAGGCACCACGCTCTCGCTGGTGGAATCCGTGCGCCAGGACCGGCGCAAAGGCCTCACGATCTTCGACGAACAATACGTCGTCCGATGCAGCCGCGAGGTGCGGCGGCACCACTTCACGCTGACATTCCGGACCCTGCCGATGGGGCAATTCCTTGCGCGAATGGAGCGGGCCGGCTTCCGGGTGGACGATGTGCGCGGCGGTTATGACGGAGCGCCGTGGCACCCGGAGGCCGACGTCTGGGTGGTGCTCGCAAAGCGCCGCTAGGGCCACTCGGCCTTGAAGACCAGGCCGAGCTACCTGCGGAGGGAGGAACGTAGCTCGGGCTGGTCCTCAAGCCCGAGGCCAGCCGCGTGGTAGCATGACTGACCCAAGTTTCCGCTTGGAAGAGCGGCATTTCACGCGGCGGGAGAACACCTCATGTCAGGCCATTCCAAGTGGCATACGATCAAGCATAAGAAGGGCGCGGCCGACGCCAAGCGCGGCAAGATTTTCACGCGCATCATCAAGGAACTGACGGTGGCGTCGCGCAACGGCGGCGGCGATCCCGACATGAATCCCCGCCTGCGCACGATCATCGCTGATGCCAAGCAGGTCAACATGCCTGCCGACAACATCAAGCGCGCCATTCGCCGCGGCACCGGTGAAGAAGAAGGCGTCAACTACGAAGAGATCATTTAAGAGGGCTACGGCCCCGGCGGCGTGGCGGTGATCGTCGACACAATTACCGACAACCGCAACCGTACGGTCAGCGAAGTGCGCCACATCTTCGGCAAGTACGGCGGGAACCTCGGCGAAGCGAACAGCGTCGGCTGGATGTTCGACAAGAAGGGTCTGGTCGTGGTGGACAAGGCCAAGGCGCAGGAAGACACGTTGATGTCGGCCGCGCTCGAGGCGGGCGCCGACGACATGAAGGACGAAGGCGATGTCTGGGAAGTGACGTGTAGCCCCGAGAACCACCAGGCCGTGCTCGACGCCGTCAAGGCTCTGGGCCTTGAGCCTGACCGTTCGGAAGTCGCCATGCTTCCACAGAACTACGTCACCATTGAAGGCAAGGCCGTGGCTCAGATGATGAAGCTGATGGAGGCGCTTGACGACTGCGACGACACGCGCAACGTCTGGACCAACGCCGACTTCGAGGAAAAGGACATCGAGGCTTCTCTGGCGTGAGGATATTTGGCATTGACCCAGGCTCGATTCGCACCGGCTATGGGTGCGTCGAGGCTGGCGGCAGCCGCCATGTCTTGGTGACGTGCGGGGCCATTGCAGCGCCGGCCGGTTCGAGTTTTGCCGAGCGGCTTCACGTCATCCATGAGACGTTGTCTCGTGTCCTTCGCGAAACTTCGCCCGACTGCGTGGCTATCGAAAACTTGTTTCATGCCCGCAATGTGCGCTCGGCGCTGCAGCTTGGTCATGCGCGAGGTGTGGCCATGCTGGCCGCCGTGCAGGCCGGTGTGCCGATCGTCGAATACACACCCGCGGAGATCAAGCTGGCGGTGGTCGGCTACGGCCGCGCCGACAAGGTCCAGGTGCAGCACATGGTGAAGTTGCTGCTGGGCCTGACCGCGTTACCTAAGCCGTTCGACGCGTCAGACGCGCTCGCTGCCGCATTGTGCCACAGCCACTCCGGTACAGCAGCGCTCGCGCGCCGCAGCACGCGGTCGCTCCCCCGGCATCTCAAGAACTGGCGCGACTACCGGCCGGCGACTGCCGGGCGGCAGGCGCCGTGATCGCCTACCCGTCGTGATCGCCCACCTATCAGGTCGCCTGCTCGAGAAAGACGCGCGCTGCGTACAGCGCCTAGTCATTGACGTGCAGGGCGTGGGCTATGAAGTGCTTGCGCCGCTGTCCACGATCTACACCCTCGGCAACGCTGGTTCGCCCGTAGCGCTTCGTATCTACACCCACGTCCGCGAGGACATCATCCAGTTGTTCGGGTTTGCCACCGCGCTTGAGCACACGCTTTTCGAGCGCCTCATCGGCATCAATGGCGTGGGACCGAAGCTCGCGCTCGCGATTCTGTCCGGAATCGAACCCTCAGATCTGGGTCGCGCCATTCGCGACAATGATCTCGGCCGGCTCACCGCCATTCCAGGCGTGGGACGCAAGACGGCTGAGCGCCTGGTGGTGGAGTTGCGCGATCGGCTCGCTCAAGACTTCGGCCAGGTGCCCGCCAGCCTGGCCACAGGTGGCGCCGCCGTACGCGAAGACCTGCTCTCGGCGCTGGCCAACCTTGGGTACCAGCGCGCAGCCGCCGACAAAGCGGTCGATCGCGTACTGGGCCGCGGACCCGAAGTCATGGCCTTTGAACCGGCACTGCGCGAAGTGTTGAAGGAACTCGCGCGATGAGCGACCCGCGCGCCGATGAGTCGATGCCTGGCGACCACCTCGTCGACGGGACGCCGCAGGATGACGACGCGCAATACGATGCGGGTTTACGTCCGCGCACGTTCGACGAATACATTGGCCAGGATCGCGTCCGCGAAAACCTCCAGGTCTCGATTGCCGCCGCGCGCCAGCGCGCAGAAGCGCTCGACCACGTACTGCTGTTCGGCCCGCCCGGTCTCGGCAAAACGACGCTGGCGTACGTGATCGGGAACGAACTGGGCGTGCCCGTCCGCGCGACGTCTGGACCCGTGATCGAGAAGCCCGGCGACCTGGCCGCGATGCTGACGTCGCTCCAGGCACGCGAAGTCTTGTTCATCGACGAAATCCATCGGATGAGCCCGGTGATCGAAGAGATCCTCTATCCGGCGATGGAGGACTTTGAACTCGACATTCTGATCGGTCAGGGGCCAAGCGCGAGGTCGGTGAAGGTCCCACTGCAGCCGTTTACGTTGATTGGCGCCACCACACGAGCGGGCCTCCTCACGTCACCCCTTCGCGCCCGCTTCGGCATTGTCCATCGCCTCGACTTTTATCAGGACGTGGACCTGACAGAGATCGTCACGCGATCGGCGCGCATCCTCGGTGTGGAAGCCGCGCCGGGCGCCTGCGAGGAAATCGCCCGCAGGTCGAGGGGTACCCCTCGCATCGCCAATCGGCTTCTGCGGCGCATTCGCGATTTTGCCGAAGTACGGGCCGACGGCGTCATTACGTCCGAGGTCTGCCACAAGGCACTGGAGTTGCTGGAGGTGGACGAACATGGCTTTGATGAAGCCGATCGCCGCCTGCTGCGTACCATCATCGACAAGTTTGGCGGCGGCCCCGTCGGCCTCAACAGTCTGGCGGCCGCTATTGGGGAAGAAAAAGACGCGATTGAGGATATCTACGAGCCGTATCTGATACAGATTGGATTTCTCGATCGCACACCGCGGGGGCGAGTGGCCACCGCGCGTGCGTATGAGTATTTCGGATTGATGGCCCCCGGAAAGGATCGCTTGTGGTGACGATGAGACCGGTGAAGATTGCGGGATTGGGTGCATACGTTCCACCCGGCGTGATCACGAATGACGACTTGTCGAAGATGGTGGACACCACGGACGAGTGGATCCTGCAGCGGACGGGCATCCGAGAGCGTCACAAGGTGGCGCCTGGCGAGGCGACGTCCGACATCGCCAAGCCGGCTGCGCTCGCGGCGATCGCCGAGGCCGGACTCACGCCAAAAGACATCGACTTCATTGTGTTCGGCACCACCACGCCCGACACCATCTTCCCGAGCACCGCGTGCGTGCTGCAGGCGAAAATCGGCGCCACGAATGCCTGGGGCTTCGACCTGGGTGCAGCCTGTTCCGGGTTTGTATATGCGCTGACGACCGCGTGGAAGATGGTGGCGTCCGGAGCGTCCGACCACGCACTGGTGGTGGGCGCCGATGTCATGTCGTCGATCATCGACTACACGGATCGATCGACCTGCGTGTTGTTTGGCGACGGCGCCGGTGCCGTGGTGCTGTCTGTGGCCGGTCCGGACGAGCCCTGTCTAATCGACTTCGCGAACGAAATTGATGGCCATGGCGGCGACGCCCTTTGTATGCCGGCGGGCGGGAGCAAGTTGCCCGCCACGCATGAGACCGTGGACAAGAAGCTGCACTACATGAGGCAGGATGGTGCCGCCGTGTTCAAGTTTGCGGTGCGCCAGAGCGGGGAGATCGCCACGCGTGTCCTGACGAAGAACGGTCTCACCGGCGCGGATCTAGATTTGTTTGTGTCACATCAGGCCAATCGCCGCATCATCGAGGCCACGGCCGAGCGTATTGGTCTGCCGATGGACAAGGTGATCATCAACCTCGAGTACTACGGCAACACCACCGCCGCGACGATCCCCCTCGCGCTCATGGATGCGCGCAAAGACGGCCGGCTCAAGAAGGGCGATCTTGTACTCCTGACGTCGGTGGGCGCCGGCTTTACCGTAGGGTCTGTCTTGCTCCGCTGGAGCCTGTAGAGCGCTGCTTCAAACGGCTCTCACACGAGGCATGAAGGACGTGCCCTTACAGGTGAATGGGATCCTCCTTGCGGTTTAGCGGCTCCACTTCATCGAGAGTGCCAACACTCCCGGACGTGACACGCCCACGTCGGTGACCTTCACCGGCGTGGGTGTGTCACCCGGCGTATACGTGACGGCGTACTGCGAAAACGAGTTGGCCGCGATGCTGCGCAGGAATGCGCTTAGGTTTGTCTGGCTCGGTCCCTGCAGCACCACCCACCGGCCCCCGGTGTTGGCTGCCAGCCCCTTGAGCAGATTTTCACGATTGGAATCGCGCCGCGTGCCTTCCTGCAATGCCACCGACCAGACGATGGCGCCGGACTTACGCACTTCCTCGGCCACCTGTCGCGCCTGCACGTTCGTGGAGTCAATCGTGGGCTCCATATTGATGGTGAGGATGACCTTCCGTGTGGTCGGGGGCAGTGCGGCCAGTGTCTTCGACACATCCACCAGCGCTTCGTTCAACACGGACTCACTCGATTTCGGCATGAGCTTACCGAGGCTGGCGTCGATCTTCGCCTGCTCAGAGGTGAAGTCCATGACGGTCATCGAGACCCCGCCAAATTCCACAAACGAGAACTGCGTCTTCGGATCGACGCTGAACAACAACGCGGTGAAGGCCTTCACGGCCTCACGGATGACATTCACCGCGCGCCCATACGCCGGGGTCGTGTCCACCATGATCACGTAGTGAATCGGCTCTGACGCGCGATCCACTTTGGTTATCGTGCGCACCGCGCCGTCTTCCTTGACGCTGAATTCCTCCGGCTTCATGTCGCCGACGGGCGCGCCGGTGGAGTCCATGACCGACACATACACGGTGCGCGTCGGCGCCTGCGTCGCCGCAAGCCCCGCAGGCACTGCCGCCAACATCACAAGACCCAGGACCCCAGCAACACCGCGCAGTCGAGACATTGGCAATCCTCCAGCCGGGAGTCTACTACAGTGTCGGCTGGCGGGCCGGCGTCACTGCAGTCCATCTGGCGGACGTGCAGAAACATGTGACGGCGTCCGGGCGGTAGAATCCTGGTCTGCGGATCAGACACTTCGCACCCGTCGTGGTCGGCTTGGCCCTCGCCGCCACTGGCTGCAATCAGTCGGTGACGCTGTATCAACCGACACTGCCTTCGGAAGCCATCGCCACCGAGGCACTGACGCGTACCGCGGTGCCGCCGGTGGGCGACGTTTTCCAGAACACGACCAAGACCTATGCGGTGGGGCAGGGCGGGCCCGTGACTATTACGCTGACGTTGGCCGCGTGCAGACTCGTCCCGACGGATCGCTGCAGCCGACTGTGCTGATGGGGGTGGGGCTGGCACGGTATTAGCTGGAGGCATCTGCATCGTCGCGGCCACCGCGTACGTGGCCACGACACCCGGGACAGGACCGCACCTGAGCGGCAGCCTGGCGGCAGGCATTTACTGCATCCAGGTGTCGGACGTGACAGGACAGGTGGGACCGGTGGCGTTTTCGATCACCGTGACGCACCCGTGAGACGTGCCACCATAGGGTGTGCGCGTTAGCGACTTTGATTTTGATCTCCCCGATCGCCTGATCGCGCAGTATCCGCGCGAGCGGGGCCAGTCGCGGCTGCTCGTGGTTGATCGAGCCGCCGGGACGTGGCGAGAGTCACGTGTCGCGGATCTGCCGCAGTGGTTCAGGGCCGGCGATTTGTTGGTGGCCAACGACTCGCGCGTGTTTCCCGCGCGGCTGCTGGGCCACCGGGTGCCGGGCGGCGGTCGGGCCGAGTGTTTGCTGCTGGAAGAGCTCGACGCCGCTGACGCCGGAAAAAGATTTCGGGTATCTTTGTTGGCAGAGCCTTTTCAAAAAAGACACCCGACGTCTTTTTCCGAGTTCGATTGGTGGGCCCTGGTCAAGCCCGGCGCGAAACTGCTGGTCGGTGCGCAGATCGACTTCACCGACGAGAATCGCGCGCCCGGTGTATCCCTGACCGGCACGATTGGAGCGATCGATGACGCTGGCCGCAGGCGTGTGCGCCTCGTCGCCGCGGGCGCATCGGTCGACGAGGCCATCGACCGGCTCGGCCACATCCCGCTGCCGCCCTACATCCGCCGCGCCGACACCGACGACGACCGCGCGCGATACCAGACGATGTTCTCACGCGAGCCCGGGTCGATTGCCGCACCCACGGCTGGACTGCATTTTGACGAAGAACTCATAGCCGCCCTGCAGGCCGCGGGCGTCGGCAGCGCGACCGTCACACTCCATGTCGGTTACGGTACGTTCAAGCCGGTCACGGTGGAAGACACGGCTGATCACCGCGTGGACGCCGAGCGGTATGAAGTGACTGCGGCAACAGCCACGGCGGTCACACAGGCCAGGGCGGCTGGCGGGCGACTTGTGGCCGTCGGCACCACCACGACACGGGCGCTGGAGTCTGCGGCCCGCGGCGCCGGTGTAATCACCGCCGGACCGGGCCGGACTGAACTGGTCATCACACCCGGATATGAGTTCCGGGCCATCGATGCCCTTCTCACCAATTTCCACCTGCCGCAGTCATCGCTGCTGCTGCTTGTGGCGGCGTTCACGGGCCGAGACCTCCTCTTGGCCGCGTATCGCGACGCCGTGGCCCGCGACTTCGCCTTCTACAGCTATGGCGATGCGATGCTGATCCTCTGACTGGGGCGGATCTGGCCTGGACCGGGAGGGCTGAGGTATGATCGACAGCCTTCGCCGGTGTAGCTCAGTTGGTTAGAGCATGCGGCTCATATCCGCAGGGTCCGGGGTTCAAGTCCCTGCACCGGCACCAACTTATTCTTAGACTCGTCCCGCCTCGCGGGGCGGGACGGCAATCATGTCCACTATTGACCGCGCCTCACTTCGCTCGTTGTCGGGCCATCGCGTGGCCGCGGCCGTGTCGGGTGGCGCCGATTCAGTGGCGATGGCGCTGTGGCTGCGCGCGCACTCCGACCAACCGCCGCACCACGCTACCCTTGTGGGCCTCATCCATGTAAATCACCACTTGCGCGGGGCCGAATCGGATCGCGATGAGGCCTTCTGCCGTGCGTTGGCCAACCGCCTTGGGGTGCCGATCGACGTGGTGGATGCGCCGATTACCCCGCGCGCCGCCCGGTCACCCGAAGCGGCCGCCCGCGCGAGCCGCTATCGTGGCTTCGCTGCCGCCGCCGCTCGCCTGTGTGCCTCGCGCGTGGTCACCGCCCACACGGCTGACGATCAGGCCGAAACGGTGCTCCTGCGTTTGCTTCGTGGCACCGGCAGCCGTGGGCTCTCCGGCATTCGAGCTGAGCGCGGTCTGTATGTCCGGCCGCTTCTGGCGTGTCGTCGCCGGGATGTGCGGACGTGGCTCGAGGCGCGCCGCGAAAGCTGTTGCGAGGACTCCTCAAACGCCGACCGCTCAATTGCTCGCAACCGTGTTCGCCACGACCTGCTTCCGATGATCGAACAGATGGCACCCGGCGGCGTGGCCGCGCTCGCTCGCGCGGCGGCGCTCGCCGAAGACGACGAGCAGGCGCTGCAGGCGCTCGCCATCGAAGCCGTCCCCGCGGTCGTCGTACATGCAGACACGAACGGCGCGGACCTGGATCGAAACCGGCTGGAGTCGCTTGCTCCGGCCATCGCCCGTCGCGTGTTACGGCATGTCTTCGAGCGGCTCGTGCCTCACGCCCCGTGGCGGGCCGACCATTTTGAAGCGGTACGGCGGCTCGCGGCCCGCAGTGCCGGCGGCGGCTCACTCGATCTACCGGCCGTCCGGGTGGAGCGGGTGTCTGACATGTTGAGGGTGCGGCTTGGCGCCGCGGTCGCCGTGCCTCCCTTCGCCTATATTTTGGCCCCGGCCGGCGAAGTGGTCGTTCCCGAGGCCGGCCTCCGGGTCACCGCCGAGACAGCGGCCTGTCCTGCGCCCGATACATCGGATGGCGGCGACGAGGCGTATGCATTGGTAATGCCGCTGGCCGCGTTTCCGCTCACCGTGCGGAACCGACGCCCCGGGGATCGCGTCGCACTCAGAGGGAGCGACCGAAAGGTGCAGGATCTTATGGTGGACGCGAAGATCCCGCGCTCGGAACGGGACCGTGTGCCGCTCGTCGTGGCGGCAGACGGTCAGATCCTGTGGATGCCAGGCCGCTCGGCGGAGGGGCTGTCCACTGTCGGACTCAATGCAATTGACATGGTAACCTTGAGGTTCAGAAAGCTGGAACGAACATGAATTCGACGATGAGAGGATTTCTTTTTTGGACGAGCATGTTTGTGCTCGCGGTGCTCGTGTGGCAGGTCACTGCTAATTTCGGGCAAAGCGAGACGACCATCAGCACCACAGAGTTCATGGACCGCCTTGGTAAAAACCAGTTCAGTAAGATTGAAGCGACCGGCAGCCCCAGCGGCACCGAACTGCGTGGATTCCCGCTGGCCGACGACACCCCAGGCAAGATCGTGCGCTCGTACCTGCCCGAAGGGTTCCCGAACTTCTATGAAGACGTCAAGAAGTTGAATGTCGAGCTCGTGGGAAGGAAAGAGACCGGGAATACGTGGGCGAACTTTCTGTTCCTGTGGGCCCCCATTCTCCTGATGGTGGGGTTCTGGATCTTCATGACTCGGCAGATGCAGAGTGGCGGCAACAAGGCCATGTCGTTCGGCAAGAGCCGCGCAAAGCTCTCATCGTCCACCCAGAAGAAGGTCACGTTCAAAGAGGTGGCCGGGGCTGATGAGGCCAAGGAGGAGCTTCAAGAAATTATCGAGTTCCTTCGCGAGCCTCAGAAGTTCCAGAAGCTCGGCGGCCGCATCCCCAAGGGGGTGCTCCTCATGGGGTCGCCCGGCACGGGCAAGACCCTGATGGCGCGCGCGGTGGCCGGCGAGGCCAACGTACCGTTTTTTTCGATCAGCGGCTCCGACTTCGTCGAGATG
>SYFT01000010.1 GCA_005799825.1 Acidobacteriota bacterium | reverse complement strand
TCAAGCGATGCGCAAACTCACAGCAAACTTGAACAAGTCGAACACTGTGGCGATTTTTATTAACCAGTTGCGCGAAAAGATCGGCGTCATGTTCGGCAGTCCCGAGACCACCACGGGCGGCCGCGCGTTGAAGTTCTACTCATCAGTGCGGGTGGACATTCGTCGCATCGGCGCCATCAAGGACGGCGATGCGGTCATCGGTGGCCGCACGCGCGTGAAGGTCGTCAAGAACAAAGTGGCGCCGCCCTTCCGCGAGGCGGAGTTCGACGTGATGTACGGCGAGGGCATTTCGCGCGAAGGCGACCTGCTCGACAAGGCGGTCGAACGCAACATCGTGGAGAAATCGGGCACCTGGTTTTCCTACGGCGGCGAGCGCCTGGGCCAGGGCCGTGAGAACGCCAAGGCGTTCCTCAAGGCCCACCCCGCCACGACGGATGCGATCGAAGCGAAGCTGCGGGTAGAAATGGGCCTGGCGCTTAATCCCGTGGCAGTAGCCGACGCCGGCAAATAGGCTAGACCGGACGTAATTTCTGCGGCTGGATCGCGCACACCGGGTGCCTGGTCCAGCCGTTCTTTTTGCGTGGCTGTGATAAAATTCGCCACATTCTTAACGCGTCCTCGGGCCGAGGTAGCTCAGTTGGTAGAGCATACGACTGAAAATCGTAGTGTCGGCAGTTCAATTCTGCCCCTCGGCACCATCTAAAACAGCCCGGCGCGATGTGCTGCGGCGGGAGGGGAAAGCTGAGATCGACCAGCCAACGCCGATACGCGACCGTCCACCCCGTTCGCCGGGGATAGCGACGGCCTTGCCGCAGGAGAAACGCCTTGAGCCGATGCTTGGCTTGGGTGCTCAACCCGACCGCAGCCCCACGCAGAGCTGGTGGGGATACTCGTACGGCGAGTTCAGAATGGAACGGTCGAAGAAAGAAGACGTCTGGGCTGGATGCGGAAACCTCCCCTCGTAGTTGGGGTCATGGGGTCCAGTAAAACCACTGGATTTTGCACGCGTCGATCACAGTGCCCCGAACTGCCCGGCGAAGCAGCGGTCATTTGGTTTGGCGCGCGGCACTCTTGCGAAAGGCCCGCAGACTCTTTTAGCTTCCGACGCGGCTCAAACGCCTGTCTGCCTGCCGGCCGGAGATCAGCGCCCCGCCAGCCCCTCGGTCAATTCAATACGCGATCCCGCCGGATCGATGAGGAACGCGATCTTCAGCCCGAGCGCAGACACGTTTCTAAACGGCGTCTCAAAGACCACGCCGTCGGCCGCGAGCTTCTTGCAAAACGCTTCCAGGTCCTTGACCTCAAAACCGATGTGATCCAGTGAGCGGCCTTTGGTCGCGACCTGCGCGGCGTCAGTCTTACGGAAACTGAACGAAATTCCAGGCACGCCCATAGCGTTCGCGTTCGCTGCCGTTGGCATCGACGCGCCGAAGTGTTTGAGGTACCAGGCGCGGAGCCCGTCCGGATCGGCGGTATAGAAATGCACATGAAAATGCTCGAGTGGAACGCTGATCGTGGGGGCGGCGTAGAACTCGACCTTCACCTTGTCCGGGAAGATCGCAACGATCTCCGCCGCATCATCGCGCGTCAGTGGGACCCCGGCCGCCAGGAGTTTCGCCCGGATTCCCGGCAGGTCCTTCGCGCGAAATGAGAAGTGGTCGACAGCCGACCCTTCTGACCCACCAGCGGATTCCGCTTTCCCGAGAATCAGGAAGATGCCGGGAAATTTGAGCAGCTCGAGTGAGCCGGCCTTCACCGTCTCGGCGCCAAGGATGTCGACCCAGACCTTCCGGTGGGCTGCCGGGTCAGTCACCATCATGTGCACGTGTCCGGCGGTCACGCCAGCGGCATTAGGCGCCGGCAACTGCGCGCGAAGGGGCGGCGCGAAATTCACGTTGTAGGCATTGCCTTCGCCCACGCCATCGAAGCCTGCGCCCGGTGTGGCCGCCAGCGCTGCCGTCTGGAACCTCTGCACCGCCTGATCGGTCTGATTGGCCTCAGGCGTTGGCAGCGCCTGTTTCACCCTGAAATCCTGGCCCGTGCTCACGGCAGATACCGGCGCGATGTCCTTCAGCGGCCGCGACGTGTCGTGCCGCAGGGCGGCGACCCATTCGGGCGGGCCCTCGGCGCTACTCTGGCTCTGGGCCTCAAGCCTCGATCCTGGGATCGCCGCAAGAATCACTGCGGCGGTAAGAGAACAAACGAAGACCGATGATGCTTTCATAATGTGGCGCTCCTGATCCGAAGTCCTGCAGGTTCCGCAAGATCCGTGCCCTGATACACAACAGGTGATGCACCTCTTTAACAGTGTCCAGATCCCACACCAGCATACGAAAGTCGCGGACTCGCTGACAACTCTGTCGTCGCGTCGGTATCAGCTCGTCGAAAACAACGTCATTGCCACGCGCATGAACGCGCGCGCCCACGGCTCGGGGTAAACCCCCATGAGGAGGATGCCGGCGACACATCCGCCAATCGCCACCATCAAGACGACGGGCACCGGAATGGGCGCAGGGTTCGTGGACGCCTCGATGTACATCCGTCGCGCCACCACCAGGTAGTAGTAGAGCGCTACGACGGTGAGCACCGCGCCGAGAAACGCGAGCCAGTACATCCCCTGCTCAACTACCGCCCAGAAGATGAAGAGCTTGGCCCAGAATCCGGCCATGAACGGAATGCCGCCAAGCGACAACAGGAAGAGCAACAGGCTCAGCGCGAGCACTGGCGATCGGCGGGCCAGTCCCTGATACTTCTCAATTTCATCGCTGCCCTCGGACGCCGCCACGGCCTGCACCACGAAGAATGCCCCCATGTTGCCGAAGAGGTACGCCACCAAATAAAACAGCACCATTCCCACGCCCGACACCGACATCGCAGCCAGGCCCAGCAGCAGATATCCGATGTGCGCCACGCCCGAGTACGCCAAGAGCCGCTTGATGTTTGACTGGGGGATGGCCATCAGGTTGCCGGAGACGATGGTCACACCGGCCAGCACAGACACAATCGGCACCCAGAGTACGGCGCCCTCTCCCACACCTTCGACATAGAGTCGGAAGATGGCGAGGAAGCCGGCCGTCTTTGGGGCGATCGAAATCCACGCAACGAACGGCGTGTTCGCGGCTTCGTAGGTGTCGGGCACCCACATATGGAATGGGACCGCCGCAATCTTGAACCCAAGGCCGCCTAACATCAGCGCGAGCCCGAGCAGCACCAACGGATTCACCGTTGCCATTAGTGCCGGGATGGCTGACATGTCGGTGGTGCCGGCTGCGCCATACACGAACGACAAGCCGTACAGAACGACCGCCGACGAAATGCTCCCGACGAGGAAGAACTTCATCGCCCCTTCGGGCGCTGCCTTCTCGCCCTTGAGGAACCCCGTCAGGAAGTACAACGGGATCGACATCAACTCAAACGCCACAAACAGGACGATCAAATCCCGCGCAGAGGCCAGCACCAGCATCCCCAGCAGCGACGCCAGGAACGCGACGTAATACTCGGTGCCGCGCCGGCGAAACGACGCGTGAGTCATCGCCTGAGTGGCGAGCACACTCAGCACACTGGCCACCATGAACAACCGCTTGCCGAACAGTGACAACTCGTCGAGCACAAAGGTGCCTTCAAGCGCCACGCGCCCGGGCTCTGCATTCCAGACGGCGATCGACAAGCCCACCAGCCCCGCCAGCGTCACCCAACCAGCCACTGCATCGCCTGCCTGCCGCCTGAAGAGGCCGAGGACGAAGATCACCAGCACCAGCGCGAACAACCAGCCTTCGATCACCAGCGGCCAGGAAGGATCCATCACGTGTCCTCCCATCACAGCACTCCCAGGCGCATCAGCAGCGGCACGGTGCTCACGTCAATCGGTGTCAACGCCAGGCCCGGCAGGACGCCAAACAGCACCAGCGCGCCTACAAGGATGACGATGGCCACCCATTCAGTGCCCTGGGCATCGGGCAGGTTCTGGAAATGGGGATCGGTGCTCTTCGGGCCCCAGAAGATCGCGCGAACGACGCGCAGCACATACAGCGACGTCAAAAACGCGCCAATCACGGCCGGGAACAACCACCAGGAATGGGCGGACGACCAGGCCCCGAGGAACGTGAGGAACTCGGCAACGAAGCCGGCCGTGGCCGGGAGACCCAATGACGACAGGCCGCCTATCGTGAAGGCCACTGCAATGCCCGGCATCATCGTGGCGAACCCGCCCATGCTGAAGATGTCGCGCGAATGCGCCTTTTCGTACACGAGCCCGACCAGAGCGAAGAACAGGCCGGTCATGATGCCGTGCGCGAACATCTGGAACACTGCGCCGTTCAACCCGCTCTCGGTAAGGGTGGCCGCGCCCAGCATCACGATGCCCATATGCGAGACCGAGGAATACGCGATGACGTACTTCAGGTCTTTCTGCGCCATGGCGCTCAGCGCGCCATAGACGATGTTGATGCAGGCGATGGTGCCCACCAGCCAGGCCCACTGCTGCGTGGCCTCGGGGAGCAGCCCCATGCCCAGGCGCACGACGCCGTAAGCGCCCAGCTTCATCAACACGCCGGCGTGCAGCATCGAGACCGCGGTCGGCGCCGACGCATGGCCATCCGGCGACCACGTATGGAACGGGAAGATCGCGGCCAGGATACCGAACCCAATGTAAAACGCGAGAAACACCCACGACTGAAGGCCGGGATCGAACTCCACCGCTTCGAGGGCCAGCAGTGAGAATGACGTTGAACCGGCGGCCACGTACAGCGCCAGCATGCCCACCAGGATGAACGCCGACCCGAAGAGCAAATACAGCGTGAGCTTCATTGCCGCGTATTCCTTGGTGCCCACGCCGGTACGGCCGAACGCCCATCCGAACAGCCCTTGCGGACGCACTTCCCCACTCGATCCCCAGA
This sequence comes from Acidobacteriota bacterium, assembly GCA_005799825.1. Lineage (GTDB taxonomy): Bacteria > Acidobacteriota > Vicinamibacteria > Vicinamibacterales > SCN-69-37 > SYFT01. Next base: position 26,472 of record SYFT01000010.1, on the reverse strand, counting down.
TACCGATGAGCAAATACATTGGCAATACGGCGATTTCGTAGAATAGGAAAAACACGAACAGGTCGAGCGACACGAACACGCCGAAGACGCCGGTCACCAGGAGCAACAGCAGTGCGTAGAACTCCTGGTCGCGCGTCTTGACTGTCCACGAAGCGAAGACACCTGCCAGGATGATGATCGCCGTCAACAGCACCATCACCAAACTCATCCCGTCGATGGCGAGTTGGTAGCTGATGCCCATCGAGGGCACAAGGGGCAACTCCTCGTAGAACTGGAATCCCGCCGCGGCCAGATCGTAGTTGGCGTAGAGCCATAACGCACAGGCCATCGAGACGGATGTACCCAGCAACGCGGTCCAACGCACGAAGCCCGGGCGCGAACGCCCGAGGCCCATGATCAGTAACGCGCTCGCAAACGGCGCCCACGCGAGGATCGACAGGACGGGCCAGCCGGTCACATCGTCCCCCTCAGCCACCAGAGGATCGCCACCACACCGGCGCCCACCGCCAACACGTAGTCCTGCACCTTGCCGGTCTGGATGCGGCGCAAGCCGTCACCTCCGGACACGGTCCAGGCGCTGATGACGTTCAGCACACCATCGACGATGTAGCGGTCAACCCAGCCGACAAGCGCCGCCAGCGTCATCAGAATGCCGCGATAGACCGCGACGAACGCCTCGTCCACCCAGAAGCCGTGTGCGGCCACAGTGCGCAGGGGCCCCGTCGCACGCGCCAGCGACTCGGCGTTGATGATTTGACGCTGGAAGGTTGCCCATGCGAGCGCGATGCCGCCGAGCGCCACACCCGTCGCCACCGGCGCGAGCCAACCCGGCGCCTCGACCGCTTCTGCAGGGTGATGCAGCATGAAGTAGATGCCGATGGTCATCGACGCCGCAGCCAACACCCACAACGGCAATCCCATCGTCATTGGCGCGTCGTGCGGCGCATGACCGTGGCCGTGGCCGCTGGCGTGCGCCGGTTTGACGAAGAAGGTCAGGAACACGACGCGGAACATGTAGAACGCGGTAAGGAACGCGCCCATGAGCAGCATCACGAACGGGCCGGTCAGGCCCCCTGCCCACACGCCGGCCAGGATCTCTTCCTTCGACAGGAATCCCGCAAACAGCGGTACTCCTGCGAGCGACAACGTGCCGACGAGGAACACGATCATCGTCTGGGGCATGCGACGCGCCAGGCCGCCCATGTGCGTGATGTCGTTGGTGCCCACGGCGTGAATGACTGCTCCGGCACCGAGGAACAACAACGCCTTGAACACACCGTGCGTGAGCAAGTGGAAGAAACCGGCCGACGCGAATCCCGCGCCAATCGCGGTCATCATGTAGCCGAGCTGCGACACGGTGGAGTATGCAAGCACCCGTTTGATGTCGTTCTGGGCGCACGCGAGGATAGCAGCCATGAGCGCGGTGCCGGCGCCGACCCAGGCGACGAGCAGCAATACGTCAGGCGTGAGCGCGAACAGGAAGGCCATCCGCACCAGCAGGTAGACACCCGCGGTGACCATGGTGGCGGCATGAATCAGGGCGGAGACTGGCGTGGGCCCTTCCATCGCATCGGGCAACCAGATATGCAGAGGGAACTGTGCCGACTTCCCCGCCGCGCCAAGGTAAATGCAGAAGGTGATGAGGGCCAGGCCGTCGACGCCCACGAGGCCGGCGCCCGCCATCTGCTGAAGCTCACCGAAGTCGAAGGTCCCGGTGTGCCGCCAGAGCAACACGATGCCGATAAGCAGGCCCACGTCACCGGCTTTGGTGGTCCAGAACGCTTTCACCGCGGCGCGCGAGGCCGATGGCTTCTTATACCAGAAGCCGATCAGCAGATAGGAACAGAGCCCGACCAGTTCCCAGCAGATGAAGAGCTGCACCAAATTGGGCGCCAGCACCAGGCCGAGCATCGAAAATGCGAACAGCGACTGGTAGACGTAGTAGCGACCGATCGCAGGCGCGGGCTCATCGCTGAGATATCCCAGCGAATAGATCTGCACCAGGAGCGAGACCAGCGTTACCAACAGGATCATGATCGCGGACTGCTCATCCGCGAGATAGCCGACCGTCGCCAGCGCCCCCTGCGAATCGGGCAACCACGTCCACACCCGCTGAATCGGCGCATCGAGCCGGTCAACGAGGACCCAGGTCTGCACGGCAGCGCCAAACGTGCCCAGAGCCCCGAGGATCGAGATGAAGGCCGCGGGGCGGCCCGACCGCCGCAGTGGGGCGACCAGCGCCAGCAGCAGGAATACCGTGATGGGCGTGAGCAGGACTGTGAGCATCATCCCTTCAACCAGTCCACGTGGTCGGCCATCGCCGTTCGACGCGTGCGGAACAACAGAATGACAATCGCCAAGCCAAGCGCGACCTCGGCCACCGTGATGCAAATGGCAAACACCGTCAGCACCATGCCTGTGACGTCGCCGTGAAACCGGCTGAACGCCACCAGGTTGATGTTGACCGCGTTGAGCATTAACTCGATACCCAGCAGGATGCCCACGGCATTGCGGCGGGTCATCACGCCGAAGAGCCCAATGGAGAAGATCACCGCCGCAAGCGCCAGATAGGCAGACAGTCCCATGGCTATTCCTCCGGCCTCGCCAGGTAGCTCGCCGCCAGCAACGACACCAGCAACAGGACCGCCAGTAATTCAAACGGCAACAGGAATCGGGTCATCAGCGCCATCCCGATGAGTTTGGTTGGGTCCGCACCCATGGGGACCATCACCGGTGCGAGTGGCGCGCGAGCGAGGATGTCCAGCATCACGCCAAGGAACACGGCTGCCACCGCGCCACCAGCGAGCACCCGGCGACTGGTGTGCGCGAGCCGCGTGCCGACCAGGCGCTCGGTGACCACGATGGCAAACACCACCACCGTGACCACACCACCGGCGTACAGCAGAATCTGGACGCCTGCGAGGAACTCGGCCTCAAGCATCAGGAAAATGCCGGCTGTTCCCGTCAGCGCGAGTGCCAGCCACAGCACGGAGTGAAACAGGTTCTTGGTCAGCACCACCGCCAGCGCTGATCCCACCAGCAGGACTGCGAGGACCCAGAACCCGACAACTTCCAGCGTCATGCCTCTCCTCCCGCGTCGGCAGCTGGACTTGCCGCCTTCTCGGCCACCGGCTTCTTCGGCGGCGCCTGCATATCGCGCAGCCGGTTACCCGTGGCCCATGAGGCCTCGAACTGCTCGCCGATTTGGTGCAGGCGATCCTTGTCGAGCAGCAGCTCGCGCCGATCGGCCGTGGCCATATCGAACGACTTCATCATGATGATCGCGTCGGTCGGACATACCTGCACGCACAGTTCGCAAAACTCGCAGGCGTACAGTTCAAGCGTGAAGGCCTTCGCATAGTTGCGCCCCTCCGCCTTCAGCATCTCCACCTGGATCACCTGCGGCGGACAGACGAACTCGCACAGCCGGCACCCGATGCAGTTCTCCTCGCCCGTGTCAGGGTGATACGTCAGCGCGAGCAGTCCGCGATACCGGTCAGGGTACACCCGCGGCTTGTCCGGATAATGCACCGTCACCGGCTTACGCATCAGATTGACAAACGTCACCCGCATGGCGCGGTACACCGCACCTGCAAGCTGCGCCGTCTCACGAAGGAAGCCGGACTTTGTGTCAGACACCGGGGCCGCTCCTCCAAACCACAACGATCGACGTCGCAATCACCAGCAGCATCGTGAGGGGCAGCAACAGCTTCCAGGAAATCTGCAGGATCTGGTCCACGCGGATACGGATAAAACTCCACCGGATCCAGGTGATCAGCATGAACATGCCCAGAGCCTTGAGCAGGAACCACACGGGCCCGAGCCACTCCGGTCCTGGACCAGCCCACGCGCCCAGAAACAACAAGGCCCCGAGAAAGGACGTGCCCAACACGTGGGCATATTCGCCAAGCTGAATCAGCGCGAATTTCATGCCCGAGTACTCCACCCGGAATCCGGCGACCAGCTCAGACTCGGCCTCGAGGATATCGAACGGCACCCGGTTCTCGGCGGCCACGCTGGCGACGACAAATGCGAGGAATCCAAGCTGGCCGAGCACCGGATAGGCGATGAACCAGAGGCCGTCCTGAGCCACAGCAATATCCGACAAACGCAATGACCCCGTGAGGATCACGGGAATCAGTGCCGCGAGCAGGAATGGCAAGTCGTAGGAAATGATCTGGTTGACCGCGCGCATCGCGGAGATCAAGGCGTACTTGTTATTCGAACTCCAGCCGGCCATGAAGAGGCCGACAATTTCCATGGACGATACGGCCAGAAAAAACAGGATGCCGATGTTGAGGTCCGCCACGCCCAGGCCGGGTGCGAACGGAATGGTCGCGAAAATCAAGAGACACGGCACCAGAAAGATGACGGGCGCAAGATTAAAGACGCGCTTGTCCGCCTCGCGCGGGACAATGTCTTCCTTCATCATCAGCTTCACCGCGTCGGCAATCGGCTGCAGGATGCCGTGCCAGCCGACGCGATACGGGCCGATGCGCGACTGCATACGTGCTGCGAACTTGCGCTCAAGCAGCGTCACGTACGTCACGAGGCCGATCACAAACAGCAGCATGACCACGCCGGCCGCGAGACCGAGGACGGCTGGCGGCAAGGTGCTCATCGATCCACCTCGCCGAAGACGGGATCCACTGAGCCCATGATGGCCACCACGTCGGCCACGCTGTGGCCGGGAATGATGTGCGGCAGCACTGCCAGGTTGGAGAACGACGCGCCGCGCCACTTCATTCGGTACGGCCTGGGCCCGCCGTCACCCACCAGGTAACACCCCACTTCGCCGCGGGGGCCCTCCACGCGGGCATACATCTCGCCTTTCGGCACCCGGACCTGGGCCACGGCCTTCACGCCCGGGCGCGAGGAGATCGGGCCTTCGGGCAGGCCGTCCAGGATCTGTCGCACGATCCGGATCGACTCGCGGAACTCGACCATCCGGACTTTGTAGCGGGCGAAACAGTCGCCGGCGGTTTCCACCGGCACGCGGAACTCGAAATCTTCATACGACGAATACGGCGCTAGTCGCCGCAAGTCGCAATCCACGCCGGAGGCACGCAGCAACGGCCCTGAGATCCCCACGTCCAGCGCGAGTTCGCGGGAGATCACACCCACGCCCTTCGTGCGCATCATGAAAAACGCGTTGCCCTCGAGCATCTCTTCGTATTCGAGGACACGCTTTTCAATCAGGTCCACCGTGCTCCGGCACTCGGACGCCCAATTGTCTGGCATGTCGTACCGCACGCCGCCGACCTGATGAAATCCGTACAACAACCGCGCCCCGGTCAGTGACTCGAACAAGTCGAGCACCAGCTCGCGCTCGCGGATGCAATACAGAAAGATCGTCGCGCCACCACCCAGCGCACCGCCCATGTCCATGCACCACGTGCCTAACCACAGGCAATGCGAGGCCACACGCTGCAACTCACCCACCAGCACCCGCAGGTACTGCGCACGCTTCGGCACGTCGATTTTCGCCAGGCGTTCGGCCGCCATCACGTACGCCAGTTCGCTGGACATGGCCGCCACGTAGTCGGTCTTGGACGCGATCGACGGGTACTGGACGTACGCCAGCGTCTCGGCAAGTTTTTCGTGGCACCGGTGCAAATACCCGATGACCGCATCCACGCCGACAACGGTCTCGCCCTCAAGCGTCAGAATCGCGCGGAACACGCCGTGCGCAGACGGATGCTGCGGCCCCATGTTCATGGTGAGCCGCTCGGCACCGGTGTAGTCGATGTGCTTGACGACGAGGGGGACGTGTTCGGAAGCCATGGGAAACTCAGCGATACGGCGGGTACGGCGTGTCCACGGCGTACGACTTCAGCAACGGGTGCCCCACCCAGTCATCGTCGAGCAGGATGCGCCGAAGGTCAGGGTGCCCCTCAAACACGATGCCAAACATGTCGAAGGCTTCGCGCTCCATCCAGGCGGCTCCGCGGAAGATACGCGACAGCGACGCGCAGGTCGTGACGCCCGCTCCCAGGCGAGTTTTCATGAGCAAGGAAAACGGCGCGTCGATGTTATCGGCCCACACGACGACTTCAAGTCCTTCTTCCTTCCAGTCCACGGCCGACAGAAAGGAGAAGAACGTACAGCCGAGTGAATCCTTCGCAAACTCCGCGAGCATGGTCCACTGCGACGCGGGCACCGTCACCACGATGGCGGCGCCTTCGCCGCTGATCACGGCGTCGGGGTTTTCGGCGAGACGAGCGCGAGCCTGTGCAGCGTCCACGGCTAATCGACCTTGGGCGACGGAGCCGCGCGCTGGCCAGTCCGTCGGAAGTGAGAAATCTGATCCTGGAGCAACAGCAGGCCGTTCAGCAGGGATTCGGGCGGTGGCGGGCAGCCCGGCACATACACGTCCACGGGAATCACGCGGTCCACGCCCTTGACCACGTGGTAGCCATGGCGGAAGGGGCCGCCGGAGTTCGCGCACGAGCCCATGGAGACTGCCCACTTCGGATCGGGCATCTGATCGTAGATTCGCAACAGCATGGGTGCCATCTTGATGGTGACGGTGCCCGACACAATCATGAGGTCGGAGTGTCGAGGCGATGCCCACGGCACCATCCCCAGCCGTTCCACGTCAAACCGCGACGCAAATGTCGCCATCATTTCAATGGCGCAGCATGCCAGGCCGAAGCTCACGGGCCACACGGACGACTTGCGCGCCCAGTTGAGGAAGGCATCGGCCGGGGTCGTCACCACAAACCCGCCTGGGAAGCGATGAATACCATCAGTCAGCGATTCAAACAGCGCGGAATGTTTGTCGCCGGTCTCGGGTCTCGACTTGTGATGCTCCTGCCACTCCTGCAGGTCCTTGACGTCCTTCCAGACCGGCGCGGGCACCACCGGCACGGGGCGTTTTATTTCCACTCAAGAATCCCTTCTCGATAGGCGTACACCCACCCGAGCGTCAGGATTCCGAGAAACCCGCCCATGGCCCACAACGCACCGACCCCGAGGTCACGCAGCACCAGGGCAAACGGGAAAAGGAACACCGCCAGCGCGTCAAACACAATGAAAACGAGCGCCACCAGATAGAACCCCACCGGGAACTGCACCCAGGCCGTACCGATGGGTTCGGCGCCGCACTCGTAATTCTGTTCTTTGGAAAAAGAGGAGTGGGGTCGAGACGGCCGCAGGAGCCAGGCCGTGACCAAGGAAATCGCTGCGAACCCTACGATTAGCGCGAGATAGATAACGACGGGCAGGTAACCGGTCAACAGGGATTCGCGTCCTTCCCGAAAACGGGAAAAGTATAACACGCTACCTTGCGCTGCTCGCTCCACCTCCTGCGGCGCCACCACCACCGATCGCACCACCGTGAGACCCGGCGGATGTCGCCGAGACAATCACCATGAGGGCGGCCGATGGATCCGACAGGCCGGCAAGCCAGGCGATCGGGTGATCCCCGGACGCCTTCGCCGCTTTCAGCAGCGCAGGTGCCAAACCGAAACCAGCGCTCGCGGGCAACCAGCGGTCCAACTCTTCAGCTGACACCACGCCACGGGCGGTTTGTTTCAGCATCTTCTGGCGCGCGCGCCACGCCGCGGCTGCGGTCAGGCCGTCCACCGCGAGCACCGACATCGCCTGCCCAACGATCAAAAACATGACGCCTGATACGAGCACAGCGCCGGGCACCATCAATGGGGTCGCCCCCAGGTGGCCAAACACCAGGGCAAAGATCACAAGCCCCACCACGCCGAACAATGTGACCCACACGCCGGCAATTCGCAGTCCGCGCCCAGCGGCCTGACGCGCTGTGTCCAAGTAGCCGAGTTCGCGCAGTTCGCCTAACACGCCGCGTCGATATGCCCCCTGGGCTGCCTGGAGCAGCGTCCACGCCCTCTTCAGGTCGATGCTCCCCTGTTTCAACTGGGGCCACAACGCATCTGCCAGCGCCTGCTCGTGTGGTCGCAGGCCTGTGGGCGCCGCCATGACGATTTCGTAGGACTGTTGCGCGCCCTCTTCGCCAGCCTCCCGAATTTTCAGAAGCCCTCTCCTCGCGAGGTCCAGCAACGTTGCTTGCAACTGGGCGGGGCCTACTGAGACCCACGGGTGGACCAGTGCCGTGCCCACTCCAGGCGGCAGGGAGTCCGCGTCGGCCGGCAGCGCTGTCGCCACATCGATTTGTGGCCGGTGGTACCGGAACAGTGTCATGGCCACCACGCCCAGCCCCATGACAAGGAGCGTCACGGCGCCGATGAACAACGCCGGCCCCATCTGTTGCGCGCGGTCGGCATTGGTCTGCCACGCCGGCATCGCGAGCGCGACGGTCGTCAGGTCGAACGCATCGGTCATCGTCACGGTCTCGTTGACCCCAAGGCCCGTGCGTGTGGCCATCCAGCCATCAGGAAGCGCGCCGCTTACCCAGCGGGGATCGTCAAGGGTGGTTGGTTCCACTCGTCTCACAGACTCCGGGATCCGCCATTCCACGCGGGCTTCATCTATCGGATACCGATGACGTGACGGCAGCACCATCCAGGCGAGCGTGGCCCGCCCGGGTCCCACCGCCAGCGTCCCCATGGCCCGGTACTCCAGAGTAAAGGTCCGCTTCTGATCAACAGTGCCTGGAAAATGCCACGTCACACGAAGACTCCGGCGGCCGGTCCTGATGCGCACCTGGCCCTCGTCGCGACCCTCGGGGAGTGGCTTGCCGTCCATGTAGGCGCGCACATCAATAATGCCGTCGAGCCGGCGAAGCGGGATCTCGCGCTCGACTTCCGAAAACGTCCGTTCACGAAACCGGAACGTCACCGTTTCGCGCACGTTGATTGATCCGTCTGGCAGCAACGTCAGGCTGACGGTGAACTGCTCAGCGCGCAAGCCGCGCGTGGCCGACTGCGCGGAGGCCTTCGCTGGCCATAACCACAGCCCTGCCGCCAGGACAGCGACGATAACGATGCGCCGCGGTGCGCGCGTTCTTTTCACTACGTGGTCTCCCACCGGCGCGCCAGCAACCGAGATGCGGTCAGAAACACGCCGGTCAGCACAGTCAGCACCGCGATCTGGGGCCACAGTTCCCACATGGGGACTTCACGCCAGAAGACTTTCAGGTAGGCGTCCAGAGCCCACGCATTAAACGTCACCAACCCGAACTGCTGCATCGTGTCGCTCATCAAGAATCTGGGGAACATGCTGCCGCCGACGGCGGACATCGCCAGAATAACGATGGTTGACAGCCCTGACAACTGCGCGCGCGACCGGCTCACTGTGGCGAGCACCAATCCGAAGCTCGCCGCCGCGGCAGCGGTGAAGAGGGTGACGACAAAAAACCCCGGCAGATGACTGGTCAGCGGCAGACCAAACACCAACTGGCCCCACGCAAACATGACGGTCAGTTGCGAGATCCCCATGAGCATCAGGAACACCCACTTGCCGAAGAGGACGCCTCCCATGCCTGCGCGGGAACCAATCAGGCGATCGAGTGTGCCCGACTCTTCTTCCTCGAGCAGCGTGCCGCCTGCGCCCGAGCAGGAAAACAACAGGAACATCACGCCAATACCTGCAGCATAGAACGAGACCATGGAGGTATCGCCCTGCTCCGGCTGCATGACGTTGACGACTTCAACGGGAAGGCCCACGGCGGTGTCGCTGGTGGAGCCGGACGGAATCGCCGGCCCTTCGCCGCGCTTCCACGCGTCGACCATGTTGCGCTGTGCGTCGGTCATGGGCCCCGTGTACTTCTCGAACATCGTCATGCCTTCGACGGCCATCGTCTGCGGGGCGGCGGTGAATGCCACCTTCTGGAGCATCCCGGACACTACTTGCGGGGCCACCGGATCCGAGACATCAGCCAGAAGCAGCACTTTGGGTCGCACCTGGTTCGTGTCACCGGCCGGGAACATCCCCGCGGCGCCGATCCCTTTCGGAATGACCACCGCCACCGGCACATCACCGTTTCGCACGAGTGTTTCAGCCGCCGATCGGTCAAGGGTGGCGCCGTTGCCGCCTTCGCGTGTCGCTGTGACGCGCACGTCGAGCGACCCTTCCGCCATCAACGCTTTCATGAGTTGCTGCGAATAGGGGGTCTGATCCTCATCCACCACTGCGATCCGCACTTTGCTCATCGGATCAGACTGATTGCTGAATACCGCCGCGAAGATCGAGAAGAACATGATCGGCAGCAGAAACGTCAGCGCCTGCACGACGCGGTCGCGCTTCATGCCGATCCAGTGGATGCGAAGAAACGTAAGCAATATCATTCGCGCAACTCCCGGCCCGTCAGACCGATAAAGACGTCCTGCAGTGAGGCGCCCGCCAACGAAAGATCCTGCACGCGGGCGCCGAGTCCGGTGACGGTGTCGATGCGCGCCGCCACGCCGCGTCCGCCATCCTCCACCGCAACGGTCACGGTCAGGCGATCGGCCGACAGACTGAATCCTTTAGGCACTGCGATTCCAGCCGGCCACGCCCGTTCCAGCACCATGGCCAACGTGCGGCCTCCGGAACGCGCGGCCGCCAGTAATTCACCGAGGGTGCCGGCCGCTACGATTCGACCATGGTCGATGATGACAATGCGCTCACAGCGGCGCTCGGCCTCTTCCAGGTGGTGCGTAGTCAGGACGACGCCGACGCCGGATGCCTGGAGGCTCGCGAGCATTTCGTAGATCCGCTCGCGGCTCTGCGGGTCCACCCCCACGGTCGGCTCGTCGAGCAGCACGATAGCGGGCGAATGCATGAGGCCAATCGCGATGTTCAGACGACGCTTCATTCCGCCCGAGAATCGTTTGACGGATTCCTTTGCGCGGTCCTTCAGGTCCGACCACTCGAGCGCCCAGTCGACTCGGGACTTCAACTCCGCGCCTTGCACGCCGTACAACACGCCGAAAGCCTCCAGGTTTTCGCGGGCCGTGAGCAGGCTGTAGACGGCCAGCTCCTGCGGCACGACGCCGATCTCCGGCCGGGGGTCACGCGCGGTCACCGTTCGGCCGAACAACTGGATGCTCCCCGAGTCCAGAGCCACGCGGCCGGCAATTGCGCGAATCATCGTGGTCTTGCCGGCCCCGTTCGGCCCGAGCAGTCCGACCAACTCGCCTCTTCGTACTTCCAGTGACGCGCCGGCCAGTGCCTCGACGTCCCCGAACCGTTTGCGGGCATCGCGAACCAGGAGTGGTTCGCCCTGCTGTGTGGTTGTCATCGTGTCCTCCAGCGCCTTCGCAGTCTATCCGACGCCGGCGCACAGCCGCCGCCGGTCGTCGGTGAACGGCGGTTCGGACTCGGCCTTCAACGTCCGCGATCTTTCTGCATTGACTTGAGTGCCTTGCCTATGACCTTGCTGGCGCGCTTCTGCTCAAGGAGCGCGCGCTCGTCGAGGCGGCGCTCAAGCGCCGCGCGTTCGTCCTGCAGTTTCACGAAGCTGTCGTACCGCAACGCATCGAGCGTTCCGTCGGTTACGGCCCCCTTCACGGCACACCCGGGTTCCTTCAGATGCCGGCAATCACGGAACCGGCATCGTTCACCGATCGCCGCCACGTCGTCAAACGTTTCGGCCAAAGCCTGCTCGGTGCCCCAGAGCTGCAATTCGCGCATGCCGGGTGTGTCGATCACCAGGCCGCCTGTCGGCAACGCGATGAGTTGCCGATGCACGCTGGCGTGCCGGCCTCGACTGTCTGATTCCCGCACCGACCGGGTTGGCAGCACCGCCTCGCCCACCAGCCGGTTGACGATGCTTGACTTGCCGGCGCCTGACGAGCCGAGGAGCGCCACCGTCTGTCCCACGCCCAGATACGGCTGCAGCGCCTCGAAGCCCCTGCCGTCGGCCGCACTGATGGCGAGCACCGGCACGCCCTTCGCCATGTCGCCGATCATTGTCGCCGCCTCTGCCACGTCGTCGGCCAGATCGGCTTTGTTGAGGATGATCACCGGCCGCGCCAGACTCTGCTGCGCGAGCAGCAAGTAGCGCTCGATTCGGCGCGGATTGAAGTCACCATCGAGGCCCGAGACCAGGAAGACGGTATCGATGTTTGCCGCCACGACCTGTTCGTCTGTCCACTCGCCCGCGCTCTTGCGCGAGAACTTGCCAAGGCGCGGCAGCACGGCTTTGATGAGCGCCCGATCACCGGCATCCTCGATGCGCAACGCGACCCAGTCGCCCACAGCCGGCAATTCGTGGCGGCCCTCGGCCAGGTGCTTCATCCGGCCTGTGGCTTCGGCCAAACGTTCACCGGATTCGGTAATCACCCGATAGACGTGGTTGTGTTCAAGCGCCACCCGGCCGGGCAGAACGCCCGGGCCGGCAAACGCCTCGTAGGCCCGGGCAAAATGATCGTTCCAGCCCAGATCGTGCAGCGATGGCATCGCGACATGGTGCCACGGTCACCCAACTGGCCCAAATGGCCGTCAAAGCGGCAGACGAATTTTCTCCCCGGGGGTAGGCATCACCGCTTCCGGGATTCAGCTTTCCCGAAAGCGCGCCGCTTTCCGGAAATCGTTCTGGGGGTGACCAGCCGTTAAGACGATGTAAACGTCGCACTTCGGGCAAACATGACAAACATGTCCCGACTCTTGCATAAGATACGGGCATGGCGATGGATGTCAATCGCGACCCGGCGATTCTGAAACGGAAGAAACAGCGGCAGACCATTCTGGCTGTGATTGGTGTGTTGGGCTTGACCGGGATTTCAGCCTGGGTGATGAACCTCAAACCGGCCGCGCCCACCGTGGATGCCAATGCGGCCTGGACGGGCAAGGTCGTTCGCGGCCCCTTGGTTCGCGAGGTCAAGGGGGCGGGCACGCTGATACCGGAAGACATCCGTTGGATTACGGCGACGACGTCGGGGCGGGTGGAGCGAATTGTGCTACAGGCCGGCTCCAAAGTGAAGCCGGACTCGGTGATTCTGGAATTGAGCAACCCGGATCTGCGCGAGGCCGTCACGTCGGCGGAGTTGCGATGGCGGTCGGCGCAAGCGGCCCTGAAAAATCGCAAGGCCGACTTGAGCACGCAGCGGTTGCAGTTGGAGACATCGGTCGCGAACGCGCAGTCGGATCTGGAGCAGCAGGAACTGCAGTACGCCGCGGACCTTGAGTTGAACAAGCTCGGCCTGATTGCGGCCCTGCAGTTGAGGCAGAGCGAGGCCCGCGTGACGCGCACGAAGAATGCGCTCTCGCTCGAACAGAAGCGGCTGGCGATGAATCGGGAAAGCGAGGTCTCGCAGATCGCGCCGCAGGCGGCCGATGTCACCACTCTCAAAAACGCGTATGACCTGCAGAATCGCAACCTCGGCGACTTGCGCGTCAAGGCGGGCATGAACGGCGTGTTGCAGGTGGTGCCGGTGGAAGTGGGTCAGCAAGTGGGCGGCGGAACGAATATCGCCCGAGTAGCCGACCCGTCGCGGCTCAAGGCGCAGATTCGGGTGTCCGAAACACAGATTCGAGATGTGCGGCTGGGCCAGAAGGCGGTGGTGGATACTCGCAATGGGACGGTGACGGGCATCGTCGCGCGCATCGATCCAGCGGCGCAGAACGGTACGGTGGGCGTGGATGTGACGATGACCGGCGTGATGCCGCAGAGCGCCCGTCCCGACCTAAGTGTGGACGGGACGATTGAACTCCAGCGGCTCGATAACGTCTTGAAGGTGCAGCGCCCGTCGTTCAGCCAGGCTGACGCGACGATTCAGCTCTACCGGGTGGGCGCCGATAACGAGGCGATTCGAGTGCGAGTGAAACTCGGCGTGTCATCGGTTGCCGAGGTGCAGATTATCGAAGGCCTGAGCGAAGGCGATGAAGTGGTGCTGTCGGACATGGCCGCGTATGAGGCGTTCGACCGGGTCAGGATAGGCAGACGATAACAGGTAACGCGAGGCCACCCGTGGCCTCTTTGAGAGGGGGACACATGAATACTCCGGAACAGCCGCTGATCCAGCTTGATCGCGTGACGAAAGTCTTTTACACCGACGAGGTGGAAACCCATGCCCTGGCGGGAATCCACCTGGAAATTAAGCGCGGCGAATACATTTCGATTGCCGGCCCGTCGGGCTGCGGTAAGTCGACACTGCTTTCCATTCTCGGCTTGCTCGATACCCCCAGCGAGGGCACCTACATTCTCAACACCCGGCCGGTGGCCGACCTGCCGCTTTCCGAACGCGCCCGCATGCGCAATCGTGAGATCGGGTTCGTGTTCCAGAGCTTCAATCTGATCGGAGACCTCACGGTCTACGAAAACGTCGAACTGCCTCTCACCTACAGGGGCATGAAGGCGGCCGAACGGAAGGAGCGCGTCATGGTCGCGCTCGAACAAGTTGGCATGTCGCACCGCGCGAAGCATTTACCCAGCCAGCTCTCTGGCGGTCAGCAGCAGCGTGTCGCGGTCGCACGTGCCGTGGGCGGCTCACCCTCCATCCTGCTGGCGGACGAACCGACCGGCAACCTCGACTCTAAGAACGGCGAAGCCGTCATGGAGCTCCTGCTTGAGCTGCACAGAGAAGGCGCGACCATCTGCATGGTCACGCATGACCCCCGCTATGCCCGGCATGCGGAGCGCTCCATCCATCTCTTCGACGGTCGCGTCGTGGAGCAGGATGCCGCGCGGACAGGGCAGAAGCATCTCGAAGAAAGTGGGTTCCACCTCGGTCAGTGATCACCGTGATGACCGCGGGACGTTCCGTCGGTCTCGCACGCGAGACCGGGCGTTGCGGATAGCCGCAGTCGCCCTATTCGTTTGTTTGTAGCGCTATCCTTAGGGCATGGAATTTCTGAATCGGCTGATCGCCCAGACGCCCGCATGGGCGGTCACGTCGCTCAGTTCGGCTGTCCGCATGCTGCTGGTTGTTCTGCTCGCTCTGCTCCTGCTCCGCTTCATGCGTGCGGGCGTCAGGCGATTCGAGCATTACCTCGCCAACGGACGCGACCCCAGCGAGAGCGAATCCGACAAACGCGCGAAGACACTCGGCCACCTGCTCCGCAACGTCGCCGGCGCGTTGATCGTGGCCGTCGCCACGCTGATGGTGCTGCAGGAGCTGCAAATCAACATCATGCCCATCCTGACCGGCGCGGGCATTCTGGGCTTCGCCGTGGGTTTTGGTGCGCAGACGTTGGTGAAAGACGTCATCGGCGGGTTCTTCCTGATTCTCGAGAACCAGGTCCGCGTGGGTGACGTGGCCCAGATCAACGGGACGGGCGGGCTCGTGGAGGCCATCAACCTGCGCACTATCGTGCTGCGCGACCAGAGCGGCGCGGTACACGTGTTCCCCTGTGGGGGCGTCACCACACTTGCAAACCTGAGCAAGGACTACGCCTACGCGCTGCTCGATATCCAGGTGGCGTATAAACACGATACCGATGAAGTGGTGAAGGTGATGCGGCAGGTCTCGGAGCAGTTGCGACTGTCGGCAACGTATGGACCGGCCATGCTCGAGCCGCTCGAGGTGATTGGCATTGAAGGCTTCGGGGAATCCTCGGTGACGATTCGCGTCCGCATGAAGACGCTTCCGCTGAAGCAATGGGAGACGGCGCGCGAGTTTCGCCGCCTGATCAAGAAGGCGTTTGAAGGCGCGGGCATCGAGATTCCGTTCCCGCATCGCGACGCCCTGGCGCGTCACCTGGCCGCGGAAGCCGCGGTCACCGACCACGTCAATACGCGGACTTGAGGACCGGTGCTGGCGGGGCCGGCACGACGGGTTCGCCGCTGCGGGACTGCTGGACGATTTTGACGCCGGCGCTGGCACCCACGCGCGTGGCACCGGCCGCAACCAGCGCCTTGAGGCCTTCGAGGTCTCGCACGCCGCCGGCCGCCTTGACGCCCATGTCTGCGCCAACCACGCGGCGCATGAGCGCCACGTCTGCCACCGTCGCGCCCCCTGGACCAAAGCCCGTGGACGTCTTGACGAAGTCTGCCCCCGCCGCCTTTGCGAGCGTACACGCGGTCACCTTCTCGTCGTCGGTGAGATACGCGGCTTCGATGATGACTTTGCTCACCACGCCCGCGTCGCGACACGGCTGCGTCACCGCCTCGATGTCCCGCTCCACCGTGCGCACATCGCCGCTCTTGAGCGCGCCGATATTGATGACCATGTCCACTTCACGCGCACCATCGAAGATCACGCGGCGCGTTTCGTAGTTCTTCACATCCGACGTTGTCGCCCCAAGTGGAAAGCCCACAACCGTGCAGACGCCGACTGGTGTGTGCCTGAGTTGGGCGGCGCAGAACGCCACCCAGGCCGGATTCACACACACGGTAGCGAAGCGGAACTCGGCGGCCTCCCGGCACAGCTTTTCCATCTCCTGCCGGGTGGCGTCGGGTTTGAGCAATGTGTGGTCGATTAACCCCGAGACCACATCGGGTGCGCCGCCCACCGCATGCACGCCGAAGCGCACGGCTCCGGCGTCGATGGCTCCCTGCAGCCGTGTCGGGCAGCAGTCTTCGTTGACCGAGTGGCAGTCGCAATTCGTCGCGGGACGCCGCGACGCGGCCAGCACTTCTTCGGCAATGATCGCAATCAGCCGCGACAGGTCGACGGTATGCGTGTCCACTAGAAGTTCTCTTCCATGCGCCTGACCTTCAACAGGCGCCGCAGATACCGGGCTTCCTTCATCGGCGTGCTCAACCAGGTGTCCACAATCTCAATCGCGTCGGCGCTGCTGACGAGCGTGGCACCCAGCGCCAGCACATTGGCGCCATTATGTTCCCGCGCATATCGGGCTAGCGTCACTGTCTGGCACATGGCGGCGCGCACACCCCGGATCTTGTTGGCCGCCATCGCCGAACCCAGCCCGGCGCCATCAATCACGATGCCCGCGTCCGCTTCCCCACGCAGCACACTCTTGCCCACGGCCGCCGCAATGTCCGGATAGTCCACGGCCTCAGGTCCATCGGTGCCGACGTCATAGATCGCCAGGCCGGCTTTCCGCAGGTGCGCGACGAGCGTCGCCTTGAGCCCCACACCGGTGTGGTCAGACCCGATGGTGATCCGGCGCACCGGCGAAATCGGCGCCAGGTCTGAGGGCAACGCAGGGTCGGCGGTCCCGGCCGGCACCACGGTCACGCGACGCTCTCGCAGTGTGTCGGCCGCCAGCGGCGTGACATGCCCCTTCGCGTCCAGTTCAACAGTCGTTCCCGGCTCGATCTGCCGGGCGTCGCCCTCTGTGATGATTGAGAATCTGCGCACGGCCATGTCAGTCCTCTCCTACCACGCCGATGAAGGGCAGGTTGCGATACTGCTCGTCGAAGTCGAGACCATACCCGACCACGAAGCGGTCGTCGATGGTGAACCCCACGTACTCAACCGGCACGTCCACTCTTCGCCGCGACGGCTTGCTCAGCAGGCAGGCGGTCTTGAGCGAACCCGGCGACCGTGTGCGAAACACGTCCTGCAGGTACGACAGCGTGAGCCCCGTATCCACGATGTCTTCAACAACCACCACGTACCGGCCCTCAATCGATCGGTCCAGATCCTTCAGAATCTGGACCTGCCCTGTGGATACGGTTCCTGCGTAGGTCGAGACTGCGATGAAGTCACACGAGACCGGGCCGCCGATCTCGCGCATGAGGTCGGCCATGAAGATAAACGCGCCCTTGAGCACGCCCACCAGATGCACGGGCACGTCAGGACCGGCGTCTGCCCGGATCGCGCACGCCACGGCTTTGACGCGTTCGCCGATTTCGGCCTGGCCCAGGAACTGGGTCACTCGACTCACTGCCCCTCCTTGCGCGAGACTGCGGCGCGAACCTTGTCAGCCATCGCGGCGGCTTCCTGGAGCACGGCCGAGCGGTTGAGGCTGATCACGCGCCCCTGGCGCATCAACACCCGTCCATGGACGATGGTGTTCCGGACGTCGGTGCCGCGTGTCACGTACACAAGGTGTGACAGCGGATCGAACATCGGCGTCTGACGCGCGCTCGACATCGACACGGTGATGATGTCGGCCAGTTTGCCAGTCTCCAGACTGCCAATCCTATCTCCAAGTCCGAGCGCGGCCGCACCCCGGCGCGTGGCCAGTTCCAACGCCTGCTTTGCCGGCATCGCCCGAGGGTCGCCGGTGGCGTGTTTGTGGAGGAGCGCTGCCGCGCGCATGGCGTCGAACATGTCCAGATCGTTGTTGCTGGCGGCACCATCGGTGCCCAGCCCCGACGGGATTCCTGCACTCAGCCATCCAGTCACCGGTGCTGTGCCCGAGGCCAGCTTCATGTTGCTTTCGGGGTTATGCGAGAGACCGACACTCCGCGCGGCCAGCATCTTCATGTCGGCCTCATCCACCCACACCGCATGCGCGGCGAGCGAACGGCCGCCCCACAGGCCCAGGCTGTCGAGGAACATCGCCGGCGACATCTTGAACTGTCCCGCAATGATGCCCACCTCGTCGCGAGTCTCTGCGAGGTGGATCAACAGTGGCGCACGGTATTTGTCCGCCAGCGTGCGCGCGGCCTTCAGCGTCTCAGGCGTCAGCGTATACGGCGCATGCGGCGCGACGGCGGGCACAATGAGAGGGTCGTTCGCCCACCGCGCCAGGAACGCCTCGGTACGCGTGAGCCCCTCTTCCGGGGTCGCTGCGTCTGCCACCGGAAACCTGATGATGGTTTGGCCGAGCACGCCACGCACGCCCGCGGCCTTGGTGGCCGCCGCAATCTCCTCCTCGAAGTAATACATATCCGCATACGTCGTGGTGCCCGACTCAATCATTTCCAGGACAGCCAGCCGTGTGCCGACGCGCACGAACTCAGGTGAGACAGTCGCCTTCTCGGCCGGGAAGATGTACTGGTTCAACCAGTCCATCAACGCCAGGTCGTCGGCCAGGCCCCGAAAGAGGACCATCGGCGCATGCGTATGCGTGTTGATGAGGCCGGGCATGATGACCTGGCCGCGCGCATCGACGCGCTCGCGTCCCTGATACCGCGCGTCAAGGTCTGCCGCCGTTCCGACCGCGACGATGGTCGTGCCATCGATCGCTACCGCACCGTCGGGCACGACCGACCCGGCCGCGTCCATGGTCACCACGGTGCCCCCGGTGACGAGCAGGGAAATAGTCGTCCGGCCCAGGGGCAGCGTCCGCTGCCACACCAGGCCGGCCACACCCGCGAACAGAACCACTGCCACCCACGCCGAGCGCTTCATGAGTGCGATTCTATCGACCGGAACCGCAGGTGTATAGTTTCCCGGTGTCATTCCATCTGGTCACACACCCCGTCGCGCAGCATGCCCTGGTCGCGCTGCGTGACGCAACGACCGCGCCAGCCGAGTTTCGACAACTGGCCCATCGCATCGGTCTCATCATCGCGGCCGAAGCCACGAGGGACCTCCCGACCACCGCGGTCGCCGTCCAGACGCCGCTGGAAATGACCACTGGTCAGGCGATAGCCGGCGACGTGGTGGTGGTCGCCGTCCTGCGCGCCGGTTTGTGCCTCGTTGATCCGGTGCTGAATTTCCTGCCGCAGGCCAGGGTCGGCCATATCGGCCTGCGCCGCGACGAGCACACCGCCCAGGCCCACCAGTATTCGGGGCACCTGCCAGAGAGACTGTCCAACAGTGTGATTCTCCTTGTGGACCCGATGCTGGCCACCGGCGGATCGGCGGTCATGGCCATCGACATTCTGAAGGCTGCCGGGGCCCGCTCCATCCGGCTGCTCTCAATCGTCGCCGCCCCCGAAGGCGTGGAGGCGTTGGCGCGCGCACACCCGGACGTGGCGGTGTACTCACCGGCGCTTGACCGTGAGCTGAACTCCCAGAAGTTCATCGCGCCGGGCCTGGGTGATTTTGGGGATCGGCTTCACGGCACAGGAGTTGTCCACAAACAGGCGTAGACTATGTGCCGAGAGGTACTCGATGTTTCGTCCTTTACTGACTGCGAGTGTTGCCGCTGCGTTGCTGTTCTCCCAATCCCCTGTGCTGGGTCAGGCCAAGCCCGCTCCCGCTCCGGCCGGGTCCGTCGTGGTCCTCGAAACAGCCAAGGGCGTGCTTGAGATAGAAACTTACCCGGGTGAGGCTCCCAAGTCGGTGGCCCACTTCCTCGATCTGGCCAAACGTGGGTTCTATCGCGGCCAGCGATTCCACTGGGTGCAGCCCGGACTGGTGCAGGCGGGCGACCCGTTGTCGCGCGACATCACCAAGCAGAAGGACTGGGGCACGGGTGGAAGCGGCCCCAACCGGTCTAATAAGCCGATCGGTGTGTTTGAGCCGAGCAAGCGTAAGTTCACCCGCGGCATCGTCGCGCTCGCCTACCGGCCGACATGGAAGCCGGAAACGGCCGACAGCATGTTCTTCATCCTGCTGGGGCCCATCCCGGCGCTCGAAGGGAAGTACACCGTATTGGGCAAGGTCATCAAGGGCATCGAGGTCGCCGACAAGATCGAGATGAACGAGGTTATCAAGAACGTTACGGTCCGGTAGCGGGTGGTCATCCTTCGGGCGGCTGCGGCCTGCTTCATCTGGATGGGGCTTGCCGGCTCAGCCTTTGCCGGTGGCCTGACGACCGACGACGCGGGCACGGTTCGCGTGCGCGTGTCGGCAACTGTGGCAAGCGGCGCCGCGGCGATAGCCGTCAGCATTCACGCGGAACACGACCCGGCGTCGCGCCGGACCTCGAGCATCGCGGCCGGATCACACATCACATCTTTTTCCGGCCTCACGCCCGGGACCTATGTCGTGTCAGTGGGCGGTCCACCGACGCCGGCGACGACGCTCACCATCACCCTGCTGTCGCGTGAAATCCTCACGGTGCTCGCCCCACCGGCGCCGGGCCAGACACTCACGATCGCAGACCGCCAACACGTCGGCGAAGGTGCGGACTTTGACGAACGCTGGCTGCAGGACCTCCCAGCCGGTGGCAACGTCTGGTCGCTTATCGAGACGGCCGTTCCGTTTGTAATCGCGGACCGCATGGACAACGGCGGTCTGGGCACCGGACGCTCGGCCTTGCTCGGCAGCCGTGGCGCCTCGTGGACGACGACTGCAGTGACGCTCGGCGATGTGAGAGTACTCGCACCTAATCTGTTTGGCCTGATTCCATTCTCACTCGACCTGAATGCCATCGATACGGTGACAGTCACGTCCGGTCTGGCTGAAATCGAGGCTGAGAGTCCAGGCGTGCTTATCGGCCTCACGCCAAGGCGCGCCGGCGGCACGCGCCGTGGCGCCGTGCAAGGCTCGTTCACCGAACCTGGGATGGTCGATCTGAATCCCCTCCCTGGCGCGCCGTCCATTGGCCGGCTCGCCTCGTGGCGAGAGCTCGGCGCCCAATTTGGTGGCCCCGTGGGCGACCGGGCCCGCCTGATAGTCTCAGGTGCCTTCAGCCGTGCCCTACACCACGAGCGCGACCGACCCGGCTTGTGGACATCACAGAGTGGCTCCCTGTTCAGCCACCTGGTCAAGAAGCGTGACGACGGGAACCAGATTCGCGTGGTGGCTGCTGCGCAACGAGTGCGCTCTCCATACGACGGCCGTCGGCAGTTCAGGGACACCAACGTCTATGAGCGCGGCGCGTTCATTCAATCGAGCGCCGCCTGGGAACGTGTCGGCCCCACGGGCAACCGCGCTGGTGTCTCACTCGCATTTCAGCGCAGTGCCTTCACACCCGACGTCGCGAACAACGTCGAGGGCGGCACCGTTGACCGCGTGACGGAAGGGACGGTGCCCCGGCCGGCAGCGGACATGGTCTCCTCGCAGTGGGAAGCAGCGGCGCACGTGGCACTCCGACTGCTCTCATGGCGGAGCATGGCGCATGAACTGCGCGCCGGCATCACCGCACGTCGGGCCGCGGCCTCAAGCGACATGTTGTCGCTCCCCGTCGTCGCCGAGCAAGTGGGGGGAATCGCCGCCCGTGTCTGGCTGCCCTCAAGTCCAACGTCGGCATCGAGACGCAGCCTGCTCCACGGGTCGGCGTATATGGCGGACCGCATCGCGCTGGGGGCGAGCTTCACCATGGACGCCGGCGTGCGCGTCGATCTCACCAGAGGCTCAGCAAGGGGCGCAACCAACGGCATCAACTGGCGCACCGTCTCACCTCGGTTCTCGTTCCAGTGGAGCCGCGGTCCCATTGCCATCTTCGGAGGGGCCGGACGTTACGCCGATCCGCTGACACTCTCGCTGCTCGCGTACGGCGATCCCGGCGAAACTGTTTCGAATGTCCACCGCTGGTTCGACCTCGATGGCGACCGCAAGTTCGATACCGGCGAACTTGGTGTAGTGGTATCGCGCGCTGGTTGGGGCTCCTCGGTCGCGACGATTGACCCCGACCTTCGCGCGTCGCGGATGACTGAACGGACAATCGGCATTGAGATGCGGCATCGACAGGTATTTGTCTGGCGCGCGGCCGCCATCTGGCGCAATCAGTCGGCGATCCACGGATCGATCAACACCGGCGTGCCGGCGTCCAGCTACCGCGTCGTGTTCATTCCGGACGCGGCCGAAGACTGGGATGGGCCTGGCGACGACAAGCCACTCGCCGTTTTTGATCGCCTCCCTGAAAGTTTCGGCAAAGACGCCTTCCTGCTGACCAATCCTGCCGACGGAAACGCGAAGTATGAAGGCATCGAGACGACCTGGACGCTGTCCACCCGCCGCCTCCGGGTGTTGTTTGGTGTGATGGCGTACCGCACCCGCAGCTGGGTGGGCCACCTCGGATTCGGCCCTCTTGAAAACGATCAGAGCGTGGTGGGTGATGTCTTCGAGCAGCCGAATGCGCGACCGGTGGTGCAGGGCAGCTACTTCTTCGACCGCTCCTATGTGGCCAAGTGGTCAACGAGCTATCGAGCGCCCGGTGACATCCGCGTGGGATTTTCGGCACGCTACCAGGACGGCCAGCCATTTTCCCGCGTTGTCATTGCGCCGAATCTGGCATCGGGCGCACAAATGATCCACGCATACCGTATTGGCCGCACGCGGTTCACGTACACACTCACGCTCGACATCAGGGTCGAAAAGGGTTTCACGATTGCAGGCCGCCGCTCAGCGCTTCAACTCGACGTCTTTAACGCGACACGCCACCGCAACGAAGTGGAGGAAGACGTGCTCACCACGCCAAACTTTCGGCGCTCAACCGCGGTCCAGCCGCCGCTGACCTTCCGCGTCGGCTTCCGGATCGGAATCTGAGACAACCGCTACTGACGCTCCCATAACCGCAGTTCGTCGATCGCCCACCAGAGATTAGCTGGCCACGTGCCTCGTTCCAGCCCCTCAACCAGCCGGAGCGGCTTCAATGTGGACCCTTATATGGACCACCTGGCCATGCCCCCCCCCCCCGCGCGCATACTCAAGTAGCGTGATTCAGCATGCCCTTTGTTTGCTTAGGGTTAGGTTGGTGGGCGCTACTGGACTCGAACCAGTGACCCCCGCCGTGTGAAGGCGGTGCTCTACCAACTGAGCCAAGCGCCCAACCGAATCAAACCCGGGAAGCGTATCGCACCAGGCGCCCGCTCGCCAAGTCGCCACGCGAAATTATCCAATAAACAGCGCGTCGTCGTCGTCGCGGTCGTACCGGCCGCGATCCTGGCGCGCGCGAAACACGGCCAGCGCGGCCTTGACGCCGGCCATCACGGCCGCGCCCTGGCGCACGGGCCGGATGAGCATCTCCTGTACGGTCTGCATGGTCTCGTCAATCCGCAGGGCCGTGCTCTCAAACAACTGATCGACCCGTTCCACCTGAGTCAAGGCCAGCGCGCTCACCCGCCCCGCATCATCGGCAATCTTGTGTGCCTTGGCGATAAGTGGCGTCAGTTCGCGCCGCAGATCGCGCGTGGCCGACGACGCCTCGCGCGCAACCTGCGATAGTCGCAGGAGGACCACCACCTGCAGGACCGCCATTACGGCAACCGCGACCGCGATGACGCCCAGCCAGACGTCGGTCACAGGGTCTCCTTGCGCGTCTGTTCGAACGCCTCTTTCCCCCGCTCGACCGCGGCGCCAAGGTTGTCGCGCTGGCGCTTCAGGAACTCACGACTGTCACGCGCCACCGCCTCCGCCTTGTCGCGGCCCTCGCGCGCCTTGTCCTTCAGCCGCCGGCGCGTCTCTTCGCCCGTCGCCGGGGCGTACAGCAACGCCACCGCCGCGCCGGCCGCCGCACCCAACACAAACGCCATCAGCACCGGAACCCCCGAGTTATTGTCATTCGACATGATGTTCTCCTTCACTCGTTAGCCGCCGAAGATGCTGACCCTCACGGTCAGGTATTTCCTCGGGTCTTTCTTGATCTCTGCAATCAGCTCGTTGAGGCTGCTTACTCTTCATGTTGTCACAAAGGCGCTTGTCCTGCAGCAGTTGGCCAGCAGTCCCCTGACCCGCCGAGAGGCCGGCAACGAGGCTGTCGAGCCGGGTCGTGAGGCCGTCCAGTCGCGAATAGAGCTCGTCCTGGTTCAAAAGCTTGCCCACGATGCCCTCACCGCGGTTGATCCGGCCCGCGATGGCCTCCATGCTGGCGCTTGCGGCCGTCAGCGACTTGCTCAAGGCTGGGTCATTCATCAGCACGCCGAGCGACCCTTCACCGCGCCGGACCTTTGCCAGCATTCCCTCGAGCTCGGTCAGGGACGCGCGCATCGAGTCATGCGCCGACGGATCATTCATCAGGGCACCCACAGTCCCCTAGCCGGAATTGATCTGCAGAGTCACGGCATTGGCGGTCTTTGCCAGCGACATCATCTCAGCGTAAAGCGCCCTACTTTGAAACTGCTCGACAATGTCCCGAAAATATATGGGCCGTCCGGTGAGGCCCCGTGCAATCTGTCCAAGAAGCTTGAAGTAGTCCTGTACTTCGAGCAAAACCTTCTTGATGCCGTTCACCACCAAGGACGGCATTCAGGCCTCCCCGCCCACCAGGGCGCGGCCCGGGTCCCGTAATCGGCGAAGTTCGTCGCGAACACTCGCCGCCCGCTCAAACTCCAGGTTCGCGGCTGCGGCCTTCATGTCGCGCTCGAGCCCCGCGATCTTTCGGTCCAACTCGGCCCGTGAACGGAACGTCTCCCGAGGCTCCTCCACACGCGGCACCGTCAGGTAGTCGCGTTCGTAGACGCTCGACATCACATCGTCGATCTGCTTCACGATGGATGCAGGCGTGATGTCGTGTTCCAGGTTGTAGGCCTCCTGCACCCGTCGCCGCCGCTCGGTCTCGTCGATGGCCTGGCGCATGGAATTGGTCATGCGGTCGGCATACAGGACTGCCCGGCCCCGCGCATGGCGGGCCGCCCGCCCCATCGTCTGAATCAGCGCGCCGGCTGATCGCAGGAAACCTTCCTTGTCGGCATCAAGCACGGCCACAAGCGACACCTCGGGCAGGTCCAGGCCATCGCGCAGGAGGTTGATGCCCACCAGCACATCGAACGTCCCCATGCGAAGGTTGCGAAGGATCTCCACCCGCTCGAGAGTGTCGATATCTGAATGCAGATACCGCACACGCACCCCCAGCTCCTGGTAGTACTGCGTTAGGTCTTCGGCCATGCGCTTTGTGAGTACGGTCACCAGTGTGCGTTCACCGCGAGTGGCGACTTCACGAATCTCTGCGAGCAAGTCGTCCACCTGCCCCGCCACCGGCCGCACGTCGATGACGGGATCCACGAGGCCCGTCGGCCGGATGATCTGCTCCACCACCACCCCAGCGGCCTGACTCAATTCATACGGCCCTGGCGTGGCGCTGACATACACCACCTGACGCCGACGCGCTTCCCATTCCTCAAAACTGAGCGGACGGTTGTCGAGTGCCGAGGGCAGGCGGAATCCGTACTCCACGAGCACTGCCTTGCGTGCGCGATCGCCGTGATACATGCCCCGCACCTGGGGCACCGTCTGGTGGCTCTCGTCCACAATCAGCAGCGCGTCCTCAGGGAGATAGTCGAGCAGCGTCGGCGGCGGCTCGCCCGCGACGCGCCCGGACAGGTGCCGCGAGTAGTTCTCGATCCCGTGGCAGTACCCGATGTCCTTCATCATCTCGAGGTCGAACATGGTGCGCTGGTGCAGCCGTTGCGATTCCAGAACCCGGCCGGCGCCGTCGAGCTCGGCCAACCGCTCCGTCAATTCCGCCTTGATGCGCTCCACCGCTTGCAGTGTCTTTGATCGTGGCGTGACAAAGTGTGTCTTCGGGAACACGGAGATGCGATCGTGTGAGCGCATGACACGACCCGTGAGGGGGTCAAAGGTGACCAATTCATCCACCTCATCGCCGAAATACCCCACCCGAATGCCAATGTCTTCGTACGACGGATAGATCTCTACAATGTCCCCGCGCACCCGGAACGTGCCTCTGGTGAATTCGTGGTCGTTGCGCTCGTACTGAATCTCCACCAGTTGCCGCAGAAACGTGTCGCGCCCACGCGTGTCGCCCCTGCCCACCTCGACCACCAAGCCGTAGTACGCCTCAGGCGAGCCCAGGCCATAAATGCAGGATACCGAAGCGACGATGAGTACGTCGCGGCGTTCGAAGAGCGAGCGCGTGGCCGACAGGCGCAGTCGATCGATCTCTTCGTTGACGATCGATTCTTTCTCGATGTAGGTGCCCGAGGCCGGCATGAACGCCTCGGGTTGGTAGTAGTCGTAGTAGCTG
>SYFT01000069.1 GCA_005799825.1 Acidobacteriota bacterium | reverse complement strand
GAGACGGGCTCGTCCGCGACGATGAGCGACGGGTTGAGCGCCAGGGCGCGGGCCAGGCCGATGCGCTGGCGCCGACCGCCGCTGAATTCGTGCGGGAATTTCGAGATCTGCGCAGGGTCGAGGCCAACCAGGCCGAACAGTTCCGCCACCCGGGCCTTGCGCTCCTCGCGACTGCCAATGCGGTGGATGATGAGCGGTTCTTCGACGATGGCGCCGACGCGCATGCGGGGGTTGAGCGACGAATAGGGATCCTGAAAGACGATTTGGAGGTCGCGACGGGCGCGGCGAAGGTCGCGTGCGTTGAGCGCGGCCAGGTCGGTGCCCTTGAAGATGACCTGTCCCGATGTGGGCTCGATCAGCCGCAGGATGCAGCGGCCGGTGGTCGTCTTTCCACAGCCTGATTCACCGACCAGGCCAAAGGTCTCGCCGGGCCGCACATCGAAGCTGATGTCATCCACAGCGCGCACGGTGCCGCCGCTGCGCAGCCATCCGCCTCGGCGGAACTCCTTCACCAGATGCGAGACCTGCAGGAGCGACGTCATCCCCGGCCTCCTGCCTCGGGCTGGTGCAGAAAGCAGCGCACTGAACGGCCGGCGCTCGCAACGCCAATCGACGGGGTCACGCCGGGCGGAGTGGTGTCGCATACCGCCAGGCGATCGACACAGCGGGGGGCAAACGCGCAACCTGGCGGGAATTGTCCGAGCGACGGCACCGTGCCGGCAATCGCCGTGAGGCGCCGGCCATCGGCCAAGCCAGGCAAGCACGCCAGCAGGCCCCGCGTGTACGGATGCGCGGGCGTCTTGAACACATCGGCGACCGGGCCTTCTTCCACGATGCGCCCGCCATACAGGACGGCCACGCGATCGGCCATTTCGGCCACCACTCCGAGGTCATGCGTGATCAGAAGCAACGCCAGGCCGAGCGAGGCGCGTAGTTCCCGCAGCAGGTCGAGAATCTCGGCCTGGACGGTGACGTCCAGTGCCGTGGTTGGTTCATCGGCAATGATCAACGAAGGCTCGGCGCACAGTGCCAGCGCGATCATGGCTCGCTGACGAAGGCCGCCGCTCAGTTGATGCGGATATTCGCCAGCCCGGCGCTCGGGATGCGGCACGCGCGCCGCGCGAAGCCATTCGATCGCGCGCGCGCGTGCGGCTCGGCCATGGGCAAGGCCGTGCACGGTCAATGTCTCGGCGATCTGCTGGCCGATCGTGTAGACCGGGTTGAGGGCCACCATCGGCTCCTGGAATACGAACCCAATCCGGCGTCCGCGGATGGCCCGCAGCTCGTTCTCCTCAAGGGTCAGCAGATCTCGCCCTTCGAAGAAGATCCCGCCCTGCGTGATGCGTCCCGGTGGCATGACCAGGCGAAGGATTGACAGGGCCGTCACCGACTTGCCGCTGCCAGACTCGCCGACCAGACCGAGCGTTTCGCCGGCGCTCACCGCCAGCGACACGTCATCGACGGCGGCCGCGTCACGCCCATCCGGCAGTGTGAAAATCGTGCGTAGACGATCGACGCGCAGGAGCGGAGCCTCAGACGTGGAGTTCACTGTGTTCGCCAAAGACGCCGCGAAGCGTATCCGAGATTTCGCCCAGTGTCGCGTGGGCCTCCACAGCCGCCAGCACCAGCGGCACGAGGTTCATCGTTCCCCGCGCGGCGCCAGCCAGCGCTTCAAGGGCCTGAGCGCACGCACGATGGTCGCGGCGCGCCCGCACTGCCGCCACGGCCGCCGCCTGTCGCGCTTCGCCACCCGGGTCGAGCTGCATCACTTCGATTGGCGACTGTTCGCCGGTGTTGAACTGATTCACACCCACCACGATGGTCTCGCGCCGATCGATCCGCAACTGCGCCGCATACGCCGCATCCTGCACCTGCCGCTGAATCTGTCCGGCCTCCATGGCCGCAATGGTGCCTCCCGCGTCGTCAATGCGCGCGATGAGTGCACGCGCCTCGTCTGCAATGGCGTCGGTGCGTTCCTCGATCGCCCAGGAGCCGCCCACCGGGTCCACGGTGTTTGCCACGCCCGTTTCTTCCGCGATGATCTGCTGCGTGCGCAGCGCCAGGCGGGCCGCATCCTCGGTGGGCAGCGCGAGTGCTTCGTCGCGACCGTTGCAGTGCAGCGACTGCGTGCCGCCCAGGATGGCCGCCATCGCTTGTAGCGCCACGCGCACGATGTTGTTGTCTGGCTGCTGGGCGGTGAGTGTGGACCCGCCGGTCTGCGTATGGAACCGAAGCTGCTGGGCCCGTGAGTTCGTGGCGCCAAACCGGTCGCGCATGATCTGGGCCCACAGCCGGCGCGCCGCGCGGAACTTCGCGACCTCCTCGATGAAATCGTTGTGCGCGGCGAAAAAGAACGACAGGCGTTGGCCAAACTGGTTGACGTCCAGGTTGGCCGCCACTGCCGACTCCACATATGCGATGCCGTTAGCCAGCGTGAACGCCACCTCCTGCACCGCCGTCGATCCCGCTTCGCGGATGTGATACCCGCTGATGGAAATCGTGTTCCAGTTGGGCAGGTCGCGGTCGCACCACGCGAAGATGTCGGTCACGATCCGCAGGGAATGGCGCGGCGGGTAGATATACGTTCCGCGCGCAATGTATTCCTTCAGCACATCGTTCTGAATGGTGCCCGACAGGCGCGCAAGCGGCACGCCCTGCCGTCGCGCCACCGCCACGTACAACGCCAGTAGGATGATGGCCGTCGCATTGATTGTCATCGACGTGGAGACGTCGCCTAGTGGGATGCCGTCGAACAGCGTCGCCATGTCGTCCAACGAATCGATCGCCACACCGACGCGACCCACCTCGCCGGCAGCCATCGGATGATCGGAGTCGTAGCCCATCTGTGTCGGCAGGTCGAACGCGACACTCAGGCCGCTGACGCCGTTCGCCAGCAGGTAGCGATACCGCGCATTAGACTCGGCGGCTGTCCCGAACCCGGCATACTGCCGCATCGTCCACAGCCGACCTCGATACATGGTCGGTTGAATCCCGCGCGTGAACGGAAACACGCCGGGAAATTCGGCTTCAGGCATTCGTGGTGATTCTAGCAGTCCCACACGCTGCCGCCGTTTTGGTACAATCTCCTGAGTTTTCCCGCTCTGGCGGCAGGGGAGGCCTTATGGATCCGGTAGTGAACCAACTTGCGCGAGACATGGTCGAAGCCATTTCGGCTGCGGTGGCCGACGATGCGCGAGTGGAAGCGTGTCTTGAGAAAGCGCGCGCGGCCGGATACGACTTGAAGGTGACGCTTGAAGCCGCCATCGGGTTTGCGAGCCGTACGCCTGCCGATGGGTCGCAGGCGGCGCGCGGCATGAAGGCCTTGCCGCCGGCCCAGCCGCCCATCGAAATCACCTCCAACGATCGACGGTTCCTCAAGTCGTTGAGGATTTCGGCTGAAGAGCCCACCGAAAAAGAAGTGGAGTAGGGCTCAGGCCCCGCTTGGGCTTGTCCGGCTCTGTTGCGCCACGGCGCCGGCCGCCTTCGCGGCCGCCGCTTCGTCTCCAAGGTAGTAGTGACGGATGGGCGCCAGGGTGTCGTCCAGTTCGTAGACGAGTGGGAATCCGGTCGGGATGTTGAGGTCCGCAATGGCGGTATCTGAAATCCCATCGAGGTGCTTCACGAGCGCGCGCAGGCTGTTGCCGTGGGCCACGATGAGCACGCGGTGACCCTGCTGAATCGCCGGAGCGATGGTGTTGTTCCAGAAGGGCAGGAACCGCGCGACCGTGTCTTTCAGCGATTCGGTGGCGGGGTAATCGGCAGGCGCGAGGGCAGCGTAGCGCGGATCGTGTGACGGATGGCGCGGGTCGTCGAGCGCCAGTGGCGGTGGCGGAATGTGGTAGCTGCGCCGCCACAGGTGAGTCTGAGCGTCGCCGTGTTTCGCCGCGGTCTCGGCCTTGTTCAGTCCCTGTAGTCCGCCATAGTGGCGCTCGTTGAGCCGCCAACTGCGTTCCACCGGAATCCACATCTGGTCCAGTTCGTCGAGCACGATCCAGGACGTGCGAATGGCGCGCTTGAGGACCGACGTGTAGGCGATATCGAAGGTGTCGCCAGCGGCTCGCAGCAGTTGTCCGGACGCAAGCGCTTCCTGCCGCCCGAGGTCGCTTAAATCAACATCGGTCCAGCCGGTGAAGCGGTTTTCCTGATTCCAGGTGCTCTGGCCGTGCCGGAGCAGCACGAGTCGTTTCATTAGACCATTCCCAGGTGCGCGAGGGCGCTGCGTCCCGCGTACGAGGCGGCGGCGCCCAGGGCTTCCTCGATGCGCAAGAGCTGGTTGTACTTCGCGGTGCGATCGGAGCGGCTGGCAGAGCCGGTCTTGATTTGACCGGCGCCGGTGCCCACCGCGAGGTCGGCAATCGTGCTGTCTTCGGTTTCGCCGGAACGATGGGACATCACGCAGGCGTAGCCTGCGCGGCGGGCGATGGCCATGGCGTCGAGCGTCTCAGAGACGGTGCCGATCTGATTCAGCTTCACGAGCAGGGCGTTGCCGACGCGCTCGTCGATGCCGCGGCGCAGAATCGCCGGGTTCGTCACAAAGACGTCGTCGCCCACCAACTGGACGCGGTCGCCGATGGCAGCGGTCAGACGCGACCAACCGGGCCAGTCACCTTCGGCGAGCCCGTCTTCCACGGATGCGATCGGGTACTGGCGGGTCCAGTCGTCATAGAGCGCGATCATTTCGTCGGACGAGCGACGGCCTTCGCCGGATTTCGCCAGGACGTAGGCGCCCACGGCCGGATCCCAGAATTCACTGGCGGCCACGTCGAGGGCTATCACCATGTCGCGGCCCGGCGTGTAGCCGGCGCGATGAATCGCTTCGAGCACCAGTTCCACAGCTTCGCGATTGGAGGCGAGGCTCGGTGCGAAACCGCCTTCGTCGCCGACGCCGGTCGAGAGGCCTCGTGCCTTGAGGAGTCCACGCAGCGCGTGGAACGTTTCGATGCCGGCTCGCAGACCTTCCGAGAAGGATGGCAGGCCGACGGGCATCACCATGAACTCCTGGAAGTCCACGTTGCTGTCGGCGTGCGCGCCCCCGTTCAGGATGTTCATCATGGGAACGGGCAGGGTGAAAGTCCCGTCGTGTGGCACGCGCCCGCTCAGGAGCGCGAACTGGCGGTACAGCGGCAGGCCGGCGGCGGCCGCAGAGGCCCGCGCGGCGGCCATCGACACGCCGAGCAGCGCATTGGCCCCCAGGCGGCTCTTGGTCGATGTTCCATCCAGGCCGACGAGCAGGGTGTCCAGCGCGCGCTGGTCGAGTTCCCGGCCCCGCAGCGCATCGGCAATCTCCCCGTTCACGTGGTCGACGGCCCTGCGGACGCCCTTGCCGAGATAGCGGCTCGTGTCCCCGTCGCGCAGGTCCAGCGCCTCGCGTTCGCCAGTGGATGCGCCCGATGGCACCGAGGCGCGCCCGAACGCCGTGCCCGCCTGGAGATCGACTTCAATCGTGGGGTTGCCCCTCGAATCGAGGATCTCCCGTCCCCGCACGCTCGTGACGTGCATGATCTCCTTCATCTGGTCTCCAGGCGGTCCGCGGCGGCCTCGGCGCGGGTCGCGGCCTCGCTGACGGGCACGATGAGCGGCTCGTCGTCCGCCGTGACGACCACGACGCCGCCCTCGGTGACGGTATGGCGCCGACGGTCCTCGTCCGGGTTGAACCCGATCGAGGCGCCACGGGGAATGACGACATCGCTGTCGATGATGGCCCGGCGGATCCGTGCGTGCCGCCCCACGCGGACGTTGGGCATCAGGATCGCGTTCTCGATCTCGCAAAAGCTGTGCACCCGCACGTGGGGACCGAGAATGCTCCCGGTCACCCGGCTCCCCGAGATGATGCAGCCGCCCGAGATGATCGAATCGAGCGCCTGCCCGCAGCG
>SYFT01000009.1 GCA_005799825.1 Acidobacteriota bacterium | reverse complement strand
TCCAGCGAGTGGGCAGTTTCCAAGCCCGGACGAGAGCGATATGAAGGCAGCTCTCTTCATCGTAGGCAAAGCGTTCCTGCACAACGTCTGCATTCCAAACATGCAGCTCTGTGAGTGCAGCGACCTTTTCCCAATCTGTTACCCGCCAGGTTTGATCGAGAGTGCAAAAACCATCGATATCCACGGTTGTCCTGGAGTCCTCAGAAGAAAAAGTTTGGGTTGTTGGGTCATAACCCACATCGCTGCTGTAGCCTGGCTTTGAAGCTGCCGGGGGGACCCAGCGCAGCCGCGCTCCTTGGGTGTGAAACCAGGTTGGGAAAAGGAAAAAGGCGGGGTTTTTGAACTCGAAACCGCCCCGACCCTCGTGGATACCGCCTTTACGCAGAATGAGACTTTGCACGCCTTGGGTGAGGGCATCGCAGATAAAAGCCCATTCTTTGAAGCCGATAGCGGTATCGGGGACGGGTGGAAGATGAGTGTTCATGGGGGTTCTCTACGGTGGAAAGGGAGGATTCGCAAGAATGCAGCGTTCCGGTTCATCCGCCCTTGAAAAGGCAGTGGAGTAGCGGATTCTTCAGGTCACCAAAGTTCTTGCCGGTCTGCTTTTCAAGCGCGGATACACCCGCCTCGATCTGCGCCCGCAGGGCCGGCGGATACGTACGTCGATTAGCGTAGTAGTAGGTGCAGACGTCTGTCGTAATCGTGAGCCCTGGCGGCACCGGCAGGCCGATGCGACACATCTCGGCTAGGTTCGCGCCCTTGCCGCCCAGGAGCGGCTTCATCGTCCCATTACCGTCGGTCTTCTTTCCAAACAGGTAGACAAATTTCTTGGTCTTGCCCGCCTTCACTCCCCGACCCGCGCTACTGTTCTTGCCCGTCTTGCTTACTTTCTTCGTCGTCTTCGCCATGTGAATGTACTCCGCTTACTCCGCTGCCACGATCTCGGAAATATCTCCAAGTTGCAGAATTAATTGCTCCAACCGCTTCATCAATCGAAGCCGCGCCTGACGCAGCGTCAGGTCGTCGGCCATCACAAATACATCGGTAAAAAATTGCGCCACCACCGGTTCGACCTTCGAGGCTTCTAGATAGGCTTCGCGGTAGCCGCGGCCTGTGCCCACCGCTTGGGCGATCACCACCGACCGCTTGTCGAGCTCGGCCAACAGCGCCAGTTCGGACGGTTCTGTCAGAAGTGTGCCCAAGGCAGCGCCGCTCTCCTCCTGCCGCTGAAAATCGGCATCTGGCAGTTCGCGCGCAATGTTCTTAATGCGCTTGAAAGCCGTGGCGAGCGCCTGGAACGACGCCGAGGCCGCAAACTCCGGCAGCGCGGCCACGTTGGCTGCCAGATCGCCCACCGGACGATCCACCGCACCAGTCAACACGGCCCGCACGTTTCTCCGATCCGCGCCCCGGGCTTCCAGTACGTAGGCCAGCCGCTCGCGTAGGAACGCATTGACCTCCACCCACGCCTCTTCAGACATCACGTGATCCTGCGACTCGGCCCCGCCTTCAGCGTGGGCAGAGCGATAGCCCTTGACGGCGCGCTTCAGCAACACGCCAAGCGCGGGACGAACGGTGAGCCCCGTCAGCTGTTCAAGATCAACGAGGATTCGCATCACGCCGTGAGCCGCGCGACGCAGGCCAAACGGATCGCGTGATCCGGTGGGACGTTCGCCGGCCTGAAACAACCCCGCGATCGTGTCGAGCTTGTCCGCCAGGGAAACGGCCGCCCAGGTGGTACGTGCGCCACCCAGATCGGCCGCCTGCGGCGCCGCGGTGGGTTCCACTGCCATCGGAAGATAGTGGTGATACACGGCCTTCCACACGGCTTCCGGCTCACCACCGTCGCGCGCGTAAATACCACCCATCTGTCCCTGCAACTCGGTGAACTCGCGCACCATGTCGGTGGCGAGATCGGCTTTGGCGAGCAGGCCCGCCCGCTCGGCGTGCGCGGCCACGTCCTCGGATTGCTTGAACACCACGGTCGCGATCCAGCGCGCGAGCGCCGCCACCCGTTCCGACTTCGCGCGATACGACCCGAGCTTCTTGTGAAACGTCAGCGTATCGAGACGGCCGAGTCGCGCCTCAAGGCCGATCTTCCGATCCGCATCCCAGAAGAACTGCGCATCACGCAGGCGTGCCGCCACCACACGGCTCGCATTGGTGGCGATGCCCTTGTCATGGCCGCCCTGCGTGTTAGTGACCGCAAGGAATGCCGGCAGCAAGATCCCGCCCGCACCCACCACTGGGAAATAGTGCTGGTGATGGATCAGCGTAGTCGTCAGCACCTCTGCCGGCAACGAGAGAAAGTCGGCCGAGAACGTGCCCGACACCACCGACGGATACTCGACCAGATCAGGCACCTCGTCGAGCAGTGCCTCGGCCTGGGCCGACTCGTGCAGCATCACATGGCCGCCGATCTTGCGGGCGTAGCTGTCCAACTCGCGCACAATGCGATCGCGTCGCTCGATGCGCGACAGGAACACAAAGTTCTCCGCCAGCTTCTTCTTGTATTCGTCGAAGCCCCGCACCTTGATGGCACGACCCGCCCGGCCGCTCGTGGCCAGAAAGCGATGACCGTACGTCACGGCGCCAGACGCCACGTCCTGAACCTTCACGCCCGCCGCAAGCGACGTGCGGGCGATGGTATACGGCACTACACGGCCGCCATAAAGGAACAGGAGCCAGCGGATCGGCCGGCCGAACAACAGCTCGCCCTTGCCGTCGTGCAGTTCCGCGTCCCAATGCATCTGCTTCGGGGACGGCAACGTCCGCAACAACTGCGTCAGCACGTCCGGTAACACATCCACGGTGGCGCGGCCGCGGCTCTTTTTCGCGAACGCGAGGTACTGCCCCTTCGGTGTGTCCACCTGCGTGAGGGCCGAAAACTCTACGCCTTGCTTTTTCGCAAACCCCAGCGCCGCCGGCGTGGGCTGCCCATCTGCGCCAAACGCCGCAGACACGGGCGGGCCGGTCAGCGTCTCGTCCCGATCATCCTGCCGATCGACCAGCGACGGCACACACGCGGCGAGCCGCCGCGGCGTGCCATGCACTTCAATGGCTTCGGTCGAAGGCAAGCCGTGGGCCTTGAGCGCCGCACGCAACGTCTCGCTCAGGAGCTGCGTCAGCGGCGGCAACCACGACGCGGGTAACTCCTCGAGACCCAGCTCGATGAGCAGTTCACGATCCATGGTTCGACTCCCTTCGGTCGCTCGCCACGGGTGGCTCGATCTGCACCATCGTATCCGTGCTCCAGGCTTTGGCGATGGCCACAGCGAGCTGGCGGACACGCAGGATGTAGGACGTCCGTTCCGTCACGCCGATGCTGCCGCTCGAGTCGAGCAGATTAAACGCGTGGGAACACTTGAGGCAGTAGTCGAGCGCCGGCAGCGGCAGGCCCGACTTCAACAGCGTCCAGGCAAAGTCGTAGTATTGCGTAAACAGGTTTCGGTGAAACTGCCCGAACTCACCGTCGGGCATCGTGACGTGAGCAAAAGCGTATTTCGACTGCTCCACCTCGTCACGCATCCGCACCGTGCCATACTTCACGCCTCGTGCCCACTCAAGGTCAAACAGATTGTCCACCCCCTGCAGTGACATCGCGAACCGTTCCAATCCGTATGTGAGTTCCACCGCGACAGGCGCCAGATTCATGCCGCCTGCCTGCTGGAAGTACGTGAACTGGGTGATCTCGAGTCCGTCGTACAGCACCTGCCAGCCAATACCCCACGCGCCCAGTGTTGGTGATTCCCAGTTGTCTTCTTCAAAGCGCACGTCATGCGCGCGCAGATCAATGCCGCATGCCTCCAGGCTCTGCAAATACAGATCTTGCACGTCGTCTGGCGCGGGCTTGAGAATGACCTGGAACTGATGGTGCTTAAGCAGACGGTTAGGATTTTCGCCAAAGCGGCCATCGGCCGGCCGGCGGCATGGCTGAACGTACGCCACATTCCACGGTGCGGGACCGAGCACACGCAGGAACGTCTCTGGATGCATGGTGCCTGCCCCCATCTCAGTGTCCATCGGCTGCTGAATCAGGCACCCCTGCGCCGACCAATAGTCGGAAAGTTTAGAGATCAGATCTTGAAACGTCACAACTGCGGCCTCAATTCCCTTACCACTCGCGCCGATCGCAAATCTTTTTCCAGGTGCATCGCAATCAATCGCGCATGCACCGCTTCGAGTTCACGCAACGTGCTGGCATCAGCGCCGGCCTCCGTCACGACGGCAGGCGTCGCCGTGGCGGCTCGTCGCAACAACCCCATCGCCTCCCGCGAGACTCTCAGCGACCCGGTGCCACACCGGACACACACCATGTGCCACTCACCAGTCACCAGCACCGCCCCGTCGTCGAGCGAGAGACCGCATCGCGCGCAGCGATCAAGCGACGGATAGACGCCCTCGAGCCGCAGGAGCCAATACTCAAAGTACCGCGCAAGGCTTTCAACCGACCCGCCTCTGCACAATGCCTCTCCGACCGACGCGCCCAGCCGGAACAGCCGTTCGTTCGCCATCGCGTCGGGTGCCCATTCGTCGAGGAGTTCGGCAAAGTAGCTGGCGTGGCCCAGCACCTGCGCCGCTTGGTCGTCGGCCCGGCCTTCAGCCGCCCGCATCGGGCCATCGAGGGGTTCGATCCGATCGAGCCCTACCAACTCGCGTCCTTCACGCTCCACATATGACACCCGGCCGCGCGTAAACGGCTCAAGTGCTCCGCCAAACCGCCGGCGGGACTTCGTGGCATTCTTTGCCACACCGCGTTTCTTACCCCGGTCCTCGGTCAGGAACACCACAATCCGGTCCGCCTCACCGTATCGGTAGGTACGCAAGACGATGGCCTCGGCCACATGGGTACGCATGCCTACGACCGCAACCGCTCGAAGATCCCCCGTTGGCCCGCATCCACAGGTTTCATGGCGCGGTGTGCAGGAACCCGAGAAAGAGTGTGGCGAGGCCCAGGAACGCGAGGAATCCGAAGACGTCGGTCAGCGTGGTGATGAAGACCGAGGACGCGAGGGCGGGATCGACTTTGGCCGCGCGCAGGCCGAGCGGAATCAGCGTGCCCGCCGTGGCCGCGATGAACATATTCATGATCATGGCCAGGCCGAGGATGGCCCCGAGCGCCCAGTCGCCGGTCAGAGCCCATGCGCCGAACGTGGCCACCAGTCCGAGTGCAATGCCATTGCCCAGGCCGACGAGCGCTTCTTTCATCAGCGCCTGGCGCGCGTTGCTCCAGGTCAATTCACCGAGGGCAATACCACGCACGATGACAGCGAGCGTCTGTGTGGCCGCGTTGCCGCCCATGCCAGCGACGACGGGCATCAGGAAGCTCAGCGCCACCACCTGGGTAATCGTCGCTTCGAATCGACTGACCACCCACGCGGCCCCAAACGCCGTCAACAGGTTCACGAGCAGCCAGGGCATGCGGCGCTTCAGCGACTCAAACGGTCCCGAGAGCACGCCGTCAAATGTGGAAACGCCGGCGAGCCGGAAGACGTCTTCAGTGGCTTCGTCCTTCAGAATGTCTATTACGTCGTCTACCGTAATGACGCCGACAAGTTTGTTTTCCGGATCCACAACCGGAATCGCCAGAAGGTTGTACGACGCGACACGACGCGCCACTTCTTCCTGGTCCGTGTCCACGCGCGCGCTGTAGACGTCGGAGGTCATGATGCGCTTGAGCGGCGTGTCGGGAGACACCAGTATGAGCCGCCGCAACGATGTGACGCCCACCAGATGCCGGCGTTCGTCGACGACGTAAAGGTAGAACACCATCTCGACGTCGCGACCATTCTGGATCGCGGTGATCGCTTCGCCAGCGGTCAGGTCTTCCGACAGTGCGAACACGTTCGGGTTCATCAACCGGCCAGCAGTCTGCTCTTCGTAGTCGAGCAGCTCGGACGGGCCACCGCCGGGTTCCGGACGGATCAGTTCCAGGACGACCGCGGATAGTTCCTCAGGCAGGTGATCGATCAGCGCCGCCGCGTCGTCGGAGGGAATCTCCTGGACCAGGCGGGCGATTTCTTCTGCCGGGCGATCGGCGAGGAGCAGGGAGCCCTTCTCGGGTCCGTATTCGCTGAGCGCCTCCACGGCCAGTTTCCCGTTGCGTTCGACCAGGACGTTAAAGACCGCGTGGCAGTCGCGCTCCTTCAGTTCAGCAAAAACCTGGGCCAGATCGGCTGGATGCTGCTTCTGGAGCAGGTTCAGAAGGTTGGCCGTGGCACCCATGCGGAGCAGTCGCCGGACCGACTCCAGCACGAGATTATTCCTGCGCGGCACCGCCATCCCTTCATTTTAGACTGGTCTGGGTCTTGCAAGGGCAGCCGAATCGGAAATTTACATCGGCATCTGCGATTGAGTGCAGGTGCGTAGCTCGGCCTGATCCTCAAGGTCGAGGACCTTGGACCTGCCAAAGACCCTGGCCATGAGGGCAGCGGTCTTCGGCAGCCCCGTTGAAAGTCGTTCGCCGCTTCACTGGACGCGAAGCACGACTGACTGTTTCCGGATGTCGTTCGTAAACACAACCGCAGCCGATACTCCAACAAGCTGATTTAGGAATTCGGCATCCTGCAGTTGCGCATGTGTCACTGGCGAACACGCGGCGACTTGATACGAGCCCAATGGCAGGCCAGTCACGCTTCCCACGCGGCCGCGGTCTTCGGCAGGTCCTAGATCCTCGGCCTTGAGGATCAGGCCGAGCTACGTTCCGCCGCGCTACGAGGCACGTCAGCTCCTCTGTAGAACGTCAGCTTCTTTTGGGCAGGCCCAACTCGTCGAGGAGACGTTCGTCTTCGCGCCAGTCCTTGCGCACCTTCACGTGCAAGTCTAGGTAAACGGGCCCCTCGAGCATCTCCTGGAGGTCCTTGCGCGCCTCGGTGCCGATGCGCTTAATCATCTCGCCGCCTTTACCGATGACGATCGGCTTCTGGGAGTCGTGATCTACAAGAATAGATGCATAGATCTTGGTCACGCCTCCCAGTGTTTCAGCTTCCGCGAACTGATCGATCACCACCGCCGTGGAGTACGGCAATTCATCGCGCGTGCGGGCGAGGACTTTTTCACGAATGAGCTCCGCCGCGAGTGTGCGCTCTGACTGATCGGTGAAGTACTCCTCATCAAACAGCGGCTCGCGTTCCGGCAATACCGCCAGCATCTCCTTGAGGAGACCGCCGACCTGGTCACCTGTGAGCGCCGAAATGGGAATCACTGCGTGGTTCGTGGTGCCCTTCGCGTAGCTCTCGATCCGTGGCAGCAGGCTGGTCTTGTCCTTCACCCGATCGACTTTGTTCAAGACGATGATGAGGGGTTTGTGGAGGTCGACGAGACGGTCCATCACAAAGCGATCGCCCCAGCCGGGCTCCTCGGCCGCGTCTACCACCAGCACAACCAGGTCGGCCTCGCGCAGCGTGTCGAGCGCGGCCTTGACCATGCGCCGATTCATCGTGTATTCGGGTTTGTGAATCCCTGGCGTGTCGATGAACACGAGCTGGCCGCCCGGAGTGTTCAGAACCCCGGTGATGCGATGGCGGGTGGTCTGCGGCTTGTCTGAGACGATGGACAGCTTCTGGCCGATGAGGCGATTCATCAGTGTGGACTTGCCGGCGTTCGGCCGTCCGACGAGTGCGACGTAGCCGGCCCTCACTGTTCCTGGCCTTCGTCGGGCGGCAGGCGGCGCACACGGATTTTGTGAATCCGGCGACGCTCGGCTTCGAGTACTTCCACCGAGACGCCATCAGCTGTGAAGGACTCCCCTGCCGCGGGCACTCGTCCGGCGCGGGTGAGCACGTAGCCGCCCACGGTCTCGAACCCCTCTTCGTCAATCGTAATCCCAAGCCACTCGGTCATCTCACCGATTGCGACTTTGGCGCTGAAGACAAATGCGCCGTTGGGCTCCTGCACGATGGGTTCGGCCTCCAGGTCGTACTCGTCGCGAATTTCGCCGACGAGTTCTTCGACGAGGTCTTCGACCGTGACCAGGCCGGCGATGCCGCCATACTCATCCACTACCATAGCCAGCTGGAATCGTTTCTGCTGGAACTCCCGCAGTAAATCGGCTACACGTTTGGTTTCAGGCACAAAAGCGGCCGGCCGCATAAGCCCGGTCACAGCGGCCGTACCCAACATGGGCTCTTCGAGTTGAATCAGATCCTTGACCACCACGAGGCCGATGATGTTGTCGAGATTCTCGCGGAAGACTGGTAGTCGTGAGTACTCCTGTTCGCGCACGAGCGCACGGAGTTCATCAATCGTCGCCTCAGCGCGAATGGCCACCACATCGGGTCGCGGCGTCATGACCTCTCGCACCAGCGCGTCACCAAAGTCCACCACTGACCGCAGCAGTCGGCCATCTTCGGCCGTGGCGGCGCCCTCGGCCTGCGGCTCTTGTGAAGGGTGACCGTTCCCGTTGGTCCGCGGCGCGCGGCGCTCCACGGTGCCGAGCCAGCCGATGATGAGCGCCGTCAGCGGCGTCACCAGGTTCGCCATCGCCGTGAAGGGCGGCAGCAACATCACCAACAGGCGCTCGGGCGCGTGCCTGACCACAAGCGTTGGCACCAGATGGCCGGCCACAAGCGTCAGCCCAGCGCACGAAAAAAACAGAACCAGGCCGCTATACCAGCCTGTGCCAATTGGCTGGACCATCAGGACGACCATCAGCACCAGCAGCATGCCGCGGACCAGTCGCGCGGGGACGAAGAAGGTCAGGGGGTCTTCGAGGTAGGCCGCGAGGCCGTCGGCTTCGCTTTCGCGTTCAGCCTCGAGGCGTTCGGGCAGGCGCATCAGGACGCCAAATGCGGTTTCGACCACCGCAACATAGGCAATTGCGCACACCACCAAGAAGACCGCTAAGGGAATCATCGTTCGTGCAACCGGGACGCGCGCGCGATCAGGCCAGCCGGAAGTCCGGCCCGCCTGCGCAACCGGTCTTCCGCCCTGCGCATCTCGCCCCGATCGTGCTCGTGATCGTATCCCAGAAGGTGCAGCAGCCCGTGGAGAGCCAGGACCCGCAGCTCCATCATTACGGCGTGTCCCAGCATGCGCGCCTGGCGCGCAGCCACACCGCGGGCAATGGCGATATCTCCCAGCACGCCAGGCAGATCGCTAGGGAACGACAGGACGTCTGTGGGGTAATCCGCGCCGCGAAACATCGTGTTCAGCCGGCGCATCGCCGGGTCGCTCACAAGCGCGATAGTCACCATCCCGCGCGCACGAACCGGTGCGTGTGCCGCCAACCAGCGCCCGAGGGCTGGC
The DNA here is from genome assembly GCA_005799825.1 of Acidobacteriota bacterium. Lineage (GTDB taxonomy): Bacteria > Acidobacteriota > Vicinamibacteria > Vicinamibacterales > SCN-69-37 > SYFT01. Next base: position 35,210 of record SYFT01000009.1, on the reverse strand, counting down.
GCGGGCCACGGGCGCCCGCGCCCATCGGTCACGGATACGGTGAGGCCTCGACGCGCGCGGGCGGCCGACATCGTTTAAGCCTTCGCCTGTGTGGAGTGAGCCTCGTACGCGCGGACGATCTTCTGAATCAGGGGATGCCGCACCACGTCGCGTTCATCGAATCGCACGACGGCAATTTCTTCTAGGCCCGAAACGATTCTCAGCGCCTCGACCAGCCCGGACCCTTTGCCGGCGGGCAGATCGATCTGCGTGATGTCGCCGGTAATGACGGCCTTCGAGCCAAACCCCAGGCGCGTGAGAAACATCTTCATCTGCTCTGAGGTGGTGTTCTGGGCTTCATCAAGGATGACAAAGGCGTCGTTGAGCGTACGGCCGCGCATGAACGCGATGGGTGCCACTTCAATCGTCCCTCGCTCGAGCAGCCGCTCCACACGGTCCGCATCGAGCATGTCGTGTAGCGCGTCGTACAACGGACGCAAATACGGATTGACCTTTTCCTGAAGGTCCCCGGGAAGGAATCCTAGCTTCTCGCCCGCTTCGACGGCGGGACGCGCAAGGATGATGCGGCTCACGCGTTTGGCCAGCAAGTACGCCACAGCCTGCGCCATGGCGAGATACGTTTTGCCCGTGCCCGCGGGCCCGACGCCCAAAATAATGTCGTGCGCTTCGATCGCGTCCAAATACGCGCGCTGCCCCACCGTCTTAGGCACCACCTGTTTGCGTCCCGCCGACCGTGCGCTGTTGCGCAGGAAATAGTCCTGCAGCTCGATGTTCGGATTCTGCTGCACGAGTTGCGCGGCCGTCTTCACATCGCCGCGGCCAAAGCGGTAACCCGAATCGAGCAATTTCCCCAACTGCGCCATCACGTGTTCGGCGCGGCCTACCTCGTCGGCTTTCCCTTCAATAATCAGTTCACGCCCGTGGGTTTTCAGCCGCACCGACAGCGCGGTGCCAAGCGTCTTCAGGTGTTCGTCGAACGGGCCATACAGGGTTTCAAGGCCCTCATCTGGCATCGCGACACGGCGGACGGCTTGGGCAGGCATCAAGGGGCGAGGTCAGTATAGCCTTGCCGCGCCGCGCACACCTGAATCGTCACCGTGGAGCGCGGGCACGAGCCGCGTCGCAACCGCGTCAGAGAACACCCAGTTGGCCCACAGCGCAGGAACGCGGCTATAGAGCCGCTCTATCCGCGAAAGACCGCCCCCGACGACAATCACGTCAGGGTCCATAAGGTTGATGACCGTCGCCAGGGCCCGCGCGAGGCGGCCCTCCCACAGCGCTAACGTGTCCTCGGCACGTGCTTCCCCACGCGCGGCCCGCGCCACCACTTCTTCGCCCGATATTGGATGTCCGCCGGCGCGCGCGTAGTCACGCGCCAGCCCTGGACCCGACAGCCACGTCTCGATGCACCCCGAGCGGCCGCAGTAACATGCATCGCCCGGCATCTCCGCTGCGTCAGGCCAAGGCAGCGGATTGTGGCCCCACTCGCCACCAATCGCATTGACGCCTTCGACGAGCGCGCCATTCACAAAGAGCCCGCCACCGACGCCCGTGCCAAGGATCACGCCGAACGCCGTGCGCCTGCCCGCCGCTGCGCCGTCAGCCACCTCCGACAGTACAAGGCAGTTCGCGTCGTTTGCCAGGCGGACAGACCGATTCAAGCGCTGCTCCAAATCCTGGTGCAGCGGCTGATCGTTCAAACACGATGAATTGGCGTTCTTGATTCGCCCAGTGACACGCGACGGCGCGCCCGGAATGCCGAGGCCGACAGTACAGGTGACGCCCACGGCCCGCTCGGCTTGATCCACCAAGCCGCCGATGGCTGCGATCGTGCCCGCGTAGTCTTCGCGCGGCGTGGCGACTCGCGTCCGCCACACCTCTCGCCCCCCACCGTCAAGCACCACGGCCGAGATCTTCGTGCCGCCCAGATCGATGCCCAGACGCATAGATGGATCAGTCGCCCTTCGGGCCCTGCGAAGCTACGGTGTGAATGTGCAGGTCGCGCAACTGCCGGTCGTCCACGGTAGACGGCGCGCCAGACATTAGGTCCACCGCCTGCGCGGTTTTCGGGAACGCCATCACCTCGCGGATGGACGACTCGCCGCAAAGGATGGCAATGATGCGGTCCAGACCAAACGCGATGCCGCCATGGGGCGGAGTGCCGTATTCCAAGGCTTCTAGGAAGAACCCGAAACGCGCGCTCGCCTGCTCATCAGTAATGCCGAGCAGCCGAAATACATGACGCTGCACATCGGGCTGATGAATACGGATGCTGCCGCCCGCGATCTCCGATCCGTTCACCGCCAAATCGTACGCACGCGCGCGCACCCGGCCGGGCTCGGTCTCCAGAAAGCCCACATCGTCTGGCATCGGCGACGTGAACGGGTGGTGCATCGCATCCCAGCGGGAGTCATCGGGGTTCCACTCGAACAGGGGAAAGTTCGTGACCCACACGAAACGGAATTCGTCCGCCTTGAGCAGGCCTGCCTTGCGGGCCACGACGAGGCGCAGATTGCCGAGGAGCGTCGCCGTTTTGTCGGTCGGGCCAGCAGCCATCAGGAACAGGTCGCCCTCCTGTCCGCCCGCCGCCTCAAACGCCGCTCGCAACGGCGCCTCGCCTGCAGCCTTGAGCGCCGAACTCTGGAGCGCGCCTTGAACCACGCGCGTCCAAATGAGTCCAGAGCCCCCCATCTGTCGAGCCTGCTCGGTGAGTTCGTCGAGTTCCTTGCGTGAGTACTTGCCGCCCCCAGCGACAACAACACCCCGCACCACGCCACCGGCCGCGACCGCATCGCGAAACACACTGAACGGTGACTCGGCGAACAGGCCGCTGACATCGGCGATGGGCATGCCAGGCCGCAGGTCCGGCTTGTCCGATCCATACAGGCGCATCGCGTCGGCATACGTCATACGCTCGAAGGAGCGAGACACGGCGAAGCCGGCGGCCGTCCACATGGAAACGATTGCGCCTTCGACAATTTCGTAGATCAGTTCCTCAGTGGCAAACGAGACTTCCACGTCGATCTGCGTGAACTCGGGCTGCCGATCGGCGCGCAGGTCTTCGTCGCGAAAACAGCGGCAGATCTGGAAGTACCGATCGAGACCGGCAATCATCAGAATTTGTTTGAAGATCTGCGGCGATTGCGGCAGTGCGAAAAACTCACCGCGATGCACCCGGCTCGGCACCAGATAGTCACGCGCGCCTTCAGGCGTGGAACGCGTGAGAATCGGCGTTTCAATTTCAAGGAAACCCTCGTCGTCGAAATATCGGCGGGCCGCGATGGCCACCTTGTGACGCAGAATAAGGTTGTGCTGGAGCGCCGGACGCCGCAGGTCCAGGTAGCGATAGCGGAGGCGCGTCTCTTCGAGCACCACCACGTCTTCGTTGATCGGAAACGGCGGCGTCTTCGCCTCGTTCAGAATCTCCACACCAGTCGCCACCACTTCGATGTCGCCGGTGAAGATCTTGCTGTTAATCGCCGAGGCGTCGCGCGCTTCTACCTGGCCGTGCACCGCGACCACTACCTCAGGCCGGAGTTTCGCCGGCGTGGCGCCGTCGGCGCCCGCCCGCACCACTACCTGGGTCAAGCCGTGGCGGTCGCGCACGTCGAAGAACGTGACGCCACCCAGGTCACGGACGCGGTGCACCCATCCCTGGAGCAAGACGGTCTGGCCCACGTGCTCACGGCGCAACTGGCCGCAGGTATGCGTTCGATAATTCACCACAGTACTCACAACAATTCCCGAACGGCCGTCACGACCGCGTCCCGCGCCACCGCACGTTGCTCTCCCCTCGCCATGTCGCGCAGGGTCACTTCCCCACGCGCCAGTTCATCACCGCCGACAATCAGCGTGACACGGGTCGCCAGGCGGTCGGCGCGCTTCATCTGCGCGCGCACGCCTCTGGCTTCAAGTTCCATCTGGGCCGGCAGACCCGCCTGCCGCAGCTCGCGAATCAACTGCCAGGCCGCGGCGCGGCCATCCTCACCAATCGCCACCACAAACGCGCGTCCGGGCGCGGCAATAGGCGCCGACTCCGGCAGCGCCAGCACGAGGCGCTCCATGCCGGCGGCAAAGCCGATGCCCGTCTTGTCTGCTCCGCCAAGCTGCTTCACCAGGCCGTCGTACCTCCCGCCGCCCAGCAACGCATTCTGCGCACCCAACGTCTGCCCCAACACCTCAAACGTCGTCCTCGTGTAGTAATCAAGTCCGCGGACAAGACGATGGGATTGGCGCCAGATGATGCCGATGGCGTCGAGGTGAGTTTTAACGCCGGTGAAGTGTGTGGCGCACGACTCGCAGAGGTAGTCTATCGAGTGCGGCAGCGCATCGATGATCGGCTGGTCGGCCGGCACCTTGCAGTCGTAGATCCGTAAGGGATTCGTGACCGAACGCCGCTGGCAGTCGCCGCACAAGTTCCCCAGATTGTCGCCGAGCGCATCCAGCAGGGCTTTCTGGAACACGGGCCGGCACGTGGCACAGCCGACGGAGTTGATGACGAGTTCTGCCTGCGGAATGCCTAACCCGGTGATTAGGGACCATGCAAGATCGATGACCTCGGCGTCCACCGCCGGGTCCTGCATGCCGAAAGCTTCGATGTCGAGCTGGTGAAACTGCCGATACCGGCCCTTCTGCGGCCGTTCGTACCGGAACATTGGCCCCATCGCATAGAGCTTCGCGGCCGGCATCGTGTGCTCAAGGTTGTGCTCGATGTAAGACCGCACCATGCTCGGCGTGGCTTCGGGTCGCAGCGTGACGCGTTCCCCACCCTTGTCGGTAAACGTATACATCTCTTTTTGGACGATGTCGGTGGATTCCCCGGTGCCTTTGGCGAAGAGTTCTTCGCGTTCGATGATCGGTGTACGGATCTCGACGTAGCCGTAGCGCTCGCACAACTCACGCGCGAGGCGTTCGACGAACTGCCATTTTTCGACGTCACCTGGAAGGATGTCGTGTGTCCCGCGTATGGCTGGAATCATTAGTATCGTCCGGCATTATCCCATGTAGTCAAGGCGATACCGGACGTAGTTGCCCGAGAACTCAAGGATCGTGGCCACCTCGGCATCGGTCAGGGGCCGCCGGACCTTGCCGGGGCTGCCCATCACCATCGAACGCGGCGGGATCACGGTGCGCTCGGTCACCAGGGTGCCGGCCGCCACGATCGAGTCTTCCCCGATGACCGCGCCGTTGAGGATGATGGCGCCCATCCCGATCAGCACGCGATCGCGAATCGTACATCCATGCACCACCGCCCCGTGTCCGATAGTCACGTCGCTCCCAATAACGGTCGGGTGGGTGTCGTTCTGGACGTGGACGACGCTGCCATCTTGCACGTTTGTCCGGTCGCCGACGCGGATGTAATTCACGTCGCCGCGAATCACCACCTGCATCCACACGCTGCTTTCGGCACCGATGACCACATCGCCGATCACCTGGGCGGTCTCGTCGACAAACGCGTCTGGTGCGACCACAGGGAACGTGCCGAGGTATCTGCGCAACGCCATTTTGTGATTATAGAAGCGATCGCACCAAAGAGGTTTTACACGAGGCCGGAGGACTGAAGGAGCTACGCCCTGGATTTCCTTCGGGTCCTTCATGCCTCGTGTCAACGCCTGGGCCCCTTTCGAGTGATACTTGACCCACATGACCACGCTCGACACGCTTGGCAGACCGTTGCGCAGCCTGCGCTTGTCGGTGACCGACCGGTGCAATTTGCGGTGTCACTACTGCATGCCGGAGGACGAGTACGTGTGGCTGCCGCGCGAGGATGTGCTCTCGTTTGAGGAAACCGTCCAGCTCACTGAGCTTTTCGGACAGATGGGCGTGGACCGGGTGCGGCTGACGGGTGGCGAGCCGTTGCTGCGCCGCGACCTGCCGTCGCTTGTCGCGCAACTGGCGGCGAAGCCGTGGATCGTGGACCTGGCGCTGACGACTAACGGCGTGCTACTAGCCGACGCGGCTGCCGACCTGAAAGCGGCGGGACTCCATCGCGTCACGGTCAGCCTGGACACGATGCGTCCAGAGCGCTTCACCGCGCTGACGCGCAGGGACGCGCTGCCGCAGGTGCTCGCCGGCATCGACGCCGCGCGGCGGGTAGGGTTCACAGACCTGAAGATCGACTCGGTCATCACCAAGGGCGACAACGACGACGAAGTCGGGGACCTGCTGGAGTACGGGCGATCGGTCGGCGCCGAAGTTCGGTTCATCGAGTACATGGACGTAGGCGGCGCGACACACTGGCGTCCCGACGCGGTGTTCTCACGCGCGCAGATGCTGGAACGACTCGCGTCGATCTACGGGCCGATCGAGCCGCTGCCGAGTCCGACGTCAGCGCCTGCGGATCGTTTCCAACTGCCCGACGGTCTGGCGTTCGGCATCATCGCGTCCACTACGCAGCCGTTCTGCCGCACGTGCGACCGCGCGCGACTCACAGCCGACGGGGTGTTGTTGCTGTGTCTGTACGCGCAGCACGGCACGGACTTGCGCCGCCCCCTGCGCGCCGGTGCATCGCCTGAGACGTTGCTCAATATGCTGAAGGCGGTTTGGAGGGGCCGGGCGGATCGCGGCGCCGAAGAACGTCGCTCTGTGCGCGGCCGCGGCACCTACATCCCCCTGAGCGTACTAAAAAAAGACGCGCACCTGGAAATGCATACGCGAGGGGGATAAGTACGGGGACGGGTGTCGAGCGGTGGAAGACTCCGGGCTCTTCAAGAGCGGTGTTTCCGGAGTGTTCCACCGCTCGACGCCCGTTCCCTTATTTCATCGCCGCCACAACCTTGCCCAGGAAGTCGTCGAGGGCGCTGCCCTTGGTGGCACCGTTGGCGCGTCCTCCCTTGATCCACCGCACGACCACCACGAGATCGTTCTCCCAATCCAGATAGACGATGTTGTTGCCGTTGCCGACGAATCGGACGCTATTCTCTGGCACGGACGGCAGAGCCTTACGGCCGGGATTCAGATACCAGTTCATGAATCCGTACTCGGGATTCACTCCAGGTGTGCGCGCGAGCCCGATCCACTTCGTGGACACAAGCTGGCGGTCTTCCCACTTACCGTTCCTCAGAAAGAGATAGCCGAAGCGTGCCAGGTCGAACGCGCTGATGAACATACCGCCACCGAAGTGGCCACCGCCGGTGGACGCCTGCACCTTGCGGCCGTCGAGATCGACCCACGAGTTGTTGTACCCTTCCCAGCGCCACGTGCTCGACGTGCCGATTGGCGTCATCACTTCGCGGCGCAGCACCTCGGGCAGCGGATCGCGCCACACGTGCAGCGCGGCCAGCGCCATCACGTTCACTCGCGTGTCGTTGTACTTAAAATGCGATCCAGCTGGATAGACCGGCCGCTTCTCCCATTCCGCCTCTGTCGCACCCACCGGCCGATCGGCCCAGTCAGGTTTGGTCCACAACGTGCCGGACCAGTCACTCGTCTGCCGCAGGAGGTGGTCCCAGGTAATCGGCGCATTTTTTTCCGACGCAAACAGGTCCAGGTTCGCCGGCATGTACGGACCTACGCGATCGTTGAGGTCTTTAATCAGCCCGCGGTCGTACGCGAGGCCGACAATTGTCGAGAGAAACGTCTTCGTGACACTGAACGTCATGTCGGGCCTAGCCGTGTCTCCCCACTCCGCCACGATTCGTCCCCGGTGAACGATAAGCCCGTTGGCGGCCGCCCGCGGTGACGTGGGGCCGATCAGCGCGTTGTACGGCACCTCGCGGCGGAACGTATTCGGAATGTCCAGCGCCAGATCTTTGGTGCCTGGGTTTTCATTCTCAATCGCAAAATCAACGGCAGCCTTCAGCTTGACGGGATCAAATCCAGCCTCGGCCGGCGACACCCGTGCCCAATCCAGTCGCGGCGGGTAGTAGGTGATGGCAGTCGCCGTCCGCTGGGCCAGCAGGCCCGAGGACATAAGCGTGAGCGCGACAACGGCGGAGATCAGCCACGGGCGGGGTCGCATAAACATGCGCCGAAGTATACGGCCCAGTTCCCCAGTTTCCACCTTCGATCCTCCGAAGCTTCGGCGGACACGCCTACTTCACGATGAACCGTCGATAGTCCGTGACCGAGTCGGCCTTGGACCAGAGGCCGACTCGGCCGGAGACCGAGGCGGGCAGGTCAAACGTTAGGGCCTGCACATTGTTGACCCATCCGGATACCTGGCTGCCTTCGACGTTGAGTCGCAATGTGCGCCACTCGCCGAGCGTGACGGCGACCGGCACACCGCCGTGGTGCAACCGCTCGCGCTGGCCGTTGACGACCTTCCACAACGCCGTGTCACCGTCCTTGGTGTTGTAGCGAAACGCGTAGTGATTGCCATCCTCGGTCAAGCCAAACAGCAGCGATGCGAACTGGTCCGAGGCGCCACCGATGAGCCTGAAGTCCACCTGCAATTCACCATCAGTAAATGTGCCCGCCTGGCGCACCACGCCGTACGGAAACTGGAGTCCGGCGAGCACATGTTTCTCGAACGTCGCTGCAGACACAGGGAACAACGCGGCGGCTTTGTCGGACAACCTCCCCGCCGGCGTCCCAACCGTCCAGTTCGTTCCGTCCACTCGCAGGAATCGCTCGCCGGACTCTTCCCGAACGGTCCAGTCGCCCGCAAGCACAGCGAACATCACGGGCTCCGACTCGATCGGTTCACCCTTGAGCCAGGCGTCGCCCAGTCTGGCGGGCGTCGCCTCAACGACCACCGGCGGCGGCAGCGGCAGCGCAGAGTCCTGAGGGTCCGCGCCACACGCGGCTGTGGCCGCAGTCAAAAGGATGATGTTGGCTAAACCCGTGATTCGCATGCCTGACTCCCCTAACTCCCAATTCCTAATTTCCCCATTTCCTCACTTCCCCAGTCCTCTTCCGCCAACTGTAGATGACGCGCACGGCCAGCAGCACCAGGATGATCCCGCCGTAGATGAACGGCTTCGGCTCGGGCACCTTGGTTTTCCAGATGAAGTGGGTCGCGCCCGCCGCGCCCGCGACATAAGCCAGCCGGTGCAGCGTCTGCCAGCGCTTGCCCAAACGTCGGATCCAGCCCTTCGTGGACGTCAGCGCTAGAGGCAGCATCGCGAAGAACGCGACCATCCCCGACAAAATGAACTTCCGCTTCATCACATCGTCCACCACGGCGTTGAGTTGGCAGTCGGACCAATAGAGGCAGGCCTGGTCGAAGAGGATGTAGAACGACAAATGCCCGAGTGCATAGAAGAACGCCCAGAGACCCAGCAGCCGGCGCAGCGACTGCAGACGATTCCAACCCGTCAACCGTCGCACAGGGGTGATGGCGAGTGAACACAGCAGGATAACGAGCGCGGCTTCGCCGCTGGTATGTTCCAGGGTCTCGACCGGATTAACGCCTAGGTCACCCCAGAACGCCTTATGAAAGAGGTTTGCGCCCGGCCAGATGCAGGCGGCCCACACCAGCACCTTCACGGCGCGCATCGCGCCCGCTGACATCAGTAGAATTTCTTCAGGTCCATGCCGTCGTAGAGCTTCGACACCTGATCGGCGTAACCATTAAACATCAGCGTCGGCTTGTTCTTGACGAACGAGCCCAGCCGGGTCTCGCGCGACTGGCTCCATCGCGGATGGTCCACCATCGGATTCACATTGGAATAAAACCCGTATTCCGCCGCGTTCGCAATGTTCCACGACGTGGGCGGCATCTTCTCCACGAAGCTGATACGGACGATGGACTTGATGCTCTTGAACCCATACTTCCAGGGCACCACCAGTCGAATCGGCGCTCCGTTTTGATTCGGTAGCTCCTTGCCGAAGATGCCCGTGGCCAGGATCGTGAGCGGATGCATCGCTTCGTCCATGCGCAGGCCTTCGACGTACGGCCAGTCCAGCGAACTCGTACGCTGGCCGGGCATTTCACTGGGGCGCTGCAACGTCGTGAACGCGACGTACGCCGCTTTCCCCTGCGGCTGCACGCGCTTGATCAAATCCGCCAGGGACACTCCCACCCAGGGAATGACAGCCGACCAGGCCTCCACGCAGCGGAAGCGATAGATGCGCTCCTCGAGCTGGTGTGGCTTAATCAGGTCTTCGAGCGCGTAGTCGGCCGGTTTGGTCACCAGGCCATCCACCTTCACGGTCCACGGCTTCACCTTGAGCTGGGCGGCATACCGGGCCGGGTCTGACTTCTGGGTGCCGAATTCGTAGAAGTTGTTGTACTGCGTGACCTGCTCCCACGTGTGGGTGGCTTCGGTCGTTGATAAAGGCGATTTCTTCACTCCGGCGATTGCGGCCTGCGCCCACAGATCATCGCTCAGCAACGACGCTCCGGCGTACGCGCCCAGCGCCCCGGCCGCGGCAGTCTGCAGAAATTCACGGCGAGAGCGGTAGACCGCTTCAGGTGTGATTTCTGATGAACGAATATCCGATGCGCGCTTGAGTAACATGGTGGGGGCCTCTAAGCCTGATTCTACCTTGTGATTCCAACTACGACCGCACGCCAGTGGCGGTTATACGCGGTGCCCGGGCGTCTCGTCGACGCCGAGGAATCGGGCGCTTTCGCGCCAAATGACGTCGATAGAATCCGACAGCTGGTGCCCGTCCGACAACATCCGGAGGTCCACCCTCGGACGTCCCGCCGCCCATCGTTGGACCATAGCCGGATCCACCGCCTCATCGCGGTCTCCCTGGAACACCAGTGTCGGAAACCGCGTGGGCAGCGCGAGGGCGTCGTACTGCGCCGCGTCTGCATAGAGCGTAAAGTTGATCTCGCGCTCTTCGTTCCACGCGTGGTGATGGACGCGCAGTGCGCCCGCCTGCCGCCAGTCCTCCACCGAATGCGGGCCAAACTGCTGCAGTCGGGGCCCGCCAAAGTCCAGCGCCGGAGCCAGCAGCACCAGCCGGTCAACGTGGCCACTGGGGTCCGCCTCGGCGGCGAGCACCGCGACAAATGCGCCGAGGCTTGATCCGACGATCGCCACCGGCCCTTCAGGGATTTGCTCGAGCTCGTTGCGCACCTGCGCCAGCATGCGCGTGGTCGTCAGCGTCTCAAATTCCGGCTGGTTAAGGTCCGGACTCGACAACCTTACACCTGCGGCGGTGAGCCCGCGCCGGAACATCCCGGCTTTTGATGACGCGGGCGACGATGGGAATCCGTGGAGGTAGACAACGTGACGAACAGGCGCAGTCATGTCGGACCGCTCGTCAGATTTTGTACGTGCATGTGGGATGACACCGGCACCGCATGCCAGCCTCACCCTCGGTGTTGTAGTCGTAACTCAACTCCTCGCCTTTGGTGATGTTTTTAGATGCGCGAATCCAGACGACGTCCTTGATGACTTCGGAGTAACAGTTGCCATTGCAGGAATGATTGATGAGCCGCGCCATACTGCCACCGACGTTACCGTCGCGGAACCAGGCCCGGTTCAGGGTGAAACACCAGATCTGCCCCTTCTTCTGGTATTTCGTCTCACGTCGATCCGCTTCCGCGCACGAGATTTTCTCTCCCGTGTACTCGATGATGCGCTTGTTCTTGTTGATCGGCTCTGACGCGTAGACACCCCAGCCAGAAATTCTGGATTTCTTGCGGATGATCCGAATGCCCGTTTCTGTAACCTCTACTCGTGCCCGACGTTGTGCCATAAGCCTCTCATTCTAACCGAGCCCGCGTCTATACTCGTGTCTTTCAGGGAGTTCCTTATGCGCATGCCTGTCGTGTGTTCCCTACTGGTCGCAGCTGCTGCAGTGGGTGCGCCTGTCGCCGCGCTGCAAGCGCCGGCCTCGATGACCTTTCGAGCCGCACGGGTCTTTGACGGCGTCACGGGGGTGTTACACCGGAACTTCGCCGTGACGGTCACCAATGGCCGCATCACCTTCGTCGGGCCCGCTGAAGGGGACGCGATCGACCTTGGGGACGTCACGCTGATGCCGGGCCTGATCGACGTGCACACGCACATCGACTGGCACTTCGGACCCGACGGGCGCTATGGCAACCGGCCCGACGGCCCGCGGGAAACCCCGGAACAGCGCGACGCGGCCATTGCCGCCAACCTCAAGGCGACGCTCATGGCGGGGTTTACCACGGTCCAGAACCTGGGTAGTCGCGGCGATGCGGCGCTCCGCGCAGCCGTCGCGGATGGAACCCTGGTGGGACCGCGCATCGTGTCGTCGCTCGGGCAGCTACAGCCCGGCACTCGCACACCTGATCAGCTCAGAGAAGCCGTGCGCGCGTCCAAAACCGCCGGCGCCGACGTCATCAAGACCTTCGCCTCAGGCAGCATTCGTGACGGCGGCAAACTCAGCGTCACGCAGGAACAGCTCGATGCCGTTTGTGGTGAGGCCCGGGCGCAAGGCCTCCGTGCGGTCGTGCACGCCCACGATCCCGACTCCATCGTCACGGCCGTGAAAGCAGGTTGCCATCAAATTGAACACGGCGCGTTGGCCGACGACCGCGCGATCGCGGCGATGAAAGCGGCGGGCGTCTTTTTTGATCCCAACATTGGGCTGGTCCTGCAAAACTACATCGAGAACAAAGCCAAGTTCATCGGCACGGGCAGCTATACCGACGAGGGGTTTGCGTTCATGGAGCTCGCGGTCCCAACACTCGGCCCGATCTTCAAAAAAGCGTTGGATGCAGGCCTGCGCATGCCACTCGGCACCGATGCGGTGGCCGGCGCTCATGGGCAGAACGCGCGCGAAGCGTTTGTGCGGGTGCAGGCGGGTCAGCGACCTGTGGACGCGCTCATCAGCGCCACGTCGCTCGCGGCGGAATCTTTGGGGATGGGTGCCACACTCGGACGGCTTGCGCCAGGCTATTTGCCGGATATCATTGCCGTGTCGGGCGATCCGACTGTGAACATCGAGGCGTTGCGGTCCGTGCGATTCGTCATGTCGCAAGGCAAGGTCATTGGGCGGTAACACCGTGGCTCTCATCATTCACGGCAAATATCAACCCCTGGAGCCGCGAGGCTCCGGAGGCATGAGCGACGTCATCAAGCCTAAGGATTTGAAGGTCAACCGCATGGTGGCGCTCACATTTCTTCGCGCGGATCACAGCGGCGATCCGACACGGCGGTAACGATTCATGCAGGAGGCCCAGGCGGCCTCCGCTCTGAATCCGCCGAACATCATCACCATCCATGGCGTCATCACGGAACACGACGCCGACATCACGGGGATGGAGATGGTGGTGGGCAAAAGACTTGATGCGGTCATCCCGCATGGCGGCCTGCGAGTGTCGCAGACCATCAACTACAGCGCTCAGGTCGCCGATGCGCTTGCGGTCGCGCATGGCGCGGGTATCATCCACCGCGACCTCAAGCCCGGTAACATCATGGTCACCGCGCGTAATCTGGTGAAGTTGCTCGACTTCGGATTAGCCAAGCTGGCACCAGGCGCGTTTGGCGAGGACCCCGAAGCCACCGGCCTCACGGTCCAGGGCACCATCGTCAGCACCTTGTCCTACATGTCGCCGGAGCAGGCGCAGCGTACACTGTCGATGCGCGGTCCGACATCTTTTCGTTTGGTGCCGTGCTGTACGAAATGGCAATGGCAATCGCGCGGTCACCGGCGAAAACAGCATCAGCACACTCACGAGTGTCTTGCGCGATGATCCTCGGCGGGTCCTGGAGATCAGGCTCGAAGTGCCAGAGGGGCTCTCAGACGTCATCCACAAGTGCCTGTAAAAGGACCCTGATGCGCGTTTCCAGTCGATGATCGAGGTACGCGATGCGCTGATGCGACTTCGGCAACTCTCGTCATCGGGCGTGTTGTGTGCCCAGTCGCCGCTGGCGTCGGGCATCATGTCGCAGCCTGTGCTTCTGACGTCTGTCAGCGGTCCGGCTGCGTCGAAGCAGCCCGCGGCTGCCGCCCAGATAGCAAAGCCCGGCGCGGATGACTGGTGGTTCAGTACGCGGCCGCCCCCCCTGTGACGCCGCAGCCTGAACCTCTGGCGGCCATGCCCGCACCGTCTCCAACGGCTGAACCTGTCGCGGCGACGCCCGATCCCGCTGTGCCACCACCAGCCACAGCCGCAGCGCCAGTGGCCAAGACCGTCGTCTTACTCGTGCCCGTGCCCGACGCCCTGCTGATCGCGTTGGAATTGCAGACCGAAATTCCACTCGAGGCGACCGCCGGGATGGAACTGCGGTTCACTGGGACACGGAACGTCACCGTCGGGGTGGGGGGGGGGACGGGCGAGACGGTGATTGCCAGTGGCGCGTCGGTCATCGCTGTCATCGTCAACCATGACAAGAAGAAGGCGACGATTCAGCTGAAGACCGTTGACGCGCTTGACGGTACAAAGCTGAACAGTCGGACCACGGCCGGCTCGGCGGCAGATTCGAAGCGCACCATCGAAACAGCCGGACAGACATCCAAGACCGTGGTGGTCTCACCGGGCGCCACCACCATCGGCTACCTGTCGGGCCAGCAGTCAGGTCGCCTCAGGAAGTAGCCGCGTGGTTCACCTGAAATTATGAGATTGTGGCGGCGGGCGCTGGTGGGCCAGCGCCTCTACACGTTCGGCCTTTACCGAAATAGTGCCGTCCTGATTCTGCAGAACGCCTTCAATCAGCAGATACGGTGCGTCCACGACTGTGCGTTTGTGTGACGTAAACACATCGGGCGTGAGGATCGCATTGGCGATACCCGTTTCATCCTCCAGCGACAAAAAGACATATCCTTTGGCCGTACGCGGCCGCTGCCGCGTGATCACGGCCCCGGCCACACGCACCCGGCGTCCCGGTCGTCCATGCGCCAGATCCACCGCGCGCACCACACCGCGCGCCGACAACGTGCGGCGCACCAGCGCCATCGGATGCGGACCGATGGTCAGCCCCGTCGTGTGATAGTCGGCCTCCACGCGTTCAAGTAGTGTCATCACTGGGAGCGGGGATCTGATCGCGGAAAAGACGTCGGGTGTCTTTTTCCCTGCGGTCTCGAAAAAGACACCAGACGTCTTTTCCGCCGACGTCTTTTCCGCATCCTGTGGCGAATCGAACGAGTCGCACAGCAGCGGCCCCGCAGGGCGGGCAGCGCGCTCAGCTTGCCACAGCGCCGATCGGCGATCGCCTCCGAGTGAAGCGAGCGCGCCAGACTCAGCGAGCATGCGCAGTTCATCGCGACGCAGGCCCGTGCGCGCCCCAAGCTCGTCGAGTGTCCGAAATCGTGAAAAGACACCCGACGTATTTTTAGCAGCTGCAATTTTTCGGCCGGCATCGATGCGCAGGCCCTGCACATACATCAGGCCTAGTCGAATGACACCATCATCCTGAATCGTGCACGGCCAGTCGGACGATTGCACATCCACAGGTGCGAACCGCACGCCACGCCGCTGCGCGTCCTTGACGAGCGTGGCCGGCGCATAAAAACCCATGGGCTGGTTGTTGAGCAGCGCCGTGTAAAACGCCGTCGGAAAATGCACCTTCAGATACGCGCTGGCATAGACAATGAGCGCGAAACTGGCCGCGTGTGACTCTGGAAATCCGTACAACGCGAACGACGAAATCGACAGCACAATCTGATCTGCCACCGCGCCGACAATGCCGTTGGCGGCCATCCCGGCCCGCAACCGGCCTTCGATGTCCAACATGCGCTTCGCCGATCGCTTGAAGCCCATCGCTCGGCGCAGTTCCTCGGCTTCCCCACCGCTGAAATTAGCAATAACCATCGCGATGCGCAGCAACTGCTCCTGGAACAGCGGCACACCCAACGTACGCTTTAGCACCGGCTCCAGGCTGGGATGCGCGTACGTGACCGCCTCATCACCGCGCCGCCGCTTCAGGTACGGATGCACCATCTGGCCCACGATGGGGCCCGGGCGAATCAGCGCGACTTCAACGACAATGTCGTAAAAGTGTTTGGGCTTGAGTCGCGGCAGCGTCGCCATCTGCGCGCGTGACTCCACCTGAAACACCCCCACCGTATCAGCCGCCTGCAGCAGGCGATACACCTCGGGGTCATCGGGCGGCAGATGCGCGAGATCCACACCCGTCAGTAGCACCGCCTCTTCCAGCACGGCCATCATGCCCAGGCCCAGCAAATCGACCTTCACGATCCCGAGATCCGAGCAATCATCTTTGTCCCACTGCACCACCATCCGGCCGGGCATCGACGCAGGCTCAAGCGGCACCACCTCGTCCAGCCGGCCGTGGCACATCACCATGCCTCCCGAGTGCTGCCCGAGATGCCTCGGCAGATCCTGCATGCGCTGCCACAACGTGGCGAACTGCGTGTAGACCTGTTTGCCGACATCCACACCGGCCTCTTTCAGGTGCTGCGT
This sequence comes from Acidobacteriota bacterium, assembly GCA_005799825.1. GTDB lineage: Bacteria > Acidobacteriota > Vicinamibacteria > Vicinamibacterales > SCN-69-37 > SYFT01. The sequence goes on along the minus strand of SYFT01000009.1, from coordinate 18,973 downwards.
GACCGTGTCGGCCGGATCCACAAACTCGAAGCGGCTCATCATTTTGGACAAAACGTTGATCTCGCCCTTGTCCATGCTGAGCACCTTCCCCACTTCGCGTGCGGCACTGCGGCCGCGATACGAAATGACATTGGCCGTCATCGCGGCTCCCGCCGCGCCGTATCGCTGATACACGTACTGGATGACCCGTTCACGCCGGTCGCCACTCGGCAAATCCAGATCGATATCAGGCCACTCGCCACGTTCCTCCGACAGGAATCGCTCAAACAGCAACTCCATCCCCACCGGGTCCACAGCCGTGATGCCCAGCGAATAACACACGGCGCTATTGGCCGCCGACCCACGGCCCTGCACAAGAATCCCCTGCTGCCGGCAGAAATTGACCAGGTCCCAGACGATGAGAAAGTAGCCGGCGAGATTAAGTTTATCGATGAGATCGAGCTCGCGCTGGATCTGGGCTTTCGCTCGGCCACCAAACGCCTCGTCGAGCGGGTGATATCGATCGCGCGCGCCCACATGTGTCAGGCGCCGCAGAAACGACGCCTGGGTTTCGCCCACCGGCACTGGATACTCCGGAAAGCGATACCCCAGATTCATTAGGGTGAACTCGAGCCGTTCGAACAGCGACTCGGTGCCGGCAAGCGCCTGCGGCAAATCGCTGAACAACCGCGCCATCATCTCAGGCGGCTTCAGGTAGCGCTCGGCATTCACCGACAGCCGCCGCCCCGCCTGCGCAAGTGTGGTCTTATGCCGTAGGCATGTGAGGACATCAAAGACGGGGCGGTCTTCAGGCTTGGCAAACCGCACGTCGTTGGATGCCATGACAGGCACGCGGAACGCGGCGGCTAAATCGAGCAACGACGCGTTGGCGGCTTCCTCATCACGACGCAGATGCCTTTGCAATTCGACCCAGACGCGATCGCGGCCAAAGATACCGACGATCTGATCCACCAGGCCGCCCACGCCATGACGCTCAGCGACCAGAGCCGGACGTCCGGCCAGGGCGATCAATCCGCCGCAGTGCCCATCTAGGTCTGCCAGTGTGAGCAGGGACTCACCTTTTACGGCCTTCGATTTGGCGCGAGTAATCAGCCGGCAGAGATTGCGATATCCCTCGACAGACGCGACGAGGACGGGCAGGGTCCACAAAGACGCCCCCCCCGGATGGGTCTGGGCAATCGTCAGTTCGGCGCCGACAATGGCGCGCAGGCCGGCGGCTTTGGCAGCGCGATACAATTGCGGGGCGCCGTACACGCCGTCGCGGTCGAGCAACGCAATCGCGGGATATCCCAGCGCTGCCGCACGCGCGACAAGCGTCTCTGGCAATGACGCGCCGGCGAGAAACGAAAAGGCCGAGGCCGTATGAAGCTCGATGTACATGTGCTCAGGCTCCGGACGCGCGGCGTCAATCGATCACGCCTTCCACTTCCCAGCGATCGGTGGCACGATCGCGCGCTAGGCGATACACCACGCCGGTCTCCACACTCACATCCCATTCGTCGCGATCCCAGGTATCGCGATCGGCCGTCCACCACTGCCCCGATGTGCGCCACGGCCCGGCCCGATGCGTGATTCGCGGTTCGCTCATTCCTCTCTCGCTGAGCACAATGCGCACCGGCGCTCCACGGTCGGTCACCACACGCACGGCCATCGGCATGCGGAAACGGCGAATGACGGCGGCCTGCCCCGAGCGAGCTCCGAAGGGGCGAGCCGAAAAGTGAGTCGAAGGGGGCACCACAAATGGCTTGAGCGATGATTTGCGGAGGTCGTGTGTATCAAGCACCACCGGCGCGCCCACACGCGACTCCCCCATCAGTGCCTGAAGACGCGCCACCAGTGTGGCAACGTCTTCCACGGCAGGCATGTCGTGTGCCAGTAGCGATTTCTGCACGATGCGACCCGGAGTCACCCCCAACTCCACCTCGACGACATCAATGCCGGCAAAGTGCTCGGCGTCAGAGCCAGGTGGGTGGGCTTCGAGATCGAGCAGGATCAGCGTCCGCAGCACCTTGGCGTCGCGCATCGGTGCCGGCAGCGTCAGCGTTCGTTCCGCCAGGCTTTTGTTGATCAGGGTCAGTCGCGTGGTAATCGTGACCGCGCCCCGGTCGGCGCGTTCGAGCGCACCCGACAGCGCTTCGCACACACGCGCCAGCACAAACGACAACGGCTCAAGCCCGTCCACGGGCCATTCAAGTTCGACACGTTCGATAAAACGCGGCGCCTCTGCCGTCGCCACCAGGGGCACCACATCTTCTCCCCAGGCCGCCTGATGCAATCGCGCTCCGGCCAGGCCCAGCCGCGACGACACGTCGGCACGCGGCAGCCGCGCCAGATCGCCAAGCGTGGACACACCCCAGCGATCAAGCGTGACCAGCACATCGCTGAAGATGCGGGCCCGGCATTCCGGCAGCATCGCCAGAGCCGTCATCGGCAGGCGCGCCAGCGTGTGCGCCTCATCACCTGGCGCCACCACGGTCAGGCCCGGTCGCACATGCGCCAGCAGCCACGCGGCCGTGTGTGTGCCGGCAATAGCCACACGCACGCCCACGCCGCGGTCCCAGGCCATACGCCGCATTTCCTCGGCAATGACCGCCGGCTCACCGATGACGCGTGTCAACCCTCTCGCATCACACACCACCACATCGTCGCCATGCGGTTCCACCCTGGGCGAACACGCGCGGGCTACAGACTCGAGGACGCCGGTGATTGAAGGGCTCAGCGAATCTCGGACGAGGCAAAGAAACATGACGAGGCCGCCTTTCCTGACGCGTGGCTCGCCACCTTCATCTGCATGGCGCTTCGACTGACTCGTGCCTGCACCGCCACGCCTGACAATCGGCGGCTCTGCACGCTGGTGCCGGCCCATTGCCCGGCGCCATGCAAGGCCAGTGAGACTCCCCCCGCACTGCGCCCCATCGGCGTGGTGCCCACCAAGAGCCCCACGGTGTCGCGACCTTCAATCACATGCGCCAGTCGTAACCAGGTGGACGCGGGCAAGGTGCGCACCATGCGTTCGGGCACATCCGCCAGATCGAGCACCACTACGGCAAACCCACCCGCGCGCACAGTCAGATCAAACGCGCGCAGGCCACGGCGTACTGCGAGATCGCCCACGATGCTGTGCGGAGCGCCCCACGTCATGTTGGGTCCGCGCACCCACAACAGGCGATCCAGATTCACGCCCGCATCAGCCGCGCTCGCCGGGTCGAAGCGGTCGGCCACATCCACCAGGGCCACTACCCCGTCGCGCGCCGTGACTGCGGCCAGCGCGGCCATCACCACGCTGGTGCGGCCAGACGAGGCGGGGCCAACAATTTCGGACACATGGCCCCGCGGCCAACCAGTTTTTTGAGCACCGGGTGAAAGGGCCTGATCCAGAGCCTCTACGCCTGTGCTGGTTGTGGGCAACCCGGTGCTGAGCGGCCGGGTGAGCGTGCCATCAAGTTTCCTGGCTTGCAGCAGTGTAGTGAGGCGGGAGAGCGCGACTGACGCCATGATAATTTTCGCTTTATTTTCGCTTTCTGGCCGTGAGTATACCTAACTTGCCAGTGGCGATCAATAGGCGAAAGTGGCCGCGCTAACTAGGTTTTCTGCCGGTACCTGAATTTACAGGCCGACGCGCCGCCCATGATCGTCGTTTCGCGCGTGAGGGTGATGTCTGCGTTGTAGCCCTCAATCAACGAGAAGTCACGGTTGCAGGAGAGCACGGCGCCGAGCTCCGGGATGCCCAGGTCGCGATACATTTCGGCGTAGCGACAACGCGTCACATTGAAGTCATAACGATCGGCACTGTGTTCGATCACTTCGATCGTGAGCGCGTCACCTGAGGTCCACGCCATCGTCGCGTCGGCAAACTCTTCAAGGGCGTTGGATCCGCGCGCTTTTGCCAACTCAGCCCCCTGTTCACGCGCCACCTTGATGATGGTATCGCGGAGGATCTCGATTATCCGTTCGCGTCCAAATTCCGCGGCCATGGCGTCGACCACCGGAGCCAGGATTCGTGCCTCAATTTCTCTCCGGAGCAGGACTGGAAGAGTGGACAGTGAAGGTGCCATTGGAGGATTGAAGAGTCTATCACTTTGGCGCGATCAACTGTGCCACGTCATGCATGCGGCCGTTCGCCATCACCTTGCGCACCTTGACGGTGTTGGCAATGTTGGCGAGCGGGTCCCCATCGATCATGATGATGTCGGCAAGCTTGCCGGCTTCGATCGTGCCGGCCTGCAGCCCCAGCGCCTGGGCGGGATTGACGGTCGCGGTCTTGAGGATGTCGAACGGGGCCATGCCCGCCATGCGGTACGACAGCAACTCGCCGTGCAGGTTCACGCCATTCGGCGTGTCGGTACCGGCGACGACCAGCCCGCCCGCTCTCATGATGTCGAGCACCATCTTGCCGTGACCGCCGGTGGGATTCACACCGCCGCTCGGGGCCGGGGCGTTGGGCTGCGCCGCCACCTGCCGCTGGATCCACTCCGGATAGACCGTGAAGCGCGGGTCGAGCTTCAGCGCGGGATCATCTTCGAAGAGCTTGCGCGCGCCACTGCTCGGGATCATCGGGCAGAAGATGCGCTGGCTCTGACCGAACAACTGCACCACGTCCTGGTAGGCGGTCTGGAGCGTCGCCTGCTTCGGCGAGTAGCCCCGGCGACTCGTCGCCGCAGTGTGCTCGGTGTTGTCGACGCCGACAAGCGACGCCGGCCAGATCTCATGCGTGGCCACCGGCACGCCAATGTTGTGCGCAAATTCCACCATGCGCTTCTGCTGCAAGTCAGGAAGGCGCACGTAGCTCTTGATGAGGTCGTGCTCCAGCACCCTGGCGCGCTGCAGTTCCATCTCGAACTGGCTCACGTTCGAAATGGCGATGCCCATCTTGTAATAGACACGGTTCCACTCCATCAGGTAGCCGGTGCCGTAGACACGCGGGCCCCACCGGACGCCGGCCTCGTTGGCTTCCCGGTCTTCGACCGCTTCGTAGGGCGTGTTGCCGGGGCTTCGCACCGTGGTGATACCAAACGCCAGCCACGCGCGGCCCTGCGATTCGCCGTAGTCCTTCTGCAGGTGCGAGTGAAACTCCACCAGGCCGGGCATGACCGTCAGATGAGACGCATCGACCACCGCAGCCCCGACGTGGTTGGCCGCAGCGTGGGCCACCACCGAGACGATGGTGTTGCCAACGACCGTGATGTCCATGTTGGTGCGAGGCTCGGCGCTTTTCATATCGAGCAGGCGGCCGGCGTGAATCATCGTGCGCGTCGTGGGAATCGCCGGCGTCCACGTGAGGGTGAACGGCACGGTCCTGGTCTCGCCCGTCTCAATATCAACGATGCGCAACTGATCCAGCGACTGATACAGAATGTGCCGCGAGTCGCCCTGCCAGCTTGGCGCATGCGCGCTCTCGGCGGTCACGCGCCGCGGCGGGCCTTGCGGCTCGCCGCTTGCCGCAACCGGCCACACCGATAGCACGCCCTCGTAGATCGCGGCCATCTTGGTGCCATCGGGCGACCACACCGGCCCGCCACCACCGCGCGAGTCGATTGACAGCATCGGAATGGGCGCGTACCACTTCACATCGCCGCCCGACGCAGAGATGGTCTGCACCTGGTTGGTGCCCTCGCGGAAACGCACCGTCATGGGCGCAATGCCGGCCAGCGCGATGCGCGTGCCGTCGGGCGACCAGGTCGGGGTTCCGGGCTGCGGCAGCGACTCGTGAATCCTAGTCACGCGCCCGGTATCGAGATCCAGAATCGACATTTCCGCCACGCGCCACATGCCATCGACATTAAAAAACACCACGCGCCTGCCGTCGGGCGAGAACGAAGCCGCCTGCGGCTGGGTCGCGAGGTTGGTCACCTTACGGCTCTGTCCGATCTTCATATCGCGAATCCATAACTGCAAGTGCTCGCTGTCCCTGTCGGACGAGTAGACGAGCGACGAGCCGTCGGGAGACCACGACGGGTCGGTGTCGAGCGCCGCGTCTTTCGTCAGGTTGACGGCCGTGCCGCCAATCGGCATCACGTAGATATCGCCGACGGCGGCAAACGCGATCTGCGTGCCATCGGGGGAAATCACGGGCCGCACGATGCCCAGGACCTTGCGCGGCGTCGTCGACGTGAAGTCGCGGACCCGACGGGTGTACTGCGGACGCGTGACCTGCATGGTGGCGGTAAAGTCGAGGGTCTGCATGGGCAGGCCGGTGATCGACCGCTTGCGAATCTTCCCGTCCGACACGTAGATGATCTCGGAGGGCGAGGCCCACGAAGCGCGGAACGCGAATACGTTCTCGGCGCCGGTCACCGGCGTACCATCGAGTTCGAACCGTGTCTGGTTGCCTGCGGTCACGTGATAGAGCAAGTGGCCGCCGGGCCCCCACGAGGGCGCGTCCACGCGCGCGCCTTTCACCGCGCGAACCTTCCGCTCCGCGCCGGTCGCCACATTGATCACCCACACGCCGTCGTAGGCGTCGCGGGAAGAGACGAACGCAATTTCGGTGTCATCGGGAGACCAGGTCGGCATGAAGTCTTCGCCGGGCGCCTTCGTGATCTGCGTGATGGCGCCCGAGCGCGTGTCGAGCATCCAGATGTTGTAGTCGCTGCCGAGCATGTGGCCGCGGTCTGACGAGAATGCGACCCGGGTGCCGTCGTGCGACCAGATCGGTTCGCGATCGTCGAACGTGCCCCAGGTGACCTTTCGCTGCTTCGAGCCGTCAGGATTGATCGACCAGATGTCGTAACCGCCATCGCGGTAGGCGAAATACGTGATCGTGCGGCCGTCGGGCGACCAGATGGGCTGGCGCGCGTCGTTGAACGGGTCGGTAATGCGCGTCATTGTGCCGCCCGACGCAGGCAGGGTCCAGATGCTGCCCTGCATGTCGACGGCAAGCGTGCGACCGTCGGGCGAGAGCGACACCGACATCGAGGTGCCCTCGCTGACCGTAACGTCAATCGGTGCCGCCGCGGCAGTCGCGCGAGGGGCCGCAGGCTTCTGCTGAGCCTGCGTGACAAGGCCGGCGACCATCGCACCGAGGACGAGCAGCATGCATTTGCGCACCATGGAGCGCATCTTACCGGGATCCGGAATCCGTCGGTCAGTCTTCAGCGAAAGGTTTGAGTCTCGGCTAAGATTTACTGGCGCCCATATCACTCAATGCTGGAACCCGTCTTGGGCCGTATGAAATCGCCAATTTGATTGGCGCGGGAGGCATGGGGGAGATCTGTCGGGCGCACGGATACTCGACTGGGGCGTGACGTGCTTGTGCGATTTGAAGACTTATCGCGAGTGTCCATTCGCCCGCACTTCGCGGTCGGCGCGGGACAATTCTTCTCCACGCTCGAAGATCGCCAGGTCGACATCGGGATGGCGGACATCTCACGCCGGCCCAATTCGGTGCCGTGAGTCCCATCACTCCCCTCCCCAACCGCGTCCTGGTCTTCGTGCCCTATGTGGTTGACGACGGCCGTCTGGTCAGCCCGCATTACGACGTGCCGGAATACCGGGCGGAAGTGGAAGGCTGGATGGAAGGCCTCGGCCGGGCCTGGGACTGGGTGCCCATTACCGCGGATACTTTAGCTGCTGAAGCAACCCGCGCAAGCGTCATGTCTCGTGCCGGGGACGTCATGGTACTCAACCTCTGCGACGGCACGGTCGCCGACGGCTTTCCCGGGATTGACGTCGTCACGGCGCTCACCGCACAGTCGGTGCCCTTCACTGGCGCGGGCGCGGATTTTTACCGAGTCACCACCTCCAAGGCCGCAAGCAAGACCCGGTTCCAGGCGGCCGGCGTTCCCACCGCCCCCTGGGTGCTGACACGTACTGGCGCCGATGTGGATCGCGCGGCAGAGACCCTGCGCTTTCCGCTCTTCATCAAACCCGACGTCTCGGCCGGCAGCTACGGCATCCAGCTGGACTCCGTGGTGCGCGACCGCGCAGCCGCGCACCGGCAAGTGACGACGGTTCGCGCCGGCCTGCATGGTCAGTCCTTCGAAGACCAAGCCGTGCTCATTGAGACCTTCATTGAGGGACGGGAATTCACCGTCCTCGTGGTGGAAGACCTGATGGAGCCCCTCGGACTCTTCGTGCTGACGCCCGGCGAGCGTGTGTTCGACTCGCGCGTGCCCGCGCAGGAACGGTTCCTCGCGTTCGAACGTTATTGGGGACTCCCCGAAGTGGATCGCCCCATTCCACCAGGCGAGCCCTATTATTGGTATCAACTTGCCCCGATTGAACTGCGCCACGTGCTGGCCGACATCGCGCGACGCGCGTTTCGCGCGGTTGATGGAGAAGGTTACGCGCGGGTGGACATCCGCCTCGATGCACGCACAAATCAGCTATTGGTACTTGAAGTGAACGCACAGTGCGGCTTATCCTCCAGCGACTCTTCTACTGTGGGTAGCATTCTTCATCTGTGCGGACAGCGCATGACACCGATCATTGAGCGCATCCTTCGACATGGCATGACCCGCTGATGGACACTCGTCCATTTGTGTCGGTGTTCATCGCGTATGCCGAATTCGACGGCCGCCTGACGAGCCCCGAATACGACGACCCGTCGGTGCGCGCCGAGATCAACGGCTGGATGCGGTCGCTCGGGTGCGAGTGGGAGTGGGTGGCTATCTCGGCGTCCACACTCGAAATCGAGGTCAGCCGGGTCAGGGAGCACCAGCAACGCCGCCGCGTCGTGGTGCTGAACCTGTGTGATGGAGACGACGTGAACGGGTACCCGGGGTTGTCGGTCGTCAAGGCCCTTGAGACCGCCAGAGTGCCGTTTACCGGGGCGCGATCGCGGTTCTACGACATCTCCACCTCCAAGGGCACGATGAAGCGGCGCCTGGCCGCCAGAGGCGTGCCGACCACGCCGTTTGTGCGCATCCGCAACCTAAAGGCCGACATCCGCCGCGCCGGGCAGACGCTGGGCTGGCCCATCTTCGTGAAGCCGGACGTGGCCGCCGGGTCAGCCGGCATTACGACCTCAAGCCGCGCATCCAGTGTCGAGGACGGGGTGCGAGCGGCCCGGGAGGCCTTTACACATGGCCGCCTCATCGCTGAGCCCTTCCTGGCTGGGCGCGAGTTCACGGTCTTAGTACTGGGCGACCACTCTCGTCCGGACGGCTTGCGCGCGCTCCCGCCCGTCGAACGCGTGTTCAACGCGTCCGTTCCGGTGGAAGAGCGCTTTCTGACGAGCGACACCGTTATGGCCGAAGGCACCGACGACCACGCGTATTCGTATGCACCGGCGCCCGGCGCCTGGCACGACGAACTGACCAGCCTGGCCAGACGCGCGGTCCAGGCGGTGGACGGCACCGGCTACGCCCGCGTAGACATCCGCTACGACGGCGACCCCGGCGTCCCGCTTGTGCTTGAAGTCAACGCCAACTGCGGCCTGACGGCAGACGTGACATCAGCCGTGGGCAGCATCCTGGAGTACTCCGGCACCTCCATGGCGTCATTTGTGGACACGATCGTAGCCGACGCGCTGGCTCGCCACCGCCCTGGTCGCGGACGTCAACTCGACAGGACGCTTCGATCATGAACGTGTGTGTGCTTCAGCCGTCGTATGCCAAATCAGAGCTGCTGAAGGAGTACGCCACCCACGACCCGCCACGCGACCTTTCGCCCCTGATTCCGGAATGGTCGTTCACCAACCTGTTCCTGAACAAGGCCACCGTCTACGCTCAGCTGAGTCACGCCAAGAAGAAGGGTTACGACATCTTCGTGAACCTCTGCGAGGGGCATCTCGACTGGGACGTGCCCTCGATTGATGTCATCCACTCGCTCGACAGCCTGGGGCTGCCGTACACGGGCCCGCCCGCCGCCCGCTATGAAACGGGCAAAGAGATGTTGAAGGTCGTCGCGCGCTACGCGATGGTTCGCACGCCGCCGCATGTGGCTGCGCGATCGGCGGCCGACGTGGTGCACGCGGCAGCCTCGCTGCGGTTTCCGCTGTTCGTGAAACCGGGTGAAGGCGGCGACTCATTCGGCATCGACGCCGCCAGCCTCTGCGCGGACACAGGCGCCCTCGAAGCTAAAGCCGCCGCTCTGCTGGAACAGTACGACACGGTCCTCATCGAGGAATTCCTCGACGGACGTGAGTTCTCGGTGCTTGTCGCCTCGGATCCTGCGAACCCGAAGGTACCGCTGGCGTTTCGACCGATCGAATACCGCTTCCCGCCCGGCGAACAATTCAAGACCTACGACTTGAAAAATGCGCAGTACCATCCCGAGGCCAATATCTCGGTCGGCGATGCCGAACTCGAGGCGGTGCTGATTGACGCTGGGCGCCGCGTCTTTCTGACCTTCGGCGGCACAGGCTACAGCCGGATGGACTTCCGCCTCGACCGCGAGGGCGTGCCCAGTGTGCTCGACGCCAACTTCAGTTGCTCGGTCTTTTATCCGGAAGGGTTCTACGGCACGGCCGACTACATCCTGCAGCACGACGGCTTCGGCGGTGCGAATTTCCTCCGACACATCATCCGCGAAGGTCTCGCCCGCCACGCCGCGCAGCAACGACCCTTCGCCGTACGCACCAGAAACGGCGGCCTGGGGATCGAGGCGGTGCGCACGATTCGCCTAGGCGAGATCGTCTTTGTCGGCGAGGAACGCTCGCAGCGCATCGTGACTCGCCGTTGGGTGCAGGAGACATGGGAAGCCCGCGACCGGCAGACTTTTGCGCAGTACGCGTATCCCCTCTCAGACGAGGTCTATATTCTCTGGTCGGAGAATCCGCACGATTGGGCGCCGCAGAACCACTCGTGCGCGCCCAACACCGGCTACGACGGCCTCAATGTACTGGCCTTGCGCGACATCGGCGCGGGCGAGGAACTCACCCTCGACTACGCCCAGTTCTGCAACGACGAGACCGAAGCGTTCGCATGCCACTGCGGCGCCTCGGCGTGCCGTGGCGTAGTCACCGGCACGACGTCCATGAGCGTACAGATGCGCGAAGAGGCGCGGCGCGCCCGACAGGCTACTGATTCGGACGCAGGAGCTGCCTGAACGTCAGCGTGTTGATGTCGCGGAACATCGGCGTGCGCGGCGGCAACAGGGCCGGTGTCAGGTAGTCCGTATCGAAATTATAGACGCGTGTGGGTGGCGAATAGACCACGTTGCAGCACTTGTAGATACCGGTCGCCTGGCGATTCAGATACAGGCTAGCGATCGAACCCCGGTAGTTCAGCGTCTGGCCGCTCCAATTCTCGATGTACCGCAGGAAGTTGTGCGCGCCACCGTCGGTTCCGAAGTCAGTGTGATCATTGGCGGTATTGGAAGTGGGCCGCGGGAAGTTGAGGCCCTTGCCCGATATGACCGCCACACGGTACCAGGAGGTAGTGGCGTCGCGATTCGAGCCGACATCGTGCGGCGACATGAACGACCGGATGTCGTTGAAGTTGTTCGACAGAAACGTGACGGCGTCGGCGATGACAGACGCCGACACATGGTCGGTGCCCGGCGTGGTGCCCATGGCGGTGCCCGCCGCATTCGGCGCGTTGAAATTGCCCTGGATGTAGATAGGATTTTCCGTGGCCACCGTCAGCCCCTGTGTGCCATTCGCCGGCAGACGGAGATTGCCGGTCGTGTAGCCGCCATTCACCAGCTTGACAGCCCGGCGGAAGAAGAGCTGCGGATTGACGCGCGCCTCGCCGACGGACACCGCTGTGGTGAGTGTGGTGACAGCGCCCTCGACCCAGGCGCCGGTCGCGCCCGTCGCGGGCACCCATGCCGGTACATTAGCCATCCAGTATGCGGTGGCGTCGACTGGGTAGAGGCGCGGTGACCCGCCATAGAGATCCAGGACACCATTGCCATTCACGTCTTCGCCCGTATTCAGGAGTCCATTTGAGACGCTCTGTGCTGATGCGGGATTGACGAGATCTTCAAAACCAAATTCTCCCGTCTCAAGGTCGTCGGCGAAGTCATCGGCGGTAAACAAAATGCCGTCGGCACCTGCGCGCGTCCCTTTCGTCAAATCAGGCCCAAGGTTCTTGTTGCCACGGCGGTCGGAGAAATACACTACGAAGCCTGTGATATCCATCGTGTCGGGATACGTGGCCAGCCACAACCGAAGGTTGTTGACGTCGAGTTCGGCGTAGTGCATGACGCCTCCGAACAGCGGCATGGTGCCCTGACCTGTGGGGTCGTCGCGACGGGCGCCCTCTCGCGGATCATAGAAAGTTATCGGCAGATAGTTCGTGCCGTCAGTAGACCAGCTGCTAGAGTTGTGGCCACAGTTGCCGTAGCCAGACAAGGGATTATCGCGTACGCGCTGCAATCGAATCACGGCATTGGGGCTCGGGTCGTCGGCCGCGTTGGTGGCGCACGTCGTGCCGGCGGTATTCCATGTGGCGGATCCGGCAAGATTGCGTCCCGTAAAGCCGCGGTTCAGTATTTCCACAGTCACATCCGACCAGGCGCCGTCACGCGTCTGCCGCTCAATTTTCAGAAATCCGCTCTGCAAGGGCGTTCCAGGCGGCACCCGATAGACATTACCGGGCGTAGCCGTACTATAAAGGCCCGCGACCGCCAGGGGCACACCATCCAACCACGTCACCGCTAGGCCCTGGCCATTCGGATCCGCGCGGTACGCCGCGTCCAGGGCCAGCCGGGCCAGATCGACTGGCGGGGCTGCCGTGACAGTCTGCAGGCTCGAGATGTCCGACGCGCGATCGGACAGGAGGATTCGTAGACTCGCCATCGAGAACAACCGCTGGACGAGTACCGCTTGCGCGTCAGGCACGGTCACGGATGGCCGCCGGATTAAGTCCACGGATGATGCCCCATCAGCCACCAGCGGCAGGTCCAACCGGCGCCCACCGGTGGCGCCGTTGCGCACACGGCTTCCGTAGGCACCGGTCGACACGTTCGTCCATCTGGGTTCGTTCCTGGTGTTGCCTGCCACGAGGACCATGGTTGGTAGGCCGTTCACGGTCTGTAACGTGCTCGGCGGCACACTCGCCACATTCACACTGCCTTCCTGGTTGCTGCTGCTGCAGTCACCGCCTTGCGACCCACACATCAGATTCCGGAAGGTGGGGCTCGATCCACCGGTCGTGGCCAGCCTGACCGTTCCTCGGTGACCGCTGGTAAAGATGGCCAGGCCGTTGGAAAGGTGCGTTCTGACGACCTCGCCCACTGCGGTAAACACCTCGCGGAGCGTCAGCGTGGCGCCGTCGTTGTGAGCGACGTACGCGTTCTGGTTGGTGTGCACGCGGCCGCCAAAGTCGAAGTTCGGGCCGGCGAAGAAACTCAGGTCGTTGTCCGAAAAAATCCCGAATTGGAACACGGGTACGGCCACCGTCTGCAACTCACGCCGCATGCGCGCTTCTGCGGCACCAAGCGAGCTGACATTAGACCGCGCCGTCACATTAATGACGTAGGGCGTGATCAGTCCGATCAGGCCGTGGAACGGCCCGCTCGGCACGGTAGCCACTTTTAGAGCGCCTGGCGTGATCGTATAGCCCGGCAGGTTGCCCGGGGCAATGAACGCAAACCCAGGCAGCACAGGCGGCGTCGTGGTCAACGCAGTGATCTGCGCGCCGGAGGGGCTGAAGTTTCCGCCGATGAAGAGGGCACCTAGGTCGGCCGTGAGTTTCTCCAGGCCGGCGTGTGCAGCGGCGTACGCCTGCGTTTGATCGCGGTTGATCCCACTCGCTTGTTGATCGGCCGCGATGACGGCAAGGAAGCCAAACACGAGAGCGCCCATCAACAACTGGACGAGCAGTGTTGACACCAGTGCCATGCCCGCATCACTTCTCCGTCGCATCGTCAACACCTTGGTGGGAGTCATCTATTATTTGTATCGATCTACAAGCGCCATGCTACGCAGGCTGACCTGTGTATTCAGTGAGTTGCGAAAGTAGTTCTTTGTGGTTGAGAACCTATCTGTGGAACGACCGGCCAGGTAAATATTGACCTTGCGAATCTGGTTCGGCGAGCATGCCAGTGGAGCACAACTGCCTGCGGTGGTGAGATCCGCAGCCACCATCCGCACGTTCGATGGATTGGTGGCGCCATCCACCATGTCATACGTGAACTGCATATTCTCTATGGCGAACGCAACCGTGCGGCCTCGTTTGTTCAGGGCCACCGCTGGGTTGCCCCAATTCATATGGCGGATGAGTCTCGGCGTGATGGTGTCAAGGGTGTTGTCGAGATAGTACGTAATCATCCGGATTCTCGACACGGTGGCTGACTGCGCAGTGGTCGGCGCCAGCACGATCAGGTCGTCAATCGTGCCGTTCAGATTGCTGACAAACTGGTTGAGTTGGAAGGGGTCGCCACCATTAAACGTGATCGTCTGGTTGCCGTTCACCGCCGTGACATACACCAGCGCACTGGCGCTCCCCTTGGTGAACATCATCAGGTCGCCCACCGTCACGTCGTCGGGGCCACCAAGACTGATGTCGATGCCGCTTGTGGATTGCGCCGGCGTTGAGATAGTCGCCGTGTGGGCGCCGACGTTGACACTTTGAACCGGCACCGCTTCAAGTTGGGGATCAACAGCCAGCGTCGTCAGGATGTCGGTGGCCACGCCATTGATGGTGGGACCACATCCAGGGCCGACCGTGACCGCTGGAATGACCTGTGTCCCTGTCGGCCATTCGGTGCACGTGCTGCCCTGCGTCCGCGGCCGCTGAACTCTCAGCGCGCCGGTACCATTAGGCACCTGCACCGTCCGGCCGGGCGGCATGCCCTGCCCCACCTGGATCAGGTCGCGCACAATCAAGTCCATACCGATGCGCAAAGTGTTGGTGAGCCCCGTCGTGCCCTGGGCGATTTCGGTGGCTCGATACGCATTCTGGAGCGCCGTCATGGTGGCGACCAGCACAACGATCACGATGACGCTCGCAACCACAAGTTCTGTCAGGTTGAAACCAGCGTCGCTGCGGCAGGATTGCTCGGTGCGCATTGTCGTGGCTTCAGGAAAACGACGAGATGAACGTGCGCAGCGTGTAAGTGCGCTGCTGCAGCCCAACCGAGTAGGTGATGGTGATCACCACTTCACGCAGGGCGGGGTTGACCGGCTCGAGTTCACGAATCTGCATGCGACGCTGAAATCCAACAAGCGGCGTCAACACATCGTCTCCATCACTGAGGATTCCGTTGGGGCCTGGAGCCCGCTGCGTCTCGATGCCGGCCGCCGAGTCGTCAGCGGTGTTGATCAGTCCATCCACGCCGGCGGCGTTCAGGGTCAGCGCGCCATCCAGAAACACGCCGCCGTCGGACACGTTCCGGATCTCGGCCCACGTGATGGTGCGGGTATCACGCGCCGTGTGCACACTCTCTACGGCCTCGCGCGCCTTCTCGCGCGCGATCAGGTTCGACGACGACGTGCCCATGTGCTGGAGGCCGATGATGAACGCCTGGGCGAGCCCGAGAAGACCAACGGTCATGATCAGCATCGCCACGATCGCTTCGATCAGCGTGAAGCCGTCTTCGCGATGTTCGCGCCGGGTGCGCACGAGAACTACTGCGCCCATGCGCTACCTGTCCATCGCCACTGCCGGATCAACGCGGTCGGTCCGAAGATACTCACGGCCCTGGCGCTCAGTGTCTCGCCGCTCCGCCCGATGAAGATGGTGCCGTTGACCGGGTCACCATCCTGGTCCACCAACTCACCCGAACTCGTGAACAAGGTCGAAGTCGCGCCGGGAAAGGCTGTGGCCGTCCCGTTGCCGAACGCGTCGGGCGTGTCAGGCACACCAACAAACAGCCGGAAGCTGTAGTGGGTGCCGAGGTAGGCCTCGCGGACAAGCGTGGTGCCCGGACCCGGCACTTCGATGCGAGATACGGAGATCTTGTTCGGAGCCGTAAACACCACCTGCATGTTTCTGCGCTGCGAGATGGCCTCTTCCCTGGCCACACGCATGACGGCCACCATCGTGGCCGCGCTGCTGTCAGACCGGGCCGAGATCAGAGCCACCGGCATGACCGCCACAGTGATGCCCGAGAGCACGATGATGATGCCGATGGTGACCAACACTTCCAGGAGCGTGAAGCCCCCATCCGGTGAAATGGTCTGTTGAAAACGGGTTCGCATAGGGGTCGCCGAGAATCTCGGTTGCCTCCTCTGCAAGGAACGGTCCTGATTTCCAGCGCATTCCAGCTGGTTTTGCTGGGTTTCCTAGGCCAAAAGGCCAACTGGCGCCTGTCGTCGAGGCCCGAATGACGGACTTCGACCAGAGGCTCACAGAATTGTTATTGCCTGGCGGAAGCGCACAAAGCCGGGCAGCGGACTCATCGACGGCCCCCGCGCCTTCCGCTCCGAACATCCCCTTCGGGGGATAGAGCCAGGAGTAGGTGCTGAAGCTGGCAGACGACAGGCTCACGACCCGTTGCGCAAACCCCTCGCTGCCAACAGGGACGTTCCTGGGGAAGTCGGTCTTAGCGGAAATCGCCCACGTTTCAGGTTCGCCCTCAATGTCCTTCGTGGAGGCCCGTACTCGCACACGGAAGTCTCCTGGCCACACCTGAGCTGGCGGCAACCGTTGTGGTTCCACTCAGTGTGCCCGATGTAATGGATGCCACCACATTGATGCTCGAGCTCGTAACCGTCAGTACGCAGCGCAGCAGCGGGAGTCGCAGTCGCGCACTATAGTTGCGCGCGGGTGACTACCGCCGATAAACACACCCCTGCGCGTTGTATCGGGCACGCCAGGTGGACACCAGCGACGTAAAGTCGGTGAGCACCACCTGTCCCGCACCCTTCAGGCTCAGCAAGGGAGTAAACACATCACGCTCAACGGCCGCCAATGCCGATGCATTCGCGATATCGGCAGGCCGAACGTGGTACGACGAGGTGAGCATGCAGGACGAGGCGATCGTGCCCGCCTTGCCAAGAGTCCACAATGTCGAGACACCTTCCAGGTCACGCGAGAATGGTCCAACGCTCACGATGTTTCCGGACGGGTCGTCGGTGAAATAATTGGATCGATCTCGGGGCCGCCATACGCCGCTGACCACCGGATCGTTGGTGTGATTGGGCGTTCCCGCACCCATAAGGATGTCCCCTCGCCACGACGCCTGCGGATACTTCTGTCCCGCCACCGAGCTGCGATAACGATCCCATCTGGAAAACTCTGGCAGGGACGGATCCCAGATGTGTCCGCCGATGACCGTGCTGCCGCCCACACCCAGTTGATCGAGTAAATACGCGACGTCCGTGTAGTTGTAGCCGCCGTTTTCGTGCGAGTGGGGATCGATGATGACCCCGAGCGAATCACGCAGGTATCGGAGCAGATTGCGTCCGCCCGTTGAGGATGTCGTCGAGCTGTCGTCGTAGAGGCGTGCGGCTTCGAGAAACTTCCAGTCTGGCTGGAGCACCCACGGCACACCCTTCCGGCGGGCCGCTTCACCCATCGCCATCAGATCGTTGCGCCAGTCGAGATAGGACGCGCGCGACTGAGCGGACCCGAGAGTGCCCAGGGGCGTGTTGTCTTCGATGTGCGTGAACAGCACGACGTAGACCGGGTTGGGTGTCTTCGTGGTCCCCCCGCTCGGGCTGCTGGTGCCCCCTGAGCTGGCGTCCGGCGCAGTTGGACTGCCCGAACACGCTCCGAGCCACAGACTGGATGCGACCGCAATGACCAGACACGCGCCGACCCGGCGAATTGGACCCACGGAGCCTCCCAGACCGGTCAGACCGGCCCCTTGGAAGTTAAACGAACCGAACGTAATGAAGGACTGACTTGATTTCCGACCTCGAAGCGCTGGTACTCGACCGGCTGACGGCAAGGGCGCCCATTGACGGACTCGATTTAGCGCACGCGTCGGGGGGGGGCTGTTGCGACTTAACCTTAAGTCCATCATCACCGTAAACATTGGAAACATTCTGGCTCAATGGTGCCGAGTCCGAGAACGGGTGTTATGTGGGGTGTTCTCATGTTGCTCATTGCAGCGTACCGGGTTCGTCGGAGACCGGATTTATTGAATCAAGCCACCTTGGCCTGAGCATAGTACAGCGCTTCGACCTTGGCGGGCGGGATGTCGCCGATCGGTCCGAACAGGCGCCGATTATTGAACCAGTCGCTCCACACGAGCGTGCTGAACTCGACCGCCTCGAGCGACCGCCACGGCCGAGTCGACGGCGGGGTCGCAGATGGTCTCGCCGAGCCGGGGCGTGGTGACGGCCACGATCGCGCGAATGAGTGGGCGCGGGGTGTGATACTCGCCGCCGTTCTTGCCCGCGTTGCCCATGTTTTTGATCTTCGTCTCGTAGAGTTGCGAAAGCTCATACTTCTCCGTCTGAGACTGAAAGCGGAGTTCGTCCACATGGTCGATGACATCACGCAGGGTGTGGCCGCTCTGGACGCGATTTCTTATCTCGCTGAAGATTGCGCCGATTTTGTATTCGATGGTGTTCGGGCCGGTGGCCTTGGCCTTGGCCTTGGCCTTGGCCTTGGCCTTGGCCTTGAAACCATTGCGATACGGAAAGAGCTTGGCGTTGACGAAGGCGATGAGGTCGTTGTCGATCTGGGCGGTGTTGCGATCGACCTTGCCGTCCTTGCCTTTGGGCGTAGCCCACGTTCCCCAGCGATAGGGTTTGTCGAGGATGTGGGTGTATTTCCTGCCGCCGAGGGCGGCGTCGGTGGCCTTGTCGTGTTCGAGAGCGTCGAGGTATTTCAGGAAGAGCAGTCAGGAGGTCTGCTCGGTGTAATCGAGTTCGCTAGTGCAGCCGGCGTCTTTCCAGAGGACGTCGTCGATGTTTTTGAAGGCTTGTTCGAACATGGGCTCCTGGCGGCCAGAACGGTCCCTCAAAGTCTACGCGCAGAATGTGGGATCGACTGAGACCGCTAGGAGGATGGGCGCTCGACTGACGGATCAGACCGCCAGACGGTCGGCATTTTGTTACCCATGTGTTGCCCATGGCCCCAAAAACGATGGGCGGCCCAAACAGACCGCCCATAAATACTGAGAATAAACGAAGAAGAAATGGTCGGGATGCCGAGATTCGAACTCGGGACCCCTTGACCCCCAGTCAAGT
>SYFT01000068.1 GCA_005799825.1 Acidobacteriota bacterium | reverse complement strand
TTCGTCGGTTTCGCCGTCGCCGAGGAACGCCCAGACCTTCTGGTTCGAGACGGGCTTGTGGCCACGATTCTCCAAATATTTGTTGAACCGGGCCTGGTAGATCGCCATGAGCGGCCCAAGGCCCATCGAGACCGTGGGGTATTCCCAGAAGTCGGGCATCAGCCACGGGTGCGGGTACGACGACAGTCCGCCGCTCTCACGCATTTCATGGCGGAAGTCGCGAAGGTGCTCTTCGGTCAGGCGGCCTTCCAGAAACGCCCGTGCATAAATGCCGGGCGAGGCGTGACCCTGAAAATAAATGATGTCGGCATCGGCGCCGGCTTCCTTGCCGCGAAAGAAGTGATTAAACGCCACCTCATAGAGGGTGGCCGCTGAGGCGTACGTGGAAATGTGGCCGCCGATGCCATCCGACTCGCGGTTAGCGCGCACGACCATAGCCAGCGCGTTCCACCGGATCACGCTCTTGATGCGCCGCTCGAGTTCACGATTGCCCGGATACGGCACCTGCTCGGTGGGCGGAATGGTGTTGATGTAGGGCGTATTGGACGAAAAGGGCTCGCGGAAGCCGGCCGCGCGCGCGCGAGTCCGGAGGGCGTCGAGCAACCGGAAAATCCGGCTCTTGTCCCCCGTGCGCAATACGTAATCGAGCGAGTCTATCCACTCGCGCGTTTCAATCGATTCCAGGGCAGACGCGTCTACAGGTGCCGTGTTCTTCATCTCTCGTTTGTCCTAACTCCCTATTGTAGTCCCCATGCGCGCCGAGGCAAAAGGCCCCGCCGACCGCGCTTGTGCATGGCGGCGTCATGCAGATGTGTGCCAAATTAGGCAACGGACTACGACGCAGAAGTCCCGCCTCCGACGTAGCCGGCCGCAAATGGGGATTTGGCGCCGCCCCTGGCGATGTGGGCCTCGTCGATGACCAGCGCGATCAGCCGGCCCGCTGAAGCCGCCAGTTAGCACGCGAGGAAGCGGGACGCCTGTCAGAATCGTCCGCCATAAGCCAATTTGGGACGACATACATTCGTTCGCTTTCTCGCCCCAATGTGGTGACGCGGGTGCAACAGTGCACCACCGCGTGGAGCGGCGTGTCGTCCCTGTTCCCTGTTATTTGTCCCACGAGGTATTTGAGGAGGACTGGACATATGCGTACGGCATCACTCGCAGGGGTGCTGTTAGCGTTTGCCCTGGCATGGACGGTGATCTGCTAAGTGTTTTCAAGATCAGTTGAGGCCTGAAAGAATGGCGCCCTCAGGAAATGGGGGAGGTATGAAGAAGTCACGATTTACCGAAAACCAGATGGTGCGCATCCGCCGGGATAACGACGCGCGGCGAATTGGCGCGTGTCACCGGCCTCTCTCGTTCCGACGCCGGGCTTGGCAATCGCGCGCTTGTCGTTGAAGGAGTGGTGACGATGATCTCGACGGGCGCCTACCAGGTCGAGCACCGCCCCATCCGTCGTGGCGCTACTTGACGGCCTTGACTCCCGCCAGCCTCGCGACACCCGAGAGCGTCACCTGCGCGGCGTTGAGACCGAGCAGGAAGTCCCTGTCGGAGAACGTGGCAAACAGGTCCGTCGGCTGGTGCCAGTGCGGATTCCAGCCGGCACCCGTCTGCATGCCGCGTTCGTTTTCGCGGAGGCTGATTGCGGCCACGCGATCCTGGAACGGCCGCGAGTCGGTGTTCGTCATGTGCGGCCCCACCGCCGCAGGATAGTGCGTGGTGTATGCGTCGGCGGCCGCCTTGAACGCAAAGGCCAGCTTCATCGACTGGTCCACAAACCTTGAGGCTGATTGGAACTCGATGTTCACGTCGGCCTCAGGTCGTTGGTCTGGATTCAGCGTACCGTCAGCACGCGGCATGCCGTGGTCCCACATCATCATGTCGTGCTGGATCATGCCGAGCCACTTCGGTTCTGGATACCGCCCCGAACCTCTCGGACTCTCGATGCCTTGCAGTTCGACGCGCTGGTTGACGTAGGCCCAGGCGCCGTTCAGCCCGCTCTCTTCGTTGTTCCAGAGGATGAAACGAATCGACACGTCCGAGGTCACGCCAGGCATGTGCATGATGCGCGCGATTTCCATCACCAGCGCTGTGCCTGATCCGTCGTCATTCACCGCTTCACCCTTGCCGAGGCCATCCATGTGCGCGCCGATAATGTACATCTCCTGCGGGCGCGTCACGCCGACCTTCGTGCAGAAGACCTGCTGGCGTTCGCCGGGCGAGGTGGGCTCTGCGTTCAATTCCCGCAACTTCTCGTTCGCCTGCGATTCAAGGTTGTTGTTGACGCCCGTGCGGCCGCGAAACCCGTACTGCGTCGAGCCGCCTTCCCGGCTGCGACGCACCCACTCGGGCGAACCAGGCACCGGTGGGGACGGGGGCGTCGCGGGAGCGGCGCCCGCGACGCGCTGGCCGCCGCCTCCGGCGCGTTGCCCGCCTCCTGCCTCCGCTGCGCCACCCGCACCTGCCCGGCCGGCACCGCCCTGTCGCGCGACCGCCGCCGGGTCCGAAGCCTCAGGTGAGGGGTACATGTAGGTGATGCGTTCGGTGTTAGCGCAGCCGTAGCTCTTGAGTTGCGCCTCGATCCAATCGACGGCATCGCGATTGCGCTTCGTCCCCTGCTGGCGATCCCCGAACTGCGCCAGTCCCTGCAGCGTCGCCTTGTATCGCTCGAGTTCCAGGTGCCCCACGAGCTCGCGGATGGGATCCGGTGCCACCTGTGCTTGTACGGCACCAGCTTGCCCTGAGCTTGCCGAAGGCGTGGTGACGGACGCGCCGGTGGCCAGCACGCCAGCGATGGCGACGGTCAGAAGAGTGTGTTTCATGGCGCGGCCAGTTTATCGCAAAGCCTGGACTACCTGACCGTGGCCGACCCTCGGGCGAGCGCGAGTGCAGACTCGCCCGCCATGGAGTCCCAATAGCCGATAAAACGCTTCGGCTCCGGCGCATCATAGTTGCGGAAGTTGACGGCCCAGCGGTATCCGATGGGCTGGTACCAGAGTTCAGCGGTGACGGTCAGCGGCCCCAGCACGTTGTCCAGAGCGATGCGATACGTCACCCGATCACGACCATCCCCGAAGTCCGTATCCGTGGCGGCGGCGCCATGAACGGCCACATCCGCCGTGGCGGTCACCTTGTTCATCCCACGAGGCAGCAGGCGGTTGTCTTTTACATACCGCGCGCCAGACAACAGCCCCGTGGTCACACGGCCCGCCGGGTCCACCATCACCGACTCATACACCTGCACCTGATCGGCATTCGTGATCTCGGCGTAGTGCGGCTCGAATCTTGTCGCATCGGCATCGTTGTCGTTGCCGGCAATGCGGCCATCAGGCGAGAACGCGCCCGACTCGAAGATCACACGTCCGACGGCGTCCTTCACCACGACATGGAGCCACGCCCGTCGCGAGGGATAGGCCGTGGGCAACTTGTGGCCCGCCAGGTTCTGCACGTCCACATCGATCGACAAGCCGGCCGAGGTACGTTCGGCACGTGTCATGGTGAGGCGCGCGGTGTCTTCCTGCAGGTGCCTGACGATGCGCGTCACGGCCGCATCCATTTCGCGCGGCGTCGCCCGGACGCCCAGGTCCGTGCGGTATCGGTTGAGCATCTTCACCATGAAGAAGTTGCCGCCCAGGAACGTATGCCGTGACACATCCGCACGCGGCTGACCTAGGACCTGGGTTAGGGGGACCTCGCCCGCAACCACCGGCATGTGGCACGACTGGCAACTCTGCGTGTCCTTGTACGCACTCTGCTGCCATTCAAGGTACGGCGTCTGTTCCGGCAACTTCACATCGGTCGCGCCGGTCGCAAGCGCGTGCGTAAAGAGCGTGTGGCACGTGGCACACAATTCAGACTGCTGGATGTGCGTGGACTGCGCCGGCTCAAAAGATGACGAGGACTGCATCACGCGGGCGCGGCCGGTATCGACCTGGAATGGACCAAACAGGCGCCTTTTGCCTGGCGCTGCGGCCACGTCGATGACGTATCCGCCGGAAAAACTTGCCGGCGTGCCCAGACCGGCCGACTGGATCTGGTGGCATACCGTGCACGACACGCCGTCGGCGGCGAGCGCGTTGTCCGGGTCATCCGGTCGGCCCAGCGGCAAGCGGTCAAAAATGCGCCCCTTGCGCCCCGCGCCACGCTCCGGGAAGGTCGTCATCGGCATATGGCAGATCGAGCACTCGTGTTCGATGTTGGCGGCCGCTGGAAAATCCATCACCTCTCGGCGCACTGCGGCCATCCAATACGGATCGCGTGCGGAGTTAGCCATCATCGAGGCGCGCCAGTCGGTGAAGATCGATACGTCTTCGCCCCCCGGCGTCACCACGTTGTTGTGGCAGACGCTGCAGGTGTCGGCGGCAACAAAGAGGCCGGCCGGCGTGATGTGGGGGTTGGCCCGTGCTTGGACGGAAAAGACGTCGGGGGTCTTTTTCGAGGACATGTCACCGAAAAAGACACCCGACGTCTTTTCCGCGCTCGCCACCAGGGTCGTCGCCCAGAGGATCGTTCCCGCGCAGGCCGCAACCTTACCAACCATCGCGCAATCCCCCATCAAACCAGTCCCACAACAAATACATGACCACGCGCGAGCTGCGGTGCCTGCGGCCGGTGAGCGGGGTACGCCACCCTATGTTGAATCTCACGTGCTGGCGGGTATTCAGCGTGACCTGGAACTGCGGCACGATGTCCCAGTCGATCGTCGCGCCCGACTCAAGTTCGCGCGCAGCAAGCACTTCGACCATCGGAGACCAGGCGCGACCAAACGGACCGTTTTGGGTGAAGGTCTTGCCTACTGTGGCGCGCCAGAACGCCTCTCGCTCGGCCTTTTGTGTGTCGGCGGGCAGTTCTACGCCTCCCTGAAACTGGAAGAATCCGTCCGACGGCAGCAACTTTCCGAAGGTCATGAAGGACTCAAACACGGTGGTGTCCTTCGACAGGCCGTCTGCGGTGTCTCCCGTCGGCAGAATCACCTCGCCGGACAGCGAGAAAATGTACCCCCGGTCCAGATCGTGAGCCAGGGCACGCTTGAATCCGAGCGCCAGGTCGCCGGCACCACCCACCCACGACCCATCGCTTCGGGATGCCGCGAACGGCACCTTGATCTCGACCTGGTTGCGGGGCCCGAATCGCTTTTCGTAGACGAAGCTGGTGGACACACTGGCCGGTCCCCTCCCAAACGACGTCGTCATCACCCATTCATCTTCGGGGAACGCCTTTTCAGTGAACAGCGCCTTCGGCAGGTTCAGTTCGCCTCGCGGCCATTCAGTGGCGGCGCAGAAGGTTTTGACGTGTTCGATGACCTTGTGGAGGTCCGTCTCGCTGAAGGCACCGCCAAACGCCGGCATGTGGCTGGAGAACCCGCGCGCCGGTCCACCTTCATGGGCCACGGTGACCCAGTCCGCATTGGGTTCGCGCGGCGCAAACTGGCAGTCGGTGAAATCTGGTGTCGGCACATCGAAGCCAAGAGCGCCGGCCTCTTTCCCCTTACCGTCGAGTCCATGACACGCGGAACAGGCCTGCGCGAACAACTCGGCGCCGGTCTTCCCGGCCGTGTCCACGGTGCCCTTCACGACCTGCGCGAGCGTCCGCGCCTCAGGGGATGCTTGGAGAGTCGCAAACACCGCTATAAACACAGCGGCACTCACACATTGCAGCCGACGAATCACCAACAAGAGTATATCGCGAAGGATGACTATCGAGACCGTCCGCGAGGGTTTGCGGCGCGGGCCGCGAGGACAGCCAGGTCGGGCCACGCCATGGTCAAACGCCGGATCGGTGTTCTCCTGGCGCAGAGCGGATCCGCCGCGGTGGGCGATGGCGACGACATGATTGAGCGACAGCAGGGACACGTTCGAACGTTCAAGGCACTATAGTCAAGATATGTCTTCTTCCACCACTTTACCGGCGACGCTCGGAGAACTCCGGCGCGCCGTCACCTCTGGCACACAACCGCACGTCTCCGTCAAAGACGAACTGCGGTCGAATCTAATCGCGCGGCTTCGCAGCGGCCAGCCGCTCTTCCCAGGCGTCATCGGCTACGACGACACCGTCGTGCCCCAGATGGTCAACGCGATTCTGTCGAAGCACAACTTCATCCTGCTCGGCCTGCGCGGCCAGGCGAAGACGCGGTTGCTTCGCGCGCTCACCTCCCTGCTCGATCCGCAGTCGGCCGTCGTGCCCGGTTGCGAAATCCATGACGACCCGCTGGCGCCCATCTGCGGACCGTGCCAGGCGCGCGTAGCCGCTGAGGGCGATGCGATGGCGATTGGCTGGCGCACCGCCGAGCTTCGATATGTGGAAAAGCTGGCCACCCCCGACGTCACCATCGCCGATCTCATCGGCGACGTCGACCCCATCAAAGCCGCCAGATCCGGCTTTGAGTTGGGTGATGCCCGGACCATGCACTTCGGCCTGTTGCCACGAGCCAACCGCGGCATCTTCGCCATCAACGAACTGCCCGACCTTGCCAGTAAGGTGCAGGTGGGCCTGTTCAATATCCTCCAGGAGGGTGACGTACAGATCAAGGGCTACCCCGTCCGTCTGCCTTTGGATGTGCTTCTTGTTTTTTCGGCGAACCCCGAGGACTACACCGCCCGGGGCAAGATCATCACGCCCCTCAAGGACCGTATCGGCTCAGAGATTCGGACGCACTATCCGCGCATGCGCGTCGACGCCATTGCCATCACCGCGCAGGAAGCCTGGACCGATAGGCCGGCCGACGTCCAGATTGACGTCCCCGTCTTTGTTCGCGAGGTCGTGGAGGAAATCGCGTTCCAGGCGCGGCTGGATTCCAAGGTCGATCGCCGCTCCGGCGTCAGCCAGCGCCTGTCCATTACCGCCCTTGAAAACGTCGTCTCGAACGCCGAACGGCGCGCGGCCCTCTCGGCCGAGCCCGTGGTTGTGCCCAGAGTCAGCGACATCTACGCCTCCCTGCCCGCGCTGACCGGGAAGATTGAGCTGGAATACGAAGGCGAGTTGAAGGGTCCTGAGATTGTGGCGCGAGAGCTCGTGCGGTCCGCGATCGCCAACGTGTTTGACGGATACACGTCTCGCGCTAACCTGAAACCGGTCATCGCCTGGTTCGACCAGGGCGGCACCGTCGACTCGTCTGACACGACCCCTTCGGACGAAGTGCTGGCTGCCACCGCGTCCATCGGGGGGTTCAGTGACCTGCTCGAACGCATGGGCGTACAGTCCGGCGCCTCGGCCTCCGGGCGGGCCTCGCTCGCCGACTTCGTGCTCGAAGGCCTCTGCGCAATGAAGAAGATCAGCCGCACCGAAGAGGGAAAGATCGAGGGGGCGCCGCATGAGCGGAAATCTCGTCAACGCGATGACAACCGGCAAGCCGACGTACGGGCGATGCTCGAGGACGAAGACGAGGAGCCCGGCCCACCAGGGTCAAAGGGGCGCAAGAAGTACTACAACTGATCGGCCCCGATGAAGTATCGCTACACCAAATTTATTGAAGAACTGCTCGATGGGCTCAATATGGAGGCGCTCGTCTCACGCCTGTCCGACCTGCTGCTCTCAAGCGGCTTCAACAATCCGTGGGACCCGCAGAGCGAAGGGGACCAGTCGATGCAGGCGCTGCACGACGCCGTGCTCGACGCGCTCCTAAATGGCGGCGTCATGTCGGACGAAATGCTGCAGCGCCTGATGCGCGAACCGTCCGACGAAGATGCGCGGGCCCGGATTGAGGAAATGGTGCAGAAGGTCATCGAACAACTGACCGATCAGGGGTTCGTGTCCACAACTGGAACGCCGCCGTCAGGTCAACACGTCCCAGGCACGGTCGGCGCCGGCGCGGGTCCAGATGGCGAGGCCCGATTTGAGGTCACCGACAAAGCACTCGATTTTCTCGGGTATCGGGCCCTCCGGGACCTGCTGGGTTCAATGGGCCGCGGCAGCGTGGGCGGTCACGACACCCGCGAACTCTCCACGGGCATCGAAGCCGGCGGCCCGCCGCGGCCGTACGAATTCGGCGACACCATGAATCTGGACGCGTCGGCCACCATCCTCAACACTGTGCGGCGAGGCGCCGGCCTGGACATCGACCACGAAGACCTGATGGTGACGCAGGGCGACTATCAGAGTTCCTGCGCTACAGTCCTGCTGCTCGACTGCAGCCACAGCATGGTGCTCTACGGTGAAGATCGGTTCACGCCGGCCAAACGCGTGGCGCTCGCGCTGACTAACCTCATCAAGCACCAATACCCAGGTGACGCACTCAACGTCGTCCTGTTTCACGACTCGGCCGAAGAAGTGCCGCTCGCGCATCTCGGCCGCGTGCGAGTGGGACCGTATTACACCAACACCCGCGAAGGCTTGCGCCTGGCCCGGCGCATCCTCGAACGGCAGCGCAAGGACATGCGGCAGATCATCATGATTACTGACGGCAAGCCGTCAGCAATCAGCTTGCCCGACGGCCGCATCTACAAGAATGCGTTTGGCCTCGACCCTTACGTGCTGCGCGAAACGTTTGCGGAGGTAGCCGCGTGCCGGCGCGCCGGCATCCTCATCAACACGTTCATGCTGGCGCGCGACTATGACCTAGTCGCGTTTGTTCGCCGCGTGGCCCGCATCTGCCACGGCAAGGCGTATTTCACGACGCCGCTCACGCTCGGACAGTATGTGCTCCAAGACTATCTCAACAAGAAGACGCGGAACGTGCACTAGGCGAGTGGGGAACTGGGGAACTGAATTGGAGGATTGAGGATGGGATTGAACGTTTCAATCCCGATCCTCCACCCTCCACGGCGGTTATCTGTTTCCGGCGGGGCTGGCGCCTCCGCCGAACCAGTAGGTCACCTGGAAGCGGAGAATCCGCGGTCCGAGTGCACCGGTCGGCGAGTTGAACGTGGCGATCTGCGTCACCGGTGTAGTTGCGTCGTTCGCGTAACGTACATTTGTCAGGCCGGTGCCCGTGCGCACGGAGAAGATTGTGTTCGCGTTCGTCAGGTTGTACGCATCCATCCCGAGCTCGAACCGGCGGCCGCCAACGTTAAACAAACGGCCGACGCGCAGGTCCACCTGGTAGCGACCCGGCAGTTCAACACTGCCTCGTGGCTCGGCGTTCACCGTCTGTGCGCCCTGGCGCAGGCAACCGGTGGTAATTGAGGCGGTGCATGCGCCAATTTGGACGGTTCGCGTGATGGGCTGCCCTGACGAGATCAGAAAGTTCGCGCCGAACGTCATGCGATACGGCAGCGTGGCCGATCCACTGGCCTTGAAGCTGTGCCGGCGGCCGCCGCTGATGCCATCCGCGTTGACGTTCGCCGCATTCGGATTCGCCAGACTCGTCCGCTCAACGGTCTCGCGCGAGTAGGTGTAGCCGGCGAGCAGCGTGGTGCCTCGGCCGTACCGCTTGGTGGCCACCACTTCAACGCCGTTGTATTTGACGCCAAGGCGGTCGTCATTGATCGGCAGATCGTCCACTAGTGTGAAACCGGGGTTGAGCGAGTAGACGGTAATCGCTTTGTCGTCGCTGGTGCCCACCACCCCGTCGCGCCCCGGATCGACCGCCTGCACAGGCGAGAACATCGCGTCCCACTGATTGATATCGCCGTCTACATTCCCGTAGGTATCGAACTCGCGGCGATTGAAAAACGCCGCGCTCAACCTGAACGCCGGGAATAACTCGTGGTCGATGCTGACCGTGAACTCACGTCGCCATGTACGTCTCCGCTTGGAGTCGAACGGGTTGGGATTGGGAATCGACGTGGTGACGGCTCCGGTGCCGAACTCACCACCGACATACCGGGACCCATTCCACGTGGCGTTGCCCGGCTGGAACGACAGGTCACCGTTGAAGTCGCTCCACGCGTAGGTCTGGCTGATCTGGCCGTTGGGGTTCGGGCCCGGCGTACCAGTGCCAACCTGGTCGAAGTACTTGCCCGCCGACATCTTGAGCACGGTCTTGCCCGTGCCGAAGAGGTCGTAGGTGCCGCTGATGCGCGGGGCCCAGTTCTTCCAGAGCGGTGCGTTCTTGACCTCGTCAAACGAATCTCTGACCGTGTAGGTCGTCAACGTGCCGCCGGTATTGAGCGCCACGTTCAGGCCGCTGATCGTCGTCCCGCTCGGGAAATACTCGCTGGAGTCATGCGTCTGTTTGGGAATGTAGCCATTGACGCGCTCCCACCGCATTCCGGCGATGATGGTGGCTCGGCCAATGGCAAACGTGTCCTGGGCATACAGGGCCGTGCTGGTCACCGCGCGCCTGATGAGTGTCGGTGTATTGAAGATCGTCA
This sequence comes from Acidobacteriota bacterium, assembly GCA_005799825.1. Classification (GTDB taxonomy): domain Bacteria; phylum Acidobacteriota; class Vicinamibacteria; order Vicinamibacterales; family SCN-69-37; genus SYFT01. Next base: position 13,472 of record SYFT01000068.1, on the reverse strand, counting down.
CCTGGCCAGGACCGGCAGGCTGGGCCGCCGTGCCCGCCACGCTGCGCCACGTGAGGGTCACGTTGCCCACACGCGTGGTCGTGACATCCTCCGGCGTGTAGCCGTGGTCGAACCCGAACTTGAACTCGTGCCGCCCGCCTGCGAACTCCGACACGTAGTAGTTCCAGTTGGAAGTGACCTGCACCCGGCGCCGGAACATCAAGGCGCTCTGCGCGTTGTTGCGGAACCGCACGCCCGTCGCATTGTCGAGAATCGACTGCTGATCGGTCTTCTGATTCAGCGGGAAGTGCGTGTTGCTGTAGGCAATCTTCGTATCGCCGACGAGTTTGTCCGTGACCACCGAGTTCCAGGACAACTGGGAGATCAGGAACGTGTCCTCTTCCTTCGGATTCGAGTCGAGCGTGACGTTGGCACCTGCACCGCGGTTGGGCTTGTCGTACCACTGATAGTTGCCGTAGCTCTCGAACCGGTTCGACCCGCCGAGTGAGTATGTGAGCTTGCCCGAGACACTCCAGATCTCGGTGGAGTCGCGGTCGTTGCCCGACGTGATCTGCGGAATCTGCAGCGGCGAAATCGCAGGATACCCAGGCACATTCACGTGCGTCTGCTGATTATTGGTGTTGGCAAAGTAGAACAACCGGTTGGCTATGAGCGGGCCGCCCGCCTGGATATTGGCGTTGGAGATGAAGTCCACCGCCTGCGCCTCGGGTCGGAAGCCGGCCTGCTTGAGCGCCTCGTCCACGTTGTCCCACTGCGTCTTCTTGCCCTGATACGACCCGCCGAACTGACCACCGAATCGATTCGTACCGCCGCGAGTGACCATGTTGATGAGCGTGCCCGACGTGCCCATCGAAATGTCCTGCGCACCGGTTGTCACCTGAACATTCTCAAACGTCGCGGGCTCGTAGTAGTTCATCGAGAAGCCGATGGCCGCCGGGTCGCCCACGTTCACGCCATTGACCAACTGCACGTTCTGCGAATTGGGTGTGCCCCGAGACGTGAAGCCGCGCTGCAGTCCCGCCTGATTTCCGCCCACGTCCGGCGTATCGAAGACCAGCCCGGGGATCTTGTATTCGAGAATGCTCCAGATGTCCTTGCCGCCCGGCGTGGTATCGAGCAACATGGCGTCGAGGTTCGTGGCCACGGCGGCACTCTTGGTGTCCACCACCGGCGTTTCGCCGCGGACGGTGATCTCCTCCGTCATCGCGCCCACCTTCATCGTCGTATCAATCGATACGGTCTGGTTCTGCACGACCAGCACGCCTTCGCGCGTCACCGTCTGAAAGCCCGAGAGGGTGGCTTTGACGTTGTAGGTGCCCACCGACAACGCCATGAAGCGCTGCACGCCGGCTGAATCGGTCACGCCCACCAGCGGCTGCGGCAGCCCGGGGCTCGTGACCGTGATGGTCACACCAGGGATCGCGGCCCCTTGATCGTCAACGACCTTCACATAGATGCTGCCGGTCTGCACCTGCGCCCACGCGGGCGACGCGATGACCAGCGACATCAGCAGGATTCCCAAAACACGATACGTCCGCAACATGCTGAGCTCCCACCGCAGTGTCTCCACTGCAGAATACAAACACCCGACGGAGACGAAATCGTCGACCTGCTTCTGCGGCGGAGCATACGCCTCCGTGCCAGCGCCTGCAACGGAAATGTGACGAAATCCGGCAGGCAATTTAGGCCGCGGGGGGATTTAGGGCGCGGCGGGATTGAGGATTGAGGGTATTAAAACGCCCCGATCCCCCACTCGCCCTGAGATCGTGGCGACAACGGCCTGACCGTGGAATCGTCCGTTTTCAATGAAGATCTTGCCGCTTTGTTTACCGGCGACGCAGGCGCCGATCACAAAGAGGTTCGGCACCGTGGTTTCGAACGTCGCCTCGTCGAACACGGGCGCGTGGATGGGGTCGTCCACGGCCGCGCCGACAGACCTCAGCAACGTAGTATCTGCGCGATAGCCCGTCATCAGGTAGACCTGGTTGGCCGGAATCTGCTGACGGCCGGACGGCCCAGACACCACCACATGCCCTGGCGTGATCGCAGTCACAGACGACGAGAAGTGGGCGCGAATGGAGCCTTCCTTGATGCGATTGTCGATGTCGGGCTTGACCCAGTACTTGATCGCATCGCCCATGCCCTCTCCACGATGGACGATCGTGACGCGGGCGCCGGCGCGGTACAACTCCAGCGCCGCTTCGGCCGCTGAGTTCCTGCCGCCCACCACCACAACCTCACGGCGGAATCCGATATGCGGCTCATGGAAGAAGTGGGAGACGTGCGGAAGGTCTTCGCCAGGCACCCCGAGTGGATTGGGAATGTCGTACGCGCCGGTCGCCAGCACGACGAATCGCGCTCGACGGACTAGGTCGCCGTTGTGGCGGTTCTGGGATGTCACAGCAAACAGCCCGTCTCCGTCGCGCGTCAACCCGGTGACAGGTTCCTCGAAATGCACGTCGAGTTTGTAGGTGTCCGTGACGCGACGGTAATATCGCAGCGCTTCTTGCCGCGTGGGCTTTTCATGTGGACTCACAAACGGGAGTCCCCCGATCTCCATCAATTCGGGCGTCGTGAAAAACACCATAGCCGGCGGGTAGTGCACCAGCGAGTTGACCAGCGCGCCTTTCTCGAACACGACGTGCGTCAGGCCTCGCTGCCCTGCTGCGATTGCTGCCGCCAGGCCCGCGGGACCAGCGCCGATGACGATGAGGTCGAGGACGTTACTTGCGGGTGTACTCAATGCGAAAATTGCTCCCAACGGCCACCGGACGACCCGGCGACTTGAACACGCCCTGCTCTCCAAGCGACGTGACTTCCAGGGTGACGCCGACCACCGCAATCGCGGTCACCGACTCGGCCAATTGCAGCGTGATCGCCTCGGCACGCCCCGGCACCACCGCGATCGCGCCGCCAGGGCCAATGCCGCCTGTCACTCGGTCAAAAATGTCGACTTCAGTACGTAACTCCCGCGACACGGCGGCCTTCGAGATCTCGACGCCGGCCTGATCAAGGATGGCGACCACGGCCGTGTGTTTGGCGTACATCTGGGGACCGGCGGCGCCGGCCGGGGGCGGCGTGTACCGGTTGTGCAAATCGAACATCAGTGTTGTCGTACCCGTATGCGACGGGACGGTCATCATGACGCCGTCCCTCGGACTTGTGCTGATCATGACATCGCAGAATTTTCTGCGGCTCTTGAGCCCCACACCAAGGTCGGTGGCACAGGAAAACGCCGTGGTGACGTCAGCCGGCGTCCAAGCCAGAGCCGCGATCGCGACGACGACGCCGCTAATTTTGAGCATTGCTTGAGTATAGACGCCAGTCCGGGCAAAAAAACGGGTGGTGGGCAAGCCCACCACCCGTTCAGATCCGTACGTCGCCGAGCCCTAGAACGTCAGCTTGAGAGAGAGACGCGCCGACCGTGCACCTTGGAATCCTGATGCCTGGTTGTAGGTGGCATTCGGCCGTCCAGCCGTCCCCTGTGTAGCCAACTGCGCCGCCGTGTTGAACCCGGCAAAGAAGACCGTGTCGTTCGGCAGCACCAGCGCATCGCGAAACTGCGCTGCAGCCTTGGTCGTCTCAGTCATCTGGTCAAACAGGTTGTCGATGTTGAAATGCACGTTGAGCCGCATGTTGCGCGGAAGGGTGATACTTTGCGTGAAGTTCAGATCGGTCTGTGTAAACACAGGTGACCGTCCCAGGTCGCCACGCCCGTACACGAAGACCGGCACGCCCTTGTAGGTGACGGATGTCGTACTGAGCAGACCCGAATACGCCACGAAGTTGGCTCCAACCTGGGTCCCCCATGGCATCACGTACGCGCCCTGCGCCTTGAACTGCACAGGACGGTCGCTCTGCAGACGTCCGTAGTTCGCCTGGCCCGTCTGGTTAAATGCCATGTACAAACCGTCGAACGAACGATTGACGTTCGGGCTGTTGCGGCCGTTCTCATCCGAGTTGGTCAGACCGGCGTAGTTGCCGTACGTCCGGCTGATCAGGATGTTGGCGTTCATGAACCAGTTGTTAGCGAGCCGACGCTTGAACGAGAAGTCCACACCGTCGTACTTGCGCAGGGGCCGCGGCGTTGCCGGGAACGCGGTCCCGAGGGGATACTCGCCGAAACCGCTGCCGGGGTTCGCGATGTAGTAGACCTCGCCGACGCCTGGCACCTGCACGCCGACGTCTTCAATCGTCTCGTTCAGCCACTTGTGCGCGTAGCGGACGCCGACAGACATCAGGCGCCCCAGTTCGTGGTCCACGCCGAACGTGAGCTCCTGGGTCTTCACCGGTTTGAGGTTTGGATCGACCAGGTTGTCTTTCGGATCATTCGAGACGTGCCGGAAGTCCACCTGCTCGATGAACGTACCGCGGCAACCGCTGCCCGGTGTGCCGTCGCAATCAATGGTGTTCCAGTTGAAGTCATCGAGTGTCCAGTAGTAGCTGATCCACCGGTCGGCGCCCCAGGCTCCTCGCGGCATGTCTAGCTTCTCGATGTCGTAGAAGGTACCCCACGAACCGTAGACCTTCCACTTACTGTCGCCGTTGATGTCATAGGCGAAGCCCAGTCGCGGCGCGATCTTGTCGGCCCACCCGAACGTGATGCCTGGGTTCTGGGGCTGGTAGGACGGGATGTCGGTGTGCTCCGCCCGTACACCATAGTTGACGGTCAGTTTACCGTTAATCGTCCACTGGTCCTGCAGGAAGAAGCCTAGGTTGTTCGAGTTGATGTCGCCATCGGTATAGATACGCGACACGGTGTAGTAGCCGTACTTGCCCCGAACCAGCGTGTTCGACAGCGTCGCACGCGAGCTGTTCCAGCTGAACGAAATGTTCGGGTGCTGCGCGCCTGAGCTGACCTGGTTGGAGATGCGTTCGAGTTGGACTCCGAACTTGAGCGCGTGTTCGCCTTTCCAGTCGCGGAACATCGTCAAGTCGGAATTCAGCGTGAAGCGACTGTAGTTGTCGTACCTGGTAAAGCTGTTTGATGGATTCTCGGCGAAGCCACTGAGCTGTTGAAGCGAGGTGGGCACGTCGAGCAGGTTGACATTGGTGGTGGCAAACGCACGACCGGTGCCACGGAAGTAGTCGCCGCCGGCCGAACCCACGCCATAACCCAGATAGCCGCCCGTGAGGTTGGCGTACATCCGGTTGTTCGCCACCCAATCAAACGAAGCCGTGTACGAGTTGTTGAACGACTTCGAATAAATCGTCGGGCGGGGGTTAAAGCTCTTCGCGTTGGACGCACTCGTGCCGTTGGTCGAATCGATAGCGGGCAACGACAGAGCGCCCGTGCTGGGCGTGTTGGCACCCGTCAAACGCACCCGCATCGAGTTGGTCAGTTGATGCGTCAGATTGTATTGGAACGTCTTCGTGGTTGACTTCGAATTGAACGATTGTGTCGGCTCGAACCCGAGGTTATTGAGCCAGGTCACCGTGCGGTCGGTGTTGTTGACCACATCGTTATACCCAAACCAGAACCAGGTCTTGTTGCGGAAGATCGGGCCGCCAATGTCGTAGACCTGTTCAATCCGCTGGGATTCATTCAACCGTGGCGGGAGAAAGTACTCGGCCTTGGTGAGATCGCTCGGCGTGAGCCGGAGGGTCGGGCGGGGATCACCGGCCAACCGTCGCAGGCGGCGGCCGCTCAGGTAGCTGCCCACCGTGCCGTGATACACGTTGGTGCCGCTCTTGGTAATAGCCGACACCACGCCGCCGGTCGCCGCGCGGAACTCCGCGTTGTAGCCCGACTGCTTGACCTGAATCTGTTCGATGAAGTCGGTGATGACGCCGACTGCCGCCACGCCACTGCGCAGGTTCGTCGTGTCAAGCCCGTCCACCATGTAACGCACTTCCGACGCGCCAGCGCCGTCAATCATCAAGCCGCCGCCTCGAGTCTCGATGCCGGTCCCGGCCACACCGGTAATGGCGTCAAGGAAATTGCGCCCTGTCGGAAGCAGGGCGATGATGTCCTTCGAAATCGTCGCGGTCACCGAGTTCTGCTTGACGTCCACGATCGGGGATTCACCCGTCACCTGAACCGTCTCAGCCACGCCCGAGATCGACATCGCCATGTCCACTTTCAAGTGCAGGCCCAGGTTGATTTCCATATTCTCAACCTTCGAACTGTTGAACCCGGACAAGGTGGCTGTCACCACGTACTTGCCGGTAATCAGCGACGGGAAACGGTACATGCCGCTCGCGTCGGTGATCGCCATCTGTGACGTGTTCGTCGCGAGGTGTCTGGCCTCAACGGTCACGCCCGGCAGTACACCGCCTGACGTGTCTTTGACTGTGCCTTCGATCGATCCTCTCAATTCCTGAGCGGCTACGGGCGTTGTCCAAGCGAGGGCAAACGCCAACAGCAGCCCTACGAGTGATGCCTTACGCATATGTGCAGTCCTCCTCAAATACCTCGTGACACGAACAACAGGGAACACGGACGAAAACGCCGCATCACGGGGACGGGGAATACTACACCCACGTCATGAACTAATCCCCAGAAAATCGTACAAATGTGTATCACCCCAAATTCTTTTTGGCGGACAATCCTGGTGTGCGTCCAGCTCTCTTTGCGTGCTGCCTCGCGGCGTCGGCCGGCCTGGCTGCCCAGCAACCCACCTCCACCTTCAAGACCGGTGTGGCTCTAGTACCCGTGGATGTCAGCGTGGTGGACCGGAGTGGCCGGCCCGTGAACGACCTGACAGCCGCCGATTTCACGCTCACGGTAGACGGCAAACCGCGGGCGGTAGCCTCAGCCAGCTACATCTCGACTGAGCGGCTCAGTGACGGCCCCCCCGATCGGGCCACCTTCAGTACAAATGCGGGACAGCGCCCGGGCCGTCTCATCGCGCTGGTCATCGACGAGGCCCACATTGCCCGGGGCGGCGCCAAGGCCGCATTCTCGGCTGCGACCGAGTTCGTCCGGCGTCTCGACAGGGCGGACCGCGTTGCGCTGTACCTCATTCCGGGCACCGGCCCCGTGACCGGCTTCACCAGCAACCATGCGCTCGTCTTGCGCTTGCTCGAGCGCGCGGTGGGCCAGACGCTCGACTCGGACTCGTCATCACGCGTGGGCATCGCCGAAGCGTACGAAATCCTGGACCGCCCGCCGAGCGTGGATGCGCCAACCGGCGTGGTCCCCGGCTCACTGCTCGAGGCGGTGTTCGAACGAGAATGCGCCGGTGAAAACACCACGGCCTCGCTGACCACTTGCCGTCGCATGGTTGAAGCTGAGGCTCGCCAGGTCTTCTCTGCCACGCGGGCCCGCACCACGCGCAGCCTGACGTCGCTGCGCGGGCTGTTCGACCATCTCGCCGCGACGCCGGATTCCAAGACGGTGGTCATGGTCACCGAAGGCGTCGTCCTCGACCGCGATGCGGGAAGTGAAGTGGCGTGGGTAGGCCCTCAAGCGGCCCGGGCGCAAGCGACGTTATACGCACTACGTCTCAGCAACGACGTGTTTGATGCCGGGAGTTCCCGGATCGCTCCCACGCGCGGTGCGGATCGCGACTTGATGAAGGATGGCCTTGACCGGCTCGTCGGTGAGGCTCGCGGCAGCGTCTTTCCCGTCGCAGTCAATGCCGATGCGGTGTTCTCACGCCTCGATCTCGAACTGTCGGGCTACTACCTACTGAGCTTCGCGCCGCTGCCCGGTGACCGTGACGGCCGACCGCACCGCATCGAAGTAAGAACGTCGCGCAAGGACGTGCGTGTGCGCGCGCGGCGCGAGTTCTCCGTCGCGGCCGAACGGCCCCGCACCAGGGCGGATCATCTGGTTGAGGCACTCAAGTCGCCACTCGGGCTCACCGACTTCACCATGAACGCCACGACCTACCACTACCAGGACAGCGCGACAGGCCGCGTCAAAGTGCTGGTGGCCGTCACGCTCGACCGTGCCTTCAACCATGAGGGCGACTTCTCACTCGCGTGGTTTGTGACCGATACGACCGGACGCGTCGCCTCCATCCAGGACGAAGAACGCATCACCCTTGCCACGCCGGCCGCCGCAGGCCAGCCTCAGACGTTTGCCGGCGCGATCCTGCTCGATCCCGGCGTGTACAGCCTCACCGTGGCCGCTGTTGATGACGAGGGCCGGCGGGCGACGGTGGAGCATGGCTTCGAGGCGCGCATCACATCGGTGGGCCAACTCCGACTCAGTGACGTGATGCTGGCGGAACCCCCGGCGGCGGGTCGAGTGGTGTCCCCGGTCGTGAACGGTCGAGTGACCACCAACACGTTGGTCGCCTACGCGGAACTGTACTCGGCAGCCGAGCCACAGTTGCAGAACGCATCGGTCACTCTCGAAGTGGCGCGCGATGAGGCCGGTCACGCCCTGGAAAGCGCGCCGATGCGGCTCATCGGTTCAGAGATCCAGGGACAACGAACCGTCGAGGCCGGCGTGCCGGTGGCGCTCCTGCCCGATGGGGAGTACGTCGCGCGCCTCGTGCTCTCCTCGAGCGGCCGGCCGATTGGCACCGTCGTGCGGCCCTTCACGCTCGCCCGCGGCAGCACCCGGTCCTCATCGCCTGTCCCGCCGACTGCGGTCTTCTCGGTGCGCATCGATCCGTTCAACCGGGCCGAGATCCTGTCGCGCCCGTCGGTCGGGTTCTTCCTGGATCGCCTGCAGCCTGCCGGCCTGCCGCCGCTGCCCGAGGCGCTCGTCCCCGCTCTTGGCCTCTCACGCGCCGGCCGCTTCGAGGCCGCGCAGACCGTCGTCGAACATGCGAGCGTCACACACTATGCCGGGCCGTTCTTTACGGGGATGGCGGCGCTGGCGCGCGGCGAACTCGACCGCGCATCTCAGGACTTTGCGGCGTCACTCGCCGCGGCACCTGACTTCCTGGCGGCCGCGTATTACCTGGGCGCGTGCTACGCGTCTGCCGGCCGCGATCGCGAGGCCGCGATCGCCTGGCGCGGCGCCCTCATCGCGGACGCACGTGCGCCGTGGATCTACACCACGCTAATTGATGCGCTCCTGCGATCGCGCGATGTCCGGCTTGCGCTCGAGGTCCTCGCTGACGCCGCGCGCCTGTGGCCGCAGAGCGACGACTTGCTCGTCCGCCTCGGTACCGCACATGCGCTCTCGGGCCAGCCGGCCGAAGCCGTACGGACCCTGGGCCCGTACGTGGAGCGCCACCCCGAAGACCACGAACGGGTGCTGCTGGCCCTGCGGATGCTATTCGAAACGCGCTCCCTGAATGCCACGGTGGAGTCAGTCGCTGCCGACCGCGATCGCTTCATCCGCTACGCGGCCCTCTACGAAAAAGCCGGTGGCCCAGCCGCCGGCCAGGTGGCGGCGTGGAAAATATTCATGGACCGGGAGTAGAGCCAGGACTTCCTTTCTGAAGCGCATGAAGCTCCATGAAGGCGCGGCGTGACACCGGTTCTTCAGCCTTCATGCACCTTCATGGTGAAGGCCTGTTTTGACGAGCGCAGAGCGCGCGATTACTCGCCGGCGCGATGGCGGATCAGTTCAAGGAACTCGCTGCGTGTGCGGGCGTCTTCGCGGAACACACCAAGCATCGCGCTGGTGACCGTCACGGGGTTCTGTTTCTCCACACCGCGCATGGCCATGCACAAGTGCGTCGCCTCCATGACCACCGCCACACCCAGGGGTTGCGTCACTTCCGCAATCGTTTCAGCCACCTGCATCGTCAATCGCTCCTGCACCTGAAGGCGGCGAGCGAACATGTCGACGATCCTTGGCAGTTTCGAAAGGCCGATCACCTTCTTCGCCGGCAGGTAGGCCACATGGCACTTGCCGAAAAACGGCAGCAGGTGATGCTCGCACAAGCTGTAGAAGTCGATGCCGCGGACAATGACGATCTCGCTGTAGTCGACATCAAACAACGCGTTGTTGACCATCGCGGTCAAATCCACTTTGTAGCCGCCGGTCAGGAAGGTGAGAGACTTCGCCATCCGCCGCGGAGTCTCGCGCAGTCCATCACGCGCCGGATCTTCACCTAACTGGCGCAGCAATTCACGAACAATATCTTCCATATAAGTCCAGGGTCCAGGGTCCTCAATCGCCTCGTTAGTATTTGTAGAAGCCTTCACCGGACTTGCGTCCATGTTTGCCGGCGAGCACCATACGTTTGAGTAGGGGCGGAGCGGCGAACATCGGATCCTTGTACTCATCGAACATGATGTTCGAAATATAGTATGTGGTATCGAGGCCCACGAAGTCGAGCAGCGTGAGCGGGCCCATCGGGTAGCCGCATCCGAGTTTCATCGCGTTGTCGATGTCTTCCCTAGTACCCAGTCCGCGTTCGTAGCAACGAATCGCATCCAGCAGATACGGCACCAGCAGGCGGTTCACGATAAAGCCCGACTTGTCGGGCGCCGTCACCGGTTCCTTGCCAATCGCCACCGCAAAATTAAACAGCGCCTTGTAGGTATCGTCCGAGGTGGTGAGGGCGCGAATGACCTCTACCAGTTTCATCAACGGCACCGGGTTGAAGAAGTGCAGGCCGCCGAACCTGTCAGGACGACTCGTTCGGGCCGCCAATTCCATGATGCACAGTGATGAGGTGTTCGAGGCAAAAATCGTGTGTGCCCCCACTACCTGCTCAAGGGCCTGAAAGGCTTCCGTCTTCACGTCCACGTTTTCGATGATGGCCTCGATAATGAGGTCGCAATCCTTCATCGCAGTGAAGTCGGTGGTGCCCGAGAGGTTGCCGAGCACAGCGTCGCGCTGCTCAGCGGTCATCTTGCCCTTCTCTACGCCGCCGTCCAGAAATTTCTTGATCCGTGCCATGCCCTTGTCGAGCGCGGCCTGATTCACCTCGCGCACGATGGTCTTGAACCCAGCGGCCGCCGACACCTGCGCAACGCCGCCGCCCATCAACCCGCAACCCAACACTCCGACTGTCTTTGTCGCCATCACCCTACTCCCGTCGAACTAATTTGCACACGAGGCACGAAGACTGAAGGCCCGTCAGGCTTCGTAGAAGCCTTCAGATCCTTCATGCCTCGTGTAAGAACCGTTAGAACCTCTCGACAATCGCCGCAATCCCCTGTCCGCCGCCGATGCAGGCAGTAGCCAGGCCGTATTTTTTGCCCTGACGGCCCAGCTCAAGCGTCAGCGTCAGCAGCAGTCGCGTACCGGTCATGCCCAACGGATGGCCGAGCGCGATGGCGCCGCCGTTGACGTTGGTCTTGTTGCGGTCGAGTCCAAGGTCCTTCTCCACTGCTAGGTACTGGCCGGCAAACGCCTCGTTCACCTCGATGAGGTCGATCTGGTCCAGTGTCATACCAGCGCGCGCGAGCGCCTTGTGCGTGGCCGGCACAGGGCCCATGCCCATGCACGAAGGGTCCACGCCCACGCTGGCCCATGCCACCAGGCGCCCAAGCGGTGTCAGGCCCTTGTCTTTGGCCGCAGCCTCGGATGACAGGATGAGTGCCGCGCCGCCATCGACGATGCCGCTGGCGTTGCCGGCCGTAACCGTGCCTTCCTTCGAGAATGCCGCCGGCAGTTTGGCAAGTCCCTCCATCGTGGTATCGGGTCGCAAATGATCGTCTTTGTCGATCACGGTCACGCCCTTGCGCGACGTGATCTCCACTGGCGTGATCTCAGCGGCGAAGCGTCCTTCGGCCCAGGCGGCCGCAGCCGCCCTCTGGCTCCGGATCGCGTACGCGTCCTGCTCCTCGCGGCTGATTCCGTACTGTGACGCGCACTTCTCGGCCGTCTGGGCCATGAAAAGACCGCAGTAGGGATCAAGCAATGCCTCGTACAGGTAGTCCTCGAGCTTGCCCTGCCCCAGGCGCAGTCCCGAGCGCAATCCGCGCATGATATGGGGCGCCTGGCTCATACTCTCGATCCCGCCGGTCAGCACCATGCCGGCCTCGCCAAGCTGAATCAACTGGGCCCCGCTCACTGCAGCCTGGATGCCCGACCCACACAGACGGTTGACCGTCAACGCCGGAACCTCGATGGGCACACCCGCTTTGAGTGCCACATGGCGCGCGCCGTAGATCGCATCGCTACTGGTCTGCAGCACGTTGCCGACCACCGCGTGCCCGATCCACTCCGGCTTGACACCGGTCTTCTCAAACGCGCCACGCGCCGCAATCGCGCCCAACTCCAGAGCCGAAATATCTTTCAGCGAACCCGTGTAATCAGTCATCGGGGTCCGCGCCCCGCCAAGAATCAATACGTCAGTCATAGGTTGTTCCTAACTTCCTAATTTCCCCAGCGATCCAGTCCCCCACTTGCGAGGTACTGCGCGATCCGCCAATGTCCGTCGTCGTTTCACCGGCGACGACCGCGGCTTCAACGGCGGCCTCGATGCGGCGAGCCTCATCCAACCAGTCGAGCGTTTCGAGCATCAGTGCCGACGACAGGATCGCACCCATCGGATTCGCAATGTTTTTGCCCGCTAATAGAGGCGCAGAACCGTGCACGGGCTCAAACAGGGATGTTCGACCGGGATGAATGTTGCCCGACGCCGCCATCCCCAACCCGCCCTGCAGAGCGCCGCCGATGTCAGTCACGATGTCGCCGAAGAGGTTGTTGGTCACGACCACTTCGAACTGGCCGGGGTCTTTCACCAGGAACATCGCCAGTGCATCGATGTACATGTGGCTGGCCTTGATGGCCGGGTACTCGGACGCGACCTGCTTGAACACGCGCTGCCACAGCGCGTGGCCCTGTTGCATGGCATTGCTCTTGTCGGCCATGCACACTTTCGTCAGCCCCTGTGCAGCCGCAAACTCAAACGCGTGCCGGATGATCCGGTTCACACCCTTAAACGTGTTGATCTCTTCCTGAATCGCCACCTCATCATCAGTCCCAGCCTTGAAGCGGCCGCCGATGCTGACGTACACACCCTCGGTGTTTTCGCGAAACACCACGAAGTTCACGTCCTCGCGGCCACGGTCTTTCAGCGGACAGAGTGCGCCGTTGAGCAGTTTGACGGGTCGGTAGTTGACATAGAGATCGAGTTCGAAGCGCGTTCCCAGGAGGATGTCGCGCGCGTGGCGGTTATCGGCCACCCGCGGATCGCCCAATGCGCCCAGCAGGATCGCATCGAAGTCGTCGCGCAACATGTCGTAGCCATTGGGCGGCAACGTCACGCCGGTGGCCAGATAATGATCGGCGCTCCAGGGCAACATTTCGAGCTCGAGCGACCGGCCCGACACCTGACTCACTGCCCGCAGGACCTTGACAGCCTCAGCCGTCACATCCTTGCCAATGCCATCTCCGGGGATTACTGCAATATTCACGACCTAGGGATTATAAGGGGCGGGTGTCGCGCTGTGGAAACCTCCGGGGATACGATTAGCGAGGTCCCGGGAGTTTTCCACAGCGCGACACCGGTCCCCTTCATCTTTCAATTGCCATCGCCATCCCCAGGCCGCCGCTGACGCAGAGGGTGGCCAGGCCGCGGCGGGCATCGCGGCGGATCATCTCGTAGAGGAGCGTGACAAGAATGCGGGTGCCGGTGGCGCCGAGGGGGTGGCCGAGGGCG
>SYFT01000067.1 GCA_005799825.1 Acidobacteriota bacterium | reverse complement strand
GCGACGTGCGTGAACCAGAACGATCAGTTCCTGATGGGCGTGCAGGCCGTGATTGTGCCTGGCCTGGGCGTGGCCGCGTGCCAAGCCGGCGTGGATGGCACACATCAGAATCAGATGCTGGTGTTCCGCGAGTTGCAGAAGGGCACGGACCCGAAGCAGATCATCGCGATGCTGAGTGCTGACCCGGCGTTTCAGTCGCGCCAGTTCGGCATCCTCGATCTCCAGGGCCGCAGCGCGGGACATTCCGGACTAGGCAACGGCTACGTCTCACAAGACATGCAGGGTCGCGTGCCGGGCACGGACATCTACTACTCGATTCAGGGCAACATCCTGCGGCCAGGGATGGTGGTGCCGAACGCCGTCGCGGCGTTTCTGGCCACCACGGGCGCGCTGACCGATCGGGTGATGGCGGCGATGGACGCGGCCGACGGTTCCGGTGGCGACAGCCGGTGCGTGTGCCCGCCATGGCCCGCGGATGGATCGCTCCCGGCGAACGCCTGCGACGGCAGAACGTCGCACGTGGCCTACATCCTGATGTCGGACCCGAAGGATACGAATGGCGACTCGCACAACAACGGTAAGTACTCGATGTACCTGACCGTGGCGCAGCCGGGAGAAAACCGGGGGCCTGGCGCGATTGGCCCACGCGAAAACCTGAACCCGGTAAAGACACTGCGCGCACGTTACGACGCATGGCGCAAGACCCAACCCGCCAACTTCCAGTGACCCAACGCAGGAGAATGCCGATGCGCACCGCTCGAATAACTCTCGCGTTGATGCTGGTGTTTGTGGCCGTGGCGCTCTTGCCCGCGCAAACACCGCCACCGGCTGGCGCCACTGCTGTCGGCCAAACGGCCGGGCAGCGCGCCGGCGGTCGCGGCCGCGGTGGCGTGCAGGTCATGACTCTGACCGCACCCTGGGCGCCCGGCGCGGAAATTCCGCTCAAGTACACGCAGGCCGGCGGCGACGTTTCGCCGGCGCTCTTCTGGGACAACGTGCCCGAGACGGTCGTGAGCTTCGCCCTGATCGTCCACGATGTCTCCGCCGCAGCCGGCCAGGGAACAGACGATGTGCTGCATTGGATGGTGTGGAACATCCCAGCGGCCGTGCGATCGCTGGCCGAAGGGCTGTCACAGGGTTCGCAAATGGTCGATGGCTCAAGACAGATCAGCGTGACCGGCCCGACCTATCGGGGTCCGGGCGCACCTGCGTCCGGCCCTCCGCATGTGTATCTGTTCGAGCTCTTCGCGCTCGACTCGATGATCGACGTTCCGGCACTTGGTCCTACCGGGGCAACGGTGCCGCAAACGCGCGCGGCGGTCATGGCCGCGATGGCCACCCATGTGCGAGGCAAGGCCGTCACCGCCGGCGTGTTCAGGCGCCCCGTCTCCTGAGCTGATCTGGCGTGCCCTCCTGGTTTCCCGTCGTCGTCGCGATTGCTGCTGCGCTTGGCTACGGGCTGTTCCGCGAACGTCTGCGCGTGTCGGGCATCGAACGCTGGGCCCAGACACAAGGATTGGCGCGGCTCATACCGTTTGCACCGGCGCTACCCGCGCCCGCGGTGACGCTGTCGAAGCGCCTGCATGTGCACGGTGCCCGCATCTGGGGCATCGGCCTCGAGGGTTTTATTGACGCACTGCCGTGCACGATTGCCGAACATGAAAGCGCCGGCACGGGCTCACGTCAGACCGGCGAATAGTTCACGCTTGTGGTCTGGCCGATCCGCGAATCAGCGGGGCCGCTGATTGTGTGGCGCGCGCCGCACATGACCCCATTGACGAACGGGGGGGGTCACCGGCCGACTGGGCGGTGATACCGCGAATGCGGCGATGCTTCGAGTGACGACTGACGGGGGACTCCTGGCGGAAGACGAACCGCGCGTTCGCGACGCGTGATTGACGCCCGACCGCATCCGGGCGCTCGAAGCGTGGCCCTATGTTCCGTTTTGGTACGGGACGCCGGCTACGCCGCGTCGCACCTGCCCGGCACCCTCTCGGTCGCCCGTCTCGGCCACCTGCTCAAGCAGACCCCCGCCGCGCGTCGCCTCATGACGTAGGCTCATCGCCACACCTCGGAGTTGAGGACCAGGCGCTCGCTTTCGCGCCACAGCCGTGCCGCGACGTCCCAATCCTGCGCCACACCAGACGGAGCTGCGGCCTCGTGTCTGTTGAAGTACTGGCCGGTGACCTGGTCAAGGTCCGGCCGCGATGCCAGAGCGATCACAGGCGCCGCGCCCTCTTCCACGGTGATAAACGTGCGACTCAGCCAAAGACGGATCAGCGGTTTTGTCCACTCGGGTGCCCCGGCCCAGATGTTTGTGGCCACGCGGCCGGGATGCACGCTGTTCGACGTCACTCTGGTGCCCACCAGCCGTCGCGCCTGCTCTGATGAAAAGAGCACGTTTGCAAGTTTCGACCGTGCATAGGCGCGCAGGATTTGATATCCGCGCGTGAAGCCCAGGTCGTCGAAGTCCATGGTGCCGTGAGCATGCCGGCCCGACGCCACCGTGACGATGCGCGACGGAGCGCTCTCTTTGAGGCGCGGCAACAACAACTGCGTCAACAGGAAGGGCGCGAGGTGATTGACTGCAAACGTTGCCTCGAGGCCGTCGGACGTGAGTGTTCGGCGCGCAAATACGGCGCCCGCATTGTTGATGAGCACATCCAGCTTCGGAACATCATGCAATACCTGGTCGGCCAGCTGTCGCACGGCTGCGAGCGAGGCAAAGTCGCACAGGTATGCTGGGGTAGCTGCACCAGACCGCGCTTTAATCGTGGCCTGCGCCTGCGCCACGCGGCCCGCATCGCGGCCGACAATGATCACGCTGGCGCCCATGCCGGACAATACGGCAGCTGACGCCAGCCCTATGCCACTCGTGCCGCCGGTGATTAGGATGTGCTTACCGTTCATGACTCTTTGGCCCATGCCTCACCGGCTCACTGGCTGAACTGGAAGGAAATCTACCATGCTCGGCATTGCCGGCGTCGTGGCGTTTTCACACGGCAACGGGCCCGTGGGACGGCGGTTCCACTCACGCACCTGATGCGCAGCCTGCTTGTGGACGTGAGTCCAGGAGATCCGCTGACGATGTCTGCAGCCGTGGTGATGTTGTCAGGCGCAGCCATGCTGGCTTGCTCTCTGCCGGCCCGGCGCGCCTCGTGCACCAATCCCTTGCGCGCGCTGCGCGGCGACTAACCACTCGAGCTTGAGAACCAGGCCTGCCTACTTCACCAAGAACAACGCGTCCTGGCGCTTGAGCGCCCATCGCACTTTGCCGTCGGCGCCGATGATCATGTCTTCTTCCTGCGCCATGCGCACCGGTTGGCCGCCCCACTCGGGCACAGGAGTTGTGGCCTGCAGCTCAATTGAATACCACATCGACGGAATGACCTTGGCGTCACCGCGGCCTGGCACGCCGTCCTGGTAGTCCCACAACCCAATCAACGCCCCCGCACCGTGGCCATGCACACCAATCGGGTGTGAATACATCGTGCCGGTGATGCCTTTCGCCGTCATGCCTTCGAGCACGGATTTCAGGACTTCGTTCCCCGTGCGTCCGGGCCGAATTTCCGCCATCGAGATGTCCTGCATCACGTTCGCGTTCGCCAGTGCCTTTTTCAGGCCGGCGGGCGCGTCGGTCTCGCCCACCTTCAACACATACGCGTTGTGCTGCGTGTCCGTATTGAGTCGCGCGACGGTGATACCCACGTCGCAATGGAGCACATCGCCTCGCTGGATGACTGGGTCCGCGCCGATGACGCCACCTTGCCGCTGGATGCTGACGCTCGGCTGGAACCACGTGCCCAGGCCCTGGTCGTTCACCCGTTGCCGCCACCACCACACCAGGTCACTGGTGCGTGTCTCTCCAGGCACAATCACTTGTTCCGAAAACATCGTCTGCGTCATCTGCCAGACGAGGGCCGTCATCTTCTCGAAGAATACTTCCTCGTCGGGCAGCCTGGACGCAATGAGTTCCAGCGGCAGGCCTTCGGCGTCCTTAAACTTCGATGACCAGGTCGTGCCCAACGCGGCGGTCATGCCCTGAAGTTCCCCGCTTGTCAGACCGTCGGTGAACGCAAACACGGTGGACCGGTTGATGCCGATGACGGCCGGCTTGCGCTCCTCGATGACCGTCTTCAGCAACTGCCACTGTTCATCACCCCAGAGTTCGGCCTGGCGCCCACCGACGGCGGCCGCCACCGGTTTGGTGGACGTGCGCGCTTCCCACACCCCGCCTTGTGATGTGCCGCCCAGAGCAATGCGCTCAAGGCAGGTGGTGGCGACCGGCGCTTTGGTCGCCGCGCACTTGTCGAAGAACACGTAGATCGTCCGGCGACGGGCAGCAAAGGTTTCGGGCGCGACGATCGAAGAGAAGATCGGGTCTTCGTTGTATTCGCGCATCGGCACCACCCAGAGATCGATGCCGTGTTTGCGCATCAGCGCCGGCACAAACGTATCAAGGCGCTGCTTCAGCCAGGCCTGCTGCATCACGGCCTGATCGCGCAGCGTGCCGAACGGTCGCTCGGCCTGCGGCACGGCAGTCGGCACGAGGCGGGCTTGCCCGGCGGCCAGCGTCAGAATGGGCGTGAAAAGCAGGACGGCGGCGAGGGCCGCGCGGCGGACAGGAAAACACGGCATTGGAACTCCCCCAAGAATTGGTGCTCCATATTAAGACACAAGCTGCCGGATGACTGGAGCCCACACGCTTGAACGCATCGCAAACTACTCCCGCACCATCCAGAGCGTGTGGCCCAGCGATATCAGGCCGGGCGACTGGGTGGTGGTGCGAACCAGGAACTCCGTCTACTCACTCGCGGCACTGGGTGACCGCCGGTTTCAGGTGGCCGGCGGATGGTTTGCCGCCGAGGGCCTCGAATCTACCCCGGTTCGCGTGGCCAGATGCACCTGGGGTGGACGCGCAATCCCCACGGAGCTTGTGGCTGGGCGGCCGAACGCGTCCTCTTTCACACCATCCGCAAGCCAGGTCACATCGTCCCGAACAACCACCATTTCGATACCACGCGCGCGAACATCGAAATGGAAAAGGCGGAAGCCCAGGGCCTGGTGATTGCTGAAGGGCGCATCGCATCCCTGGTGAATCCTTTTAAGGGCAACATGGATCTGACAGCGCGTGAGCGCCTATGGACTGAACAAGTCGACCGCGTGCCGCTCGTCATGATTACGGTGACGAACAACTCCGGCGGCGGCCGGGCAGGCTACGACCTCGGCTATGGATGTGGCTACTTCAACACTGCGAATTGACAAACGTCGGGTGGACGACGTGACCGTCCTCGACCTGACCGGACACATCACGCTCGACGACGGACACCTCGTGTGCAGAAAGAAGGTTGACGCGCTCCTCGACGTGGGTCGACGGACACTTCTGCTGAACCTTGCCGGCGTCACCAGGGTCGACAGCGCCGCCGTGGGCATACTCGCGGCCAAGATCAAGACGGTCCGCGAGAGGGGCGGCAACATCACACTCCTGAACCTGACCTCGCGCAGCGCACGGCTCTTCGGCGTGATGAAGATCCTCCTCGTCTTTAAGTCGTTCGACGATGAAGCGACGGCGGTCAGGAGTTTCGCCGTCAGCGTCCTCTAGGCTCCACCTTTGACCACCACTGCGGCCCCAGCGCCTTCCTGCGCGGATACGTTTCGTTGAGCGTCGCGGCGTCGTAGAGCCGGCCGTTTTTCATCACCTCTGAAATCTTCACGGTGTTCTTCAGGTCGTCGAGTGGGTTGGCGTCGAGCACCACGAGGTCCGCCATTTTACCCACCTCGAGCGATCCGATATCCCGGCCCAGACCAATGGACTCGGCACCGTCGATGGTGGCCACGCGCAGTGCGTCGTGGGCCTTCATGCCACCGGCCGCCATCATCCACAACTCCCAGTGCGTGCCGATGCCCTGCACTTCACCGTGCGATCCCAGCCCGGCTTTTGCGCCGCCTTCCACCCACTTGCGCAGCTGTTGCGCGTGAAGCGGATACACGTACTGATCCGGGCGGTTGTACGAAGTGCGCTTCCACTTGTCGATCTCGTCGTGCGGCGTGAACGTCCTCAGGCGCGAGTCGGCATCCAGATCGGTACTGGTCAGGTATTGCTGCAGCCCGGCGGGGCCACCGTAACTGACGATCAGTGTCGGCGTGTACGTCAGGCCGCTGGCGGCGCCAAGTGTCACCACGTCCTTGTAGAAGGGGCTGATGGGCAGTGAGTGCTCGAGACCGGCGTAGCCGTCCTGCATGAGCGTGAGATTCATCGTGAAGTTCGACCCACCCTCGGTGGTGGGCGTGAGGCCCAGTTCCTTTGCCGCCATAATCACCCACTGGCGCACTTTGCGGTCGCCCGCCAGATACTGCTTGATCGTTTTGGTGTTGTAGTGGTCCGAGTAACGCCGGAGCACATCACGCGCGTCTTCAAGGCTCCGGATGTTGTCTACGGCAAAGATACCCGGGCCCGTGGAGTAGAGACGGGGACCCACCAACTCGCCGGTCTCCATCAAGTCCTGGTAGGTGAGCGCATCCTCCGAGGACGTCTGCGGATCGCGCTGGGTGGTCACGCCGTACGCCAGCTGCGCCAGGAACTGTGATACCTGTGCGCGATGAACGCCCCACGCCACCCACGTATGCGCATGCACGTCCACCAGGCCGGGCATCACGGTCTTACCTTTGAGGTCGCGCACCACGGCCCCGGCGGGAATCGGCACCTTGTCCGACGGCCCGATGGCGGTGATGCGATTGTCGGTAATGACGATGTCGCCGCGACTGATGACTTCGGCACCCTTCATCGTGATGAGGCGCGCGTTGCGCAACGCGATCGTCCCCGTCGGCTTGTCCTTGTCCACGATGATCTCGACGTCCACGCGATGCGGTTCGTATTCAAAGACGGGCGGCTTCGGTGGCGCTGCAGGTGGTGTGGCGGGCGCTGGGGCCGGGGTGGGCGCAGGCGCGGCCGCGCGTTCGGCCTCGGCTTCGGTCGTGGCCCGGTTGGCAGAATCCACGTCGGCAGAGAACGCCAGGTCATGCAGGAAGAAGCTGCGACCAATCGAATAAAAAGCCGCCGTGCTGTCGTTCGTCCAGCCGACGAAGTCGCCACCAATGCGGGTCAGGCGCCAGCTCGGCACAGAAGACGGCGGAGCTGCTGAGACTGTGGCCACCGCGCCGCCAATGGGAGGCACGGTCACCATGAAGACATTGCGATTCGCACGGACAAGCGCGCGTTTGCCGTCTGGAGACAACACCACTTCATCCGGTGCACCACCACCACCGCCGCTCGGCGGCGCCGGCGCAGTCACTTTTACCACCGGCTTGAAGTCGGTGCCGTCGAAACGCACCGAGAGTACGCCTTCGGATCCGGCCCAGACGTAAATGCGCTCGGGGTCGGGACCGATGTGTGGCGCATTACGCCCCTGCTGCGTGGCGCCGCTGGCGACCCAGGTGATGCGCGTCGGTGCGCCGCCGGCCGCAGGCAGCCAGACGTATTCGAGTTCCGCAGCCGAGCTATGGCTGCCAAAGTCTTCTAGCGTGCGCATCCGGTGCATCTTGGAACCGCGCACCGCGATAATCCGCGAGCCGTCGCGTGAGTACGTGATCTTGTCGAAAAACGCCGATAGGGGTGTGAGCCTCTGTGGCTGCCCGCTTCCGTCGGCGCGGACGCGGTAAATATCGCCGCCAGTATCGTCATTCCACGTGACGTACGCGAGGTACTGGCCATCGGGCGACCAGACAGGCGCATGCTCCACGTCCGTGCCGGTCGTCAACCTCCGCGCGTTGCGGATGACCGCGGCGGCAGTTTGCGTGGCGTCGGCTGGAGGAGCCGGAGTTGCTGTAGCCACAGATGCTGCCGCGGCCGCGCCCGCGGCTGGCGTTGGGGGCGTGGCCGGTTTCTCTTTTCTGGTGCCTTTGCCTTGCGGCAGATCCGCCACGTACAGGCGATCGAGCGCGGTGAACGCCACGCGCTGACCGTTGGGAGACGGGCGTGCGCCTCGAACTTGCGATGCCGTCAGCTTGTGATCGTCGATGGGATAGTCAAATCGCACCAGCGGGCCAAGGGGTTGATCGACTTTCGCGGTAAACGGAATTTCCGTGGCTTCGCCCGAGGGCACGGCTACGCGCCAGAACTTGCCGCCATAGGTGGTGATGACCGCGGAGGAATCCGGTGTGAATGCGGATGCCGGCGCCACGTCGCGGTCGCGCGCGCCACCGCCCTCGCTGTCGTCGCGCTGCACATCCATCTTCAACCATCGGTCCTCGCCGGTCGTCAAGTCGATCAGCTTGAGCGCCGCCCTCGCGTCGTAACGCGTGGCGTACACCAGCCATCGTCCGTCGGGACTCGCGGTCGGACGGAAAGCGCCCTCGTGCTCGTGCGTGCGCATCTGCAGCCGGCCGCTCTCGCGGTCGAGTTGCGCAATTTGATAGGCGCCGATTTGGCGCGCAGAGCTGCGGTCGACCGGGTGCGGGTCGTAGTTCGGATCAGACTCGTCGCCAGGGATGCGTATGACAAATCCCGACGGGACCGAGCCGCGCACGTTGACCCAGAGCAACTTCGGGTCGCTCGCGAAGGCAGGACCGACCAGTGATGGCGCAGCAGACGCAGGCGCGCCGGCGGCCGGCGGCGTTGCCGCGAGACCGGTCATCTGCAGGCCCGAGCCGCCGTTCTCGTGGTAGAGCCACAACTGCGCCCCCTTGGCCGCGATCACGTAGTCACCATCGGGCGTCCAGATCGGCGACATGTAATTCTCGCGCTCAGTGGTCGTCAACGCGCGGGCTTTTGTTCCGTCGGCATTGGCGATCCAGATGTTTTCGGATCCATTTCTGTCGCTGATAAACACGATGCGTGTGCCGTCGAATGAGAACGTGGCCTGCATGTCGTAGGCCTGACCACTCGTGATGCGTGTGGCCTCGCCGCCGCTCACGGGCAGCGTGTACAAATCGCCGAGCAACTCAAAGACGATGGTGCGGCCGTCGCGTGAGAGGTCCAGCGACATCCAGGTGCCCTCAGATGTGGTGAAGGACACTGTGCGCGTCGTGATCAGCGGCAGGCCCTTGGTCCTGCTGGCGTCTGCCGACGCCTTATCGTTGTCCTGCTTTGACTGAGCCCAGGGCGTGGGCATCAGGGAGAGCAGGAGGCAGATGAGCACCGCGAAGAAACGAATCGTTCGAAACATGGGCACCTCAGGAGAATGATGTCAGGAGGATATTAGATTTCGCCGCTAAAAATGAACCAATGGGGAAATGAGGCAATGCCTATCGCGAAGGAAGCGGCGCTTTTCGTAGATCCTCGATCTCGCGCAGCATGCCGGCGACCATCGCTTCCACCACCACGCGACCCTTGGCGCGCGTGGCCAGTGTGGCGTCTCCGTAGATGCCCGTCGATGAGAAACGCCCAACGCCGCGACCCTGCACTCGCGTGAGACCGCCGCGTCCACCTTCACGCGGGCTAATGTCTTTTGCGGCCTTGCGCATATCGACGCGCTCTGGTGCGATGTAGAGCATCATCGACGTCTCGATTTCGTCCGCGTGCGTACCTTCCGTCTGCTGTCTCACCGTCGCCTCGGCGGTTGTGGCGATCGTCAGCACGTCGGTGTATCGCATCAGCAAGCCGGCGGTCGCCAGCGCCTCTGCGCTGGCTTTGAGCGGCATCAGGGTGGAGACGCCGGTATTGAGCACATAGAAACGACGGGGTCCGTACGGGCTCAGGCTGTTCACGATGTCCACCACCACGTCGCGAGCCGTCTCCTGACGCAGATGCGTGGATCCCGGATACTCAAGGAATGCCGGGTAGTAGTGATAAGTGATCGTCGGCGCCACCACCACATTGCTTGCCGCCAGCACGCGGCGCTTGAAGTATTCGGCCAGTTGGTAGTCGTTATCAAGGCGCAGGTGCGGCCCATGTTCCTTGGAGCCCGCGCCGAGCGGGATGACCACAACCTGATCGCCGCCCAACGCCTTCTCGGCTTCAACCCAGGTCAGGTTGGCCAACTCAACGCCCTGCTGCTGTGCGAATACGGGCAGTGCGACAACAAACAACAGGAACAATGTGAGCAATCGCATGGTCGGATGATACCGTGAAGAGCCATGGTCACCATCGCCACACACACTCCCGGTTTGCCCTGCAGGTGTGAACTGTCGACTAACGATCAGACCGCTGCGACAACGCTCGGATAATCTACGTCGAATGGAGCAATGAGCCAATGATTTACCAGAGGAACCTGCCGAGCGTCATCGCGTCGGCGTGAACCCCGCGCTCCATTGCGGACTGAAACGGCATGGTCAGTACGTGCTCAATCTCCACCAGCGCAAGTTGCGACCGTTGCGTCCAGCGATAGAGGCACGCGAGTTGCAAGTGAGGGTCGCTCGCTTCGGGCACCTGATACTCTGCAAAGACCAGATCGCGTTCGGCATCCACCCAGGTCGCCTTCGACGCTTCCATCGCCTGCCAAATTGTATGCCCTCACTCTTGCGTCACACCTGGATTCGTGGCGATCAGGAGTTTCCGGCATAAGGGCTTGTTACAATGCGTGGCATGAATCGACTTCTTCTGATCATGGCCGTCCTGGTGACGTGTGCCCCCCCGCAAGTGCCGCGCACCGGCGACCCGCTCAAGCGTGGGTTGACGGACGCAGACTTTCCGCGCGTGCAGAAGCTCGCCGACAATGTCTATTCCTATGAACAGTTGCGGTTGGCAGGCAGCGAGAAGTTCACGACGGTCAGCCTCTTTGTCGTGACCACCGAAGGCGTACTCGTGGCTGACGGCCAGGGCAGCATGGAAGACACCCTGCGCATGATGCGTGAGATTGCCAGCGTCACCCACCAGCCCATCACCCACATCGTCGTTGGCTCCGACCATGGAGACCACACGGCGGGCAATGCGGCGTTTCCTTCAACCGCACAGGCGTTCGCGCATCCTAGGTCGAAGGCGATTCTTGAAGGTCCCTCAGGTGTGGCGCCGCAAGCCATTACTGCCGTCGCGGACAAGATGACGCTGACGTTGGGTGGAGTCGAGATTCAGATTCTGTTTCTTGGGCGCGCGCACACGGGCGGGGACTTGAGCGTGTATCTGCCGAAGGACAAAATTCTTTTTATGAGCGAGGCTTATCTCAACCGGATCTTCCCTGCAATGCGGTCGGCCTATCCATCGGAGTGGGTCGCGACGATCGAGAAGGCTCAGGCTCTGGATGTCATCACGTATGTGCCCGGCCATGGCTTCGTAGAGTCGCCGGCGATCCTCAGAGAGGAATTGGAGACGGCGCGCAAGGCGCTTCTGCAGGTCATCGCGGAAGCGAAGCGACTACACACCGCGGGGGTTCCTGTTGAGGAAGCCGTCAAGCAGGCGCGCTTCGGCACTCTGGAGACATGGACCATTCGATCGAGCCAGGCCGCGACGGCGATTCGGCGTGTGTACCTGGAACTCGACGGGACACTTCGTTAGTCACGCCGCATCAGCGGCTACGCGTGCCCCGGTAGAAGCGCAGGCCACCGCTCGTGGTGCCCACGAACAGGTCCTGCACGCTGTCACCGTCAACGTCGGCGAAGGCCGGCGCCGAGATTGGCGGCAACGGCATAGGAAGCGGATCAGTCACCACACACTTCGGCGCAGTCCGCGTGCCGGCCTTTCGCACCACCATCAACGGCCCGCGATCCGCATGGCCGCGCGCATGTGGACGCGGCGATTATGGGGGACTTGGTCACGGCGAAGCCGGTGAAGACCACGGAAGACACGTGCCTGCGGTGCCACAACGACACCAGCGCGCACTACAAACCCTTCTACCGCTCGGCCCTGGTGGGCATGGTGCATAAGCACAAGTGCTTTACGTCAGGACCGCCCTGAGAAGCCGCAGCCAGTTGCCGTAAAGGAACTTCTCGATGGCTGCATCTGGCCATCCACGTTCGATGAGCCGGCGAGTCACGTTGCGCGCGTGCGAGTGATTGTTCAGGTCGGGCACGAAGTGGATGTGGCCCAGCACGGCCTGCTCAGCGGGCGCGAGGCGGTTCAAGATCCGCTCGAAGAAGTCGAACCCAATCGCCACAGCGTCCACGCCTGCCAGTGCCGCGATGTGTTCCATGTGATCGATATATCGATCGATCGTCGTTTCCGCCTTCACCGGACTCACGAGCACCGCGTTCACGCCAATGACCCCGCCCGCCGCTCCAACCGCGCGAATCTGGTCGTCGCTCATATTGCGCTCGATGTTGTAGTACTTTCGCGCGTTGCTGTGGCTCACGGCCAGGGGCCGCGTGGCGATCGACAGAATGTCGTCGAACCCGGCCGGATTGATGTGCGCCAGATCGACGAGGATGCGCAGTGCTTCACACTCGCGTACCACATCCTTGCCAAATGCCGTCAGGCCATGACGCGATGACCCTTCCGGTGCAAACACGCCACCGTCACCGGCCATGTTGCGCCTGACATGCGTGAGGCCAATGACTCGCACGCCCAGTTGATGAAAGATGTGCAACAGATTGAGGTCGGTCCCCAACGGCTCCACACCCTCCATCGTGATCACGAGTCCGATCTTGTGAGCCGCGCGCGCGGTATCGATGTCGCGTAGACTCCGGCAGACGATAAAATCGCGAGCGGCCTCGGGATCTTGAGCCTCGGCCACGATGCGGGCGATCTGGGACAGCGCCACGTGAAGCGCCATCTCGGGCACATAGCGATTCTCGAGGTAGATCGCAGCCGCGACCACACCCATGCCGCCGGCACGCATGTCGTCGCGATAGTTGCGCACGAGCACGCCGTGCTCGCGGCGCTTCTCGTACAGATCCATCCCTAGGTCGTAATGCAGATCGATGAGACCCGGCGCGTGAAGGCGATCAATGCGCGACTGCATGCGCGTCCGCTCCTTTCCCGTCCTCCATGCGCACGAGCAACCAGAGCGCGGCGGCCATCAGGCCCAGCGCGGCGGCGGACTGGAACGCAAACGGCCAGCCCCAGTGTTTGATCAGGATTGGCACCAGCGCGGTCGACACGACGCCGCCAAGGTTGCCGGCCATGTTCATGATGCCGCCGACGGTGCCGCTGGTCGCGCCGCCCAGGTCCATGGACGCAGACCAATACGCAACTTCCGTACACAGGAGAAACGCCACGGCCAGCGAGAGTCCCGCCACCGCCAGCGTCTGGTCGGCCACATCCACGCCAAGCACGAGAAAGACCGACGAATGCACCAGTGCTGTCATGGCGACGATGCGGCGGCCGAGGGTAGGGCCGTACTTGATCGAGAGGCGATCGCAGATGATGCCGGCCGCAGGAGCAAAGAACATCGCCAGCACGAACGGAACGCTGGTGTAGAAGCCGCTGGACATAATGCTCATCTGGCGCTGCTCCACCAGGTAGAGATAGAGCCAGAACACGAAGACAAAGAGCACGTAACTGTTGAAGAAGTAACTGAGAGACAAGAGCGAGACCCGGCGATCCCTGAGCGGCGCCCACCAGGCTTGTGCGGGGCCGGTGCGGGCGGCCGCAGCGTCACCAATCGTGTCAAGGCGTGACCCGGCCGATCGATACCACGCCACGGTCAGCGCCAGCGCGAGCAGGGCGCAAACGTAGAACGACACGCGCCATCCGAAATTCTCCATGGCCCACGACACCATCGGGGGCGTAAACGCGGAGCCAAAGGCCATCGCCACAATCAATGCCGAAAACGAGGTGGCCCGGCTAGTGGGCGGCATCCAGCTGACAATGGCGCGCGCGGCCACGGGATACGCAGCAGCCTGGCTGGCTCCCAGCAGGAAGCGCAGCACGATGAGCATCACGAGCGTGGCTATGCCTGCCGGCACTAGCCATCCCGGCAGCAACCCGGTCAGCATGGTCGCCACGGTCCAGGCGATGGCGGCCCAACCGAGGATCCGACCAGGCCCGAGGCGATCGCCCGACACGCCCCACGGCACCTGGAACAAGGCATAGCCCAGCATGAACGCGCTGAAGACGCGTCCCATCTGGATTTTGTCCAGCTGCAGCTCGGTCATCATGAACGGCGACGCCACGGAGATGTTCATCCTCAGGACGTAGGCCATCAGGCTGAAAGCACTGAGAAGCACCATAATGGTGCGGCGTGAGGTTGTTGGCACGCGCCGATGATGGCAGAATTCGGCGGTCAGATGGCAGCGGATTCGTTACTCACCCACCTCCTGCGCGACCCCAACGTCCCCATCGGCGGCGGATGCCTGTGCCTGGCCGGTGACTGCCCTCACTGCCTGGCGACCGTTGACGGCGTTTCGTACGTGCGCACGTGCCAGGTCGCGTTCCGGGAAGGTGCGGCGGTGATTCCGCACGCCGCGAACGGTCAACTGCCGCCACTCGAGAGCCGGGGTGAGCGACCACGTGTCTCCGCCCGAACCACCCACTGCGACATCGTCGTCATCGGCCAGGGCCCTGCCGGCCGGGCGGCCGCGGCCGAAGCGCGAGCCACCGGCGCACACGTGGTCACCCTCGACGCCCGGGACGGCCAGGAGGTGATCGGAATATATCCAGGGCCGCTGGTTGTGGCTCGCGCTGAAGACGGCATGCGGCATGTGTACCCCCGCGGCGAGATCGTGGTGGCGACGGGCGCGTCGGAGATCCAGCCGGCTGTATCAGGCAATCAACTGCGAGGCCTCGTGACCGCCCGCGCAGCCGCGGAGTTGGCGGCCGCGGGCGTCCCACTCGGGCGTGTGGTGGCTGTGGGCACACCCCCCGACGGGATTGTGTGCGAACGGGCCTCGGGCACCCTTCTGCGCTTCGAACCGTCGTCTGACCCTGCTCGGGTGGGCGCGGTGGTTATGCGTGACGCTGATGGCGCTGAGACCCGATGGTCATGCGAAACGGTATCGCTTGGCCTCGGCCTGACGCCACGAGACGCATTGCTGCGGATGGCTCGCGGCATGAACGTGCGCGGTGTTGGCGATGTGCTTGTTCCGGCACACGTGCCGCCCTGCCCGGTGGACGGCACGGTCTGCCCCTGCGCCGGTGTGACAGTTGCCGACCTCGCATCAGTGCATGCGCGGGGCTTCCACGAACTGGAACTGGTCAAACGCGCCACGCTTGCCGGTACCGGCCCTTGCCAGGGCGCCACATGTGTTCCGCATATCAGAGCGTTCCTCGCCGCGCAGGGCGCCGCACTTCAGCCTCCCTTCACGGCACGTCCGGTCACACGGCAGCTCACGATCGGTGAAGTGGCCGCGGGCGCTCACCCTGCCGCAACGCCTCGCACGACGCTGCACGAAGAACACCTGGGCCTGGGCGCCACGATGGAACGGCTCGGCGGCTGGTGGCGGCCGTGGCACTACGGCAACGTTGAGGCCGAGTACGCGGCGGTGCGTCACGGCGTGTCGATCTGTGACGTGAGCACACTCGGCAAAATGCAGGTCTCGGGCCCAGGCGCACTGGCGCTGCTCGAGCACCTGTATCCGGTGCCTATTGCGACGCTCGCTCCAGGCCGTGCGCGATACGTCTTCATGCTCGACGAACGCGGCTACGTCATAGACGACGGGATGGTGGCCCGCGAGAGCGAGACGCGATTCACTCTGACATTCACGAGCGGCGGCGCAACGTTTGCGGAGATGTGGGTGCGCGATTGGGCCGAATCACTCGACGCGGACGTGCGCCTGATGAACCAGACGTTTTCGTTGGGTGCCATCAACGTGACGGGGCCGCAGGCTGCAACCCTGCTCGCGCGAGCCGGAGTCCCTGCGCCGCCGGCGTTTCTCCGTCATGGCCAGGCTGACGTGGCGGGGGTGCCCTGCCGCATCTATCGGCTCAGCTTCACGGGCGAGGTGTCTTTTGAACTGCACCACGCCGCCGCAGACTCGGTGAAGCTCTGGCGCGCGCTTCTGTTACTCGGCCAGGATCTCGGCATCCGTCCCCACGGACTTGAAGCGCTCCTGAAGCTCCGCCTCGAAAAGGGTCACCTCATCGTCGGACAAGACACCGACTTTGATTCGTCGCTGCGCAGGCTTGGATGCGAGTGGGGTGTGCGCCTCGACAAGCCGGCGTTCATCGGCCGGCAGGCCGTGCTTCGCACCAATCGCCTGCCGCTGGACCGACAACTCTGCGGCTTCGAAATGGCGGTCGGTTTCCAGGCGCCGGCCGAAGGCGCGACGATCTGGGACGGTGAGGACCTGGCGGGCGTGGTGACTTCCACCACGTGGTCGCCGACGCTGGGCAAGTCGATCATGCTCGGCTGGCTCCGGCTGAAGGATGGGCAACTCCCGACCGAGGTCACCATTAACGGCCGCTCGGCACGCCGAGTGGCCACGCCGTTTTACGACCCGGAGGGCCGTCGTGCGCGTGGTTGAACGCCTCAACGGCACGCGCATCGTGGCCATGCCGGCGGCGATCAATACGGCAACGTGGCCGAAGGGCGCGTTGGCATTTCGGCTGGCGCCAGACGAGGTGCTGGTCACGACGACGGTGGCGGCGAGCGTTGTGGACGACGCGCACGCGATCGTCGAGCGTGAGACGGGCTTCTCGGCCGCATGGGTAGACAACGCCGAGGCGATGGACTTTCTCGAGCGGGAATGTGATTGGGAGTTGCCACGGGAGCGGCCGGCCTTTGCGCAGGGCATGGTCGCAGGGTTGCCGCTGAAGTTGTGGTTTGAGCAGGACCGCGTGCTCATGGTTGTCGCGTCCCCGTACGCGGCCGATCTCGCGGAGCGGCTTCGATGAACGAGTTCGTCGAGCGCGCCATCGACCTGCGCTGGCCGGCGGCGATCAAGCCAGCCTACGACGTGGTCATCATCGGCGGCGGCGGTCATGGGCTGGCCACGGCCTATTACCTGGCTACGCGGCACGGCATCACGAACGTCGCCGTACTGGAACGCAGCTACATCGGCGGCGGCAACTCCGGCCGCAACACCACGATCATCAGGGCGAACTACGGCATTCCTGAGGCCGTGCGGTTCTATCAACGCAGCGTGGATCTGTACGCCCATCTTGAACAGGAAACAGACCGCGCGCTGATGCACAAAACAAAGGGGCTGCTTTGGATTGCCCACAGCGAAGCGGGCATCAGACAGGAACGTGCACGTGCGGCGGTCAACACCGCGTGCGGCGCCACGACCGAATACGTGGACCCTGCGGCGATTGGTGAGATCTGTCCCCAGATTGATCTGACCGGCGGCGGTGTCTGGCCGGTGTACGGCGCGTCGTATCACCCGGCAGGTTCGACGGCACGTCACGACCGCGTCGTCTGGGCGTACGCGGAGGGCGCGATGCGTCTGGGCGTGGACGTCTTTCAGCGCACCGGCGTCATCGGCCTCCGGATGGAACGCGGCAGGGTCACGGGTGTGGAGACTTCGCAAGGACCCATCGCGGCGGGCGTCGTGCTTTCGGCCGTGGGCGGCCACGTCACAACGATCGCCTCCATGGTTGGGTTGCGTTTGCCCATTCGCACGCATCCCCTCCAGGCCTTTGTCACAAACCGCTACGCGCAGGCCTTTCACCCGATCGTCGCTTCCTCAGGCCTTGGCGGGTACGCGTCACAGACGGCGAAGGGCGAGATGCTCATCGGCGCAGAGATCGACCGCGCGCCGAGCTACGCCTACGATTCTGGGTATCCGTTTCTGCAGCACTGCGCGTTCCGCATGATGACGTTGCTGCCCTTCCTGCGGGATCTGCGAGTACTCCGTCAGTGGACCGGCGTCTGTGACATGAGCACGGACTACTCGCCCGTGATGGGCCTGACGGGAGTGGATGGCTTTCTCGTCACCACGGGCTGGGGCACCTGGGGCTTCAAGGCCATCCCCGCGGGCGGCGAACAACTGGCCGCGCTGATCGCCACCGGACGGACACCCGACTTGATTGCGCCGTTCTCACTCGATCGATTCGCGCGCGACCGGACGATGGCCGATCGCGGATCGGCAGGGACGCACTGATGGCGGCACATCGGCTTCGTATTCACTGTCCGCACTGCGGCGTGCGCGCGGTTGAAGAGTTCGCGTACGGCGAGATCCCAGCCACGCCCGACGCGCTGACCGATGTGGATGCGCGCGATGTAGACCGCGCGTTCATGCACAGCAATCATGAAGGGCCGGTCAGCGAGCGTTGGTTTCACACGTTCGGCTGCCGGCGCTGGTTCACCGTGCGCCGCGATGCGCGCACGAACGAGATGCTACCCCTGCCGGAGTGACTCCACTTTCGTGTCGCGCTCGGAGGCGAGCCGCTCGCGCTCGCGCCGGAACCGGCGGCTGACTTCTTCGGCCTCGGCGGGGTCGGCGCCCGCGAGATGCTTCATCGCCGACTGCTGCAGGATGTCCTGCTCGGCGATCTTCGCGTCATAGACGCTGCGCACCTCCGCGATCGCGGCCTTCTGCTCGTCGGTCATCGGTCGAGTGGTCACGCCTGCGTCCGAGTCCTTCTTGCGCAGGCGCTCCATCGCCAATTCGAACGAAGACTTGAGTCCACCGGTATCGGCCATGCCCCAAGCTTACCCGGTGAGGTGGCATAATGCGCGGCGGAGGCCTCAACATGCGTTTGCTGGTTCTATCCCTGGCGGCGGGAGCTCTGCTGTCGCAGCAGGCGCCCCGGTTCGAATCCGTCCAACCCGATCTCTTCTCGACGCCAGGTGCGTTTGTGAATGCGTGGGCCGACTACGACAATGACGACGACCCTGACGTGTTTGTGGGGTTTAACGGCGCGCCCAATCGTCTGTATCGCAATGACAAGGGGACGTTTGTTGACGCTGGCCGGATCGCCAATGTGGCGGATGCCCGCGCCGTTCGTGCTGCAGCCTGGGGCGACATGGATGCGGACGGCGATGCCGATCTCCTGGTGGGATTCACGCCTGGCGCCCAGTCTCTGCTGCGGTTGTACCGGAATGACTCTGGCCGGTTCCAGGATGTGACCGAAGCCGCAGGCCTTGTGGTGATGGCCGGTGCGCTGCGACAGCCCGTATGGATCGACTTTGATAGCGACAACGACCTTGATCTGTTCGTTGCGTTTCGTGACAAGGCCAACGCATTGTTCAGGAATGACGATGGACGGTTCACTGATGTCGCAGCGGAGGTTGGCCTGGCCGATGCGCGCAAGAGCGTCGGCGCGGTGTGGTTTGACGCAGATGCCGACGGCGACATGGACGTCTACGTGGGCAACATGGATGGTGATGCCAACGGGTTGTTCGTGAACAACCGGGGAAAGTTCGCTGACGAGGCCGAGCGCCGCGGAGTGGCGTGGGGTGGGCGAACACCAAAGGACGCCACCAACGGCACTGTGCGTCCCTGTGCCGCCGATGTGAACAACGACGGCCGAATGGACTTGTTCGCGGCCAACTACGGGAAGAACGGACTGTTCCTCAGCAACGGGAAAGGCTTCGACGATCGCTCGGCCGCGTGGGGGATTGACATCGACGCGCGATACGACACCTGCGCCTTCGCCGACGCCGACAGCGACGGCCTGGTCGATCTGTACGTGAACGGTACGTTCACCGGCGGGGTGCAGTATCGGGACCACCTCTTCATGAACACCGGAAAGGCTTACGAAGATCGCACGCCGGAGAATGTGAAGGCGTTCGCAGCCGATCACGGGGCATCCTGGGCGGACGTCGACGGTGATGGTGCGATGGATCTGGCGCTCACCGGATCGCAGGCCGACGGCATGCACGCGATCCTGCGCAACCTGCTGCCGGCCGCGACTCAGCGGTCCATCGGCATCCGTGTACTCGACGGGCGCGGACGTGCCACCCGCGCGGGCGCCGAAGTCCGCGTCTACGCCGAAGGCTTCAGGCGCCTCATCGGCTCGGGCCTGGTGGACTCGGGCTCCGGGTACAACATGCAGAACGACCTTCCGGTGCACATCGGTATCGGCGCCGCGACACGCGTGGACGTGGAAGTCACGTGGCCCGGACTGGGCAAGCGCGCGGTCACACGTGTCACGGGCGTTCAGGCCGGGGAACGACGCGCGATCCTGACACGCTAACGCGGCAGCAGCTTCGGGCGTGAGTCGGCGTTTGCGAGATGCCAGCTGGTCTGGTACACAAGGCGCGTGACCTTCTCCATCTTGGGGTAGTTGATGCGTTCGGGACGATCCTGTGGCGTGTGGTAATCCAGGTGCAGCCCGGTGAAGACCCACACGCCCGGGACGCCGTGCTGAATGAACGGCCACTGGTCGCTGCGGCGCATCAACTGCGAAGCATTGTTGTCGTACCGATAGCGGATCTCGAGCTTCTGGCTCCCATTGGCCGCGTTGATCGCCGTCCGCAGATCGGGACTGCGCACCCCGCCGATGATGTTGAGCGCGTTGACGTTTGACTCGGCTGTCTGCGGCTCCAGGCCGTTGAACCGGCCGCCACCACCACCCCGGCCCCCTTGCCCACCTTGTTGCGCCGCGCCGGCTGCGGGGGGAGGTGCCGGTGCGGGCACTTCCTCGTTGCGCCCGATCATGTCCATGTTCAGCACGGCCACGATGTTGGTCAGGGGCACGGTCGGCGTCTCGGTGTACGCCCACGCGCCCAGCAGGCCGCGCTCTTCCGAGTTGAATTGCGCGAAGAGGATGGACCGCTTCGGCCGTTGTCCCTGCGCTGCTGCGGCCACATACGCCTCCGCAATCTCCAGCACCGCCACCGTCCCCGACCCGTCATCGTCGGCCCCGTTCATGATTTGTGCGCCGTTAACGCCATCGTGATCGAAGTGGGCAGAGACAACGACCCACTCGTTCTTGAGCTGCGGGTCGCTGCCTTCAATCATGGCGAGCACATTGCGGTCGGGCACGGCCGTGCGATTGACACTGGTGGTGAGGCGCACGTATGCGCCGGGCAGGGCCACAGGTGTAATCGCTTTACCTGTGTCGGCAGACCGCGAAAGATCTTCAAGTGTGCGGCCTGATCCTTTGACCAGCGTCGCTGCCAGTTCAGCCGAAATTTGCGCGGCCGGAATGGTGATGCTCTTCATCCATGTTTCGAGGGAGTACGTGCCCAGTCGAGATGGCTGCGTCGGCCAGGCGCCTGCCGCGGTGAGGTTGGCGCCGCCCCCGGGATGATTGTGCACGTCACTGACATAGAGGATGCCGATGGCGCCGTGCGCCTGCGCCGCCTGGGCCTTGCGAAGCGCACCACCCGCATCGGACGTCACCACACCGTCGAAGCGGCTCGCCGGATCGCGCTCACCTGGCTCGTGGTCAACGACCAGTACGAACGCGCCCTTCACGATGTCCGAGGCATAGTCGTCGTAACTCATGTCGAGAGCCGTAATACCGAAGCCGGCAAACACTACCGGCCCGCTTGCCTCGGCGGTCGCGCTGAATCGCTGCGTGAAATAGCCCGCGCCGTGCGCCACGGGTGTGCCGGTGATCTCAAGCGCGTTCGTGGACCCAAGGGTCACGGTCATGAGGTTGTAATCCTGGTAGTAGCCAGGGATGGCGGGCGCCAAGCCCAGTCGTTCGAAGCGCGACTTAATCCACTCGGACGCGATGTGGTTCTCGGGCGTATTCGTCAGCCGGCCTTTCATCGCATCAGATCCCAGGAAGTACAGGTCGGCTTTCATGTCGGCCTGACGAATGGTCTCAATGGCCGGCGCGGGCGGTTGCTGCGCCACTGCTGCCGTTGAAATCACAGAGACAAAGAGGGCTGTTGCTCGTATCTTCACTGCTGCCTCCCAAACACAAGCCACACGGACACGCGACCACCTGCGACCGCGGGCGACTGCGCACGCTCGATGGGCGCGTCGAGTTGTACGCGCAATGCGCGCTTCTCAGACAGCCGAACGTCGGCCCCCAGGCCGGGTAGTATCGCCCAGTCTGACTCGCGTAAGCGAATCAACACGCCACTCAGCGTCTGTACGAAGAAGACCGTGCGACGGTTGGTGTCTCCCAACTTCACGCGTGCGCCGACCACCGTGCGCCAATCATTGTGCCCTTCGCGGCGCGTCCCGCCAGCTTCAATGACCACCCCGAACCGGCCGAATCGACGGGCGGCGGTCACACCGCCACCGACATGGATTGTCGAGGAATCTTCCCGGCGAATCGTGTGGGGCCCGAAGCCGGACTCCCAGCCATCCTGCGCCTCGGCATTGACGGGCAGCAGGATTCCGACTGCAAACAACAGCCATAAAGCGCTACGCATCAACAGGAACGCTATCACGCATTCTTGGAGACTTCCGGCTGCCACGCGCCCGGCCTGGCGCGTGGCCTTCTGGGGTGTGATCGCGATGGCGCTCACGGCAGGCGTCGGCGCGCTGTTTGGGGCGGCCGTCTGGGCCTCGGCCTTGAGGAACAGGCCGAGCTACGTTCAAGGGCCACCGCACCCACAGCACCAAGGGCAACCGCGACCGCAATGAACCCTGCCGCGATACGCGTCATA
This sequence comes from Acidobacteriota bacterium, assembly GCA_005799825.1. GTDB lineage: Bacteria > Acidobacteriota > Vicinamibacteria > Vicinamibacterales > SCN-69-37 > SYFT01. The sequence goes on along the minus strand of SYFT01000067.1, from coordinate 2,798 downwards.
AGGTCCTCCCGCGCAACAGTTCTTTCCTCACTTGATGCACCACTTCCGGAAATTCACAGGAATCCACAAAGTGCCCACGGTCGCGGAACTCATGATAGCTGCACCGCAGTTGCGCGGCCACAAATCGGGCTTCGGTGATGGGGATGTGCGGATCGTCGATGGAGCTGAAGACCGCCATCCACTGCTGGTTCTCGCGAATGCGCTGCCATTGCCACGGCGCGTTGTAGTATCCGCTGGCAGCCTCTCCGCCGTCACCCAGATCGGTGTGGCACACACCCACTAGAATTGACCCCAGCAGCTGATGCGTTTCCGCGTACCGCATGGCCGCCACGGCGCCCGACGAGTGGCCAATCAGGATGGTGTGTTCGTCGGCTCCGAGTAATTCGATGAACGGCAGCCAGAATCGCGCGCGCGCTTTTACGTTGTCCGGGAACGTCTGATTGACGACTTGAATCCCCAGACCGGTGAGTTCGTGCTCGAGCCACGGCAGCCAGATGTCGCCCGCGGTGCTGCCGCCGTTGCCATGGATGAGGATGGCCTTCACGCCGGGCGCAGGCGTCATGGCCGAGGCGCACCGATCAACAGGCGATTCTTCTGCGTGATTTCGGCGGGAATCACCTGTGTCCAGACGAGATAACCCTGTTGGTCGAGTCGTAGGGCGCGCATCGTGTCGATTGCCAACGCCGGCTCTACCCAACCCGTCAGCGAACCGGTGTCGCACGTGTCTGCATCATGGCAACACGGCAATACCGCCACGCGCGCGCGTGCGGCGGTCGCCAGGCTCAGCACCTGATCCGTCAACGCACCGCACGCATGACACGACACCACCACATCGTCTGCACCGAGCGCCACGGAGTCCATCGGTGCGACGATGAACGTCACGCGGCCGGCGAGGCGCGGCCATGCTTGAATGACGGCCTCATGCACCAGGTGGGCCGAGGGCGGCACCGCCGTGTCGACGACGAGTGCCGACGATGAGGAGTGGTCGAGCAGCAGCATGGTGTGAGCCAACAGGCCGTGACCGCCGCACAAATCGACCACACGGCCGCCACGAAAGAGGCGCCGGGTTCGTCTCGCCAGTTCCCAGGATTCGTACAGCTCTTTGCGTGGCAGGCAGCCGGCGCTACACACGGCGCGGCCGAGGCGATCAAAGAGTGTCTGGCTGGGAAAGCGGGCGAGATCGTACGCGGTTAACCGACTGCGCGACGCGTGTGAAAACGCGGGTGGCCCCTGGCCCACGCTCAGTGGGCCGCGGCCGCGCAATCGCCGAGGTGCTTCGACGTCTTGAGCCACTGGTGATCGCGATAATACGCGAACAACAGGCCACCGCCCTTCACGCGATCAATGACCTCTCGCGCGATGGGTTCGCGCAGGGCGGGACATCCCCCACGACGTCCGAGGCGCCCCTGCGCGCCCGCAAACGACTCGCTCACGGACGGCGCGCCGTGCATCACGATCGCCCGTTCACGTGCCCGATCGTTAAAACCCTGATCGAGGCCGTGAAGGCGAAGTGAGTAGCCAATCTTACCGACATAGGTCTCGTCGGTGACGAAGAGCCCGAGGCTGGACTGGTGCGTCTCTGGCGTGTTGGAAAAAGCCGTCGCATAGTTGTCGCCTGTGCCCGGCCCGTGCGCGACTAGTTCTTCGTACAGGAGTGCTCAGGTGCACAGGTCGAACACCCAGAGCCGCGTTTCGGTGGAGGGCTTCGAGTAATCGATTACCGTCAGGGTGGTTGGCTGCGTCACGCCGGCCGCTACCGGAACGCCAGCTGTCGAGGCTCCTCTGGGTCGTCCCAATTCACGTCGTCTGGCTGTCAAGAAACGCACAGTGCCGCTCGGGCCCTTAGTCGGCGGAGGAGATCTTCACGGCGCCGACTGGGTCGTGGAACGGCAACGAGAGCCGCGGGGCTGCGACTCCTCGCGCCGGGACATCAAGGGTTGAATAGCGGAGGTGCTTCACCAGGAGCGGTCGCGCCCGATAAAAATACATCACACCGGACACCACGGTGAGCGCACACGCAACCAGCAGCAACTGCGGCGCGAATGGAAGATTGAGGACGATCGCGAGTATGGCGGCGAACGTGAAGAAGCACTTGGAGCGGCCGATCCGGTCCACGGGAATCGACATGTGTTCCGCGGCGGCATAACAGCGCAGGCCCATGACAAAGAACTCGCGCAGCAGGATGATCAACACGGCCCACAGGGGCACCAATCCCTGGTAGCTGAGGCAGACCAGCATGGCTGTGACGAAGACCTTGTCGGCGGTCAGGTCGAGGAACGCCCCGAAATTCGAAATGGTTTTCTCGCGGCGCGCGACATAGCCGTCGGCCACATCGCTGATGCCCGCTATCAGGATGGTGGCAAAGGCGGCATCCCATCGTTGCAGGAGGACAAACACTGTGGCCAGCGGCGTCCACAGCAGTATTCGGCTCAGGCCGATGTAGTTGGCAATGGTGATGCCGGGAGGGCTGATGACCATGGTTCCCCTTCTGACGGTTCGTGAACGTGGCCGGCAGGAATGGTGTTCACTCGAGGGATCCTGTGGGTTGTTCCCGGACTCGGGCCAGAGCATACCGTATGTGGGTGGCAGAAGTCGGAGAATGCGGCCTTGCAATGCCATACGACCAGATTCAATGTGCACCTGCCCTAAAAGAAAAAGCGATACAAAATCGAAACAGCGAGGACTGTTTACCTGGCATAGATAGCACGCGCGCCGCTGAACGGGCCTGGGCGGCGCTGACGCAGATGCATTGCCCAGCCCGGAATGTGCCCCGCGTGGTGTGCCTTGGTCGGCGGCCT